>NZ_JACLZC010000037.1 GCF_016901735.1 Pseudoflavonifractor phocaeensis | reverse complement strand
CTCCACCCCCGCCCTCTTCAAGCGCATCGACAGCGTGAAGGTGGTGCGCCGCCCCGATTTGAAGGGGATGCTGTCCGCTTTGGAGCAGCAGGATCTGGGCGGTGTGGCCCGGCGGATGTACAATGTCTTTGAGGACGTCCTCCCCCGCCAGCAGCAGGCCGAAATCGCCGCCATCAAAAATACCCTCATCCAGCACGGCGCCCTGGGCGCCTGCATGAGCGGCACCGGCTCGGCGGTGTTCGGCCTCTTCGCCCAAAAGGAGAAGGCGGAACACGCCTGGGAGGAACTTCGTGTCCGCTATCCCGAGACCTTCCTCACCCATACACTGTAAGCCAGCGAGCATGTCCGCCGGCGCTCTTTTTGAGCGCCGGCGGATTGGCGTGTCGAGAAATCTCGACACGCCTCCAAAAAATGCCCGCATTTTTTGGAGGGGTTGCAGCCCGCCGCGACGCACGCGCGGAGCGCGCACGCTTGCGGGCTGAGCAGTGTTTTTTCCGACGCACATGTCGCCGGAAAAAACGGACTTTTATTTTGTTTTGCCGCCTGCGGACGGCAAAACTCTGCCGAGGGCCTTTTGCTTTTCCGCAGTCTTTGACGTTCTGACGGCCTGCCGCCGGCGCTCTTTTTGAGCGTCGGCGGATTTTTTTATTTTTTGTTGCACGCAAACGTGCAACTTTTCTCCACGGGACAGACAGGAATGAAGGCGCACGGGAGGTGAGACAAGCATGGGTAAAGAACAGACTGGGGCGGAGATCGTACAGGCGATGCTCAAACGGCTGGCCAGAAGCAAGCCCAATGACGCCGTCAAGCTGGCCTTCCTCAGCCCCACGCTTCAGCAGCTGGAGCTGATCGACCATTTGGACCTGACGCTGCTGGAGGAATTCCGCAGGAGCGACAAGGGGGTGGTGGAGGTCCGACTGGTGGACCGGCTCCGGCTGGCCGAAAAAGCCCTGGAACTGACCGGCGACCCGGATGGGCCCGCCGCCAGCTTCCTCCAGGCCCTGGAAGGGAGCGGACAGCCCCAATGAAATTCCTGCCCTTTTCCCCCAAACAGCGGACCGTCCTGACCTGGTGGTGTGAAAGCTCCCCCTGGCGGGACCGGGAGGCCATCATCTGTGACGGCGCGGTCCGCTCCGGCAAGACCCTGTGTACCGGCCTCTCCTTTTTTTGCTGGGCCATGGCCCGCTTCCACGGCCGGGCCTTCGGCCTGTGCGGCAAAACCGTCCTCTCCCTGCGGCGCAACCTCATCCGCGAATTGCTCCCCGCTCTGGGGGCGCTGGGCTTCCGGTGCGCCGAAAAGGTGAGCCGCAACCTGATTACCGTCTCCTTTGGGCGGTGGGAAAATACCTTTTACCTCTTCGGCGGCAGAGACGAGGGATCCGCCGCACTCATCCAGGGGATTACCCTGGCCGGCGTCCTCCTGGACGAGGTGGCCCTGATGCCCCGCTCCTTTGTGGAGCAGGCCGTGGCCCGCTGCTCCGTTTCCGGCAGCCGCCTTTGGTTCTCCTGCAATCCGGAGGGGCCCGAGCACTGGTTTTATAAAGAATGGGTCCAGCGGCAGGAGGCTCATCGGGCCCTCTACCTCCACTTTACCATGGAGGATAACCCCGCCCTGACGCCGGAGATCATCGCCCGCTATGCCCGCAGTTACAGCGGTACCTTTTACCGCCGCTTCGTCCTGGGCGAGTGGGTGGCCGCCGAGGGCAGGGTGTACGACTTCTTTGACGCCTCCTGGGTACAGCCCCCGCCCCAGGGACCCATGGACCGCTGGTGCGTCTCCTGCGACTACGGCACCGTCAATCCCGCCTCCTTCGGCCTCTGGGGCCGGCAGAACGGACGATGGTACCGGGTAAAGGAGTTTTATTACGACTCCAAACGGGAGGGGAGACAGAAAACCGACAGCGAATACGCCCGGGACCTGCGCCGCCTGGCCGGCGGCCGCCCCGTGGAGCTGGTGGTGGTGGACCCCTCCGCCGCCAGCTTTATCCAGACCCTCCTGCGGGAGGGGTGGCGGGTGGTCCAGGCCGAAAACGACGTCCTCTCCGGTATCCGCACCACCGCCCGCCTCCTGCGGGAGGAAAAGCTGGTCATCTGCCGGGACTGCGCCGACAGCATCCGGGAGTTCTCCCTCTACTGCTGGGACCCAAAGGCAAAGGGAGATAAGGTGCGCAAGGAGCACGACCACGCCATGGATGATATCCGCTACTTCGCCGCCACCGTGGCCGCCAGAGAGGCCCTCCCCTTCGGCGTGGAGGCGGTGGAACGCCGTATCTTTTGAAAAAGGAGGTTTTCCTTTGGGCTGGTTTCACAGAGACAAACAGCACAAAAATCCCACCGCCGTCCAGGCCCAGCTGCGCGATACCCAGCGCCACCCCTTCGGCGCGCTGGACGGCTATGTCCCCCTCCGCAATGGGGAGATCGCCCTCTACCGCAGCATCCGGGAGGCTGTCCCCATGGTGGACGCCGCCATCCTGAAGCTCATCCGTCTGGCCGGCGGCGTCCATGTCAAAACCCTGGACCAAGGCGCACAGGCCGGATTGGAGCACTTTATCCGTACCGTCAATACCGGCAGAGGCCAGAGAGGGCTCCAGTCCTTCCTGGATGGCTACCTGGACGCCATGCTCACCTGCGGGCGGGCGGTGGGGGAGATCGTCCTCTCCCCCGACCACCGGGACGTGGCGGCCCTCCTCTGCGGCGATCCCGCCAGCCTGGAGATCAAAGAGGGGGCCTCCCCCCTGGAATTCGCCCTCTGCCTCCGGAAAGCCGACGGCATGGTGGAGCCCCTCCCCAGACAGGATCTGCTCCTCTTTACCCCCTTCCAGCCCGAGAGCGGCAGCCCCTACGGCGTCTCCCTCCTGCGCAGTATGCCCTTTCTCACCGGTATCCTCCTGAAAATCTATCAGGCCATGGGACTCAACTGGGAGCGGATGGGCAACGTCCGCTTTGCCGTGGTCTACAAGCCGGGCGACAGCCTGGACCGGGCTTACGCCCAGGAGCGCAGCCAGCAAATCGCAAAAGAGTGGTCCGCCGCCATGCAGGCCGGCAAAGCGGGCAGCGTCCGGGATTTCGTGGCGGTGGGGGATGTGGACATCAAGGTCATCGGCGCGGACAACCAGATTTTGGACAGCGAGGTGCCGGTGCGCCAGATTCTGGAGCAGCTGGTGGCCCGCACCGGCGTGCCCCCCTTCCTGCTGGGCCTCACCTGGTCCTCTACCGAGCGGATGAGCACCCAGCAGGCCGATATGCTCACCAGCGAGCTGGCAGCCCTCCGCCGCAGCCTGGAGCCGGTGGTGGAGCGGATCTGCGAGTGGTGGCTCCGCCTCCACGGCTTTGACCAGTGGGTGGAGGTGGTGTGGGAGGACATCAGCCTGCAGGATCTGGTGGAGGAGGCCAGAGCCGCCCTCTATCGGGCCCAGGCCGACCAGATCCGTCAAAACATGGCACAATCTTAACCGAAAAGGAGGAAGGATATGCGACGCATCAAAGAAGCGGGCGCGGCCCTGGCCGGTCTGCCCGCCCGGCAGGAGCTGGAGGAGATCAACGCCCTCAACGGCACCAGCCTCCGGGCCGAGGAGGTCTATGCCTTTTGCCTGCGGCTGTGCGATAACCAGGTGGACCGGGAGCTGGAACGCTTCCCCAGGGAGACCCTGGAGGAGCTGGCCCCCCTGTTCGTGGGCAAGTGCGGCATTTTTGACCACAAGTGGAGCGCCCATGAGCAGGTGGGACGCATCTACCGCACCCAGGTGGTGGAGGACCCCGGACAGCCCAGCCAGACCGGCGAGCCCTACTGCTATCTGAAGGCCTGGGCCTATATGCTGCGCACCGGCGAGAACGCCGACCTCATCGCCCAGATCGAAGGGGGCATCAAAAAGGAGGTCTCGGTGGGGTGCAGCGTGGCAAAGACGGTGTGCTCCATCTGCGGCTGTGAGCTCCAGGACCGGAGCCGCTGCACCCACGTCAAGGGGAAAACCTACGACGGTAAGCTCTGCTGGGCCGATCTCCGCCAGGCCACCGACGCCTACGAGTGGTCCTTTGTGGCCGTCCCCGCCCAGCCCGGCGCAGGCGTCATCAAAAGTCTGGACGCCGCCGGCCTGGAGGACCTGGGCCAAAGCCGCCCCGAATATCGCCAGGCGCTGGACCTCCTGGCCAAAGAGGCCCGGGCCGGGAGGCGCTACCTGGCCGGCCTCCGGGCGGATGTGGTGCGGCTGGGCGCACTGGTCCAGCCCCAGCTCCGGCCCGCGCTGCTGCGCACCATCGCGGAGGGACTGGACGCCGGCGATCTGGAGACCCTGCGCAAGGTGTGGCAGCGCCAGGCCGACGCCCTCTGTCCCGCTGCGCCCCAGCTCTGGCAGGAGGGGACGGAAGGAGGAACGGGCGACGAGGTATTTCGGATCTGACAAATAGAGCATAAGGAGGAATACACATGAAAGCGATTTCCTTTGAGGGGATCGGCCAGGTGCTGGCCACCTTCCAGTGCGGCGAGACGGTGAAAATGGGGCAGGTGGTCAAGGTCAGCGCCGACGGCGCGGTGGAGCCCTGCGCCGCCGGGGACCACATCGCCGGTATGGCGGTGGTGGTGCGGGACGGCTGCGCCGCCGTTCAGGTGGCGGGCTTTGTCACCGTGGCCGCCTCCGGCGTCTCCAAGGTGGGGTGGACCAAGCTCTCCGCCAATGGCTCCGGCGGAATGAAGGTCGATTCCACCGCCGGCACCGACTACCTGGTGGTCAGCGCCGACAGCGAAAACGGCTCCGCCGTGATCCTGCTGTGAGCTTTGCAACCGTGTGAAAGGAGTTTGCGCAATGGCTTATTACGACACCCTCAGACTGGAAAAGGGGATGTACAACGAGGCCGGACGGACCTTTACCCAGGTGCTGGAGCGGGAGGACCCCTCTGAGCGCTACAAGGGCACCGACCTGGAGGGGCTGGACGCCTATCAGCGCCAGCTCAAGCGCTTTGACATCAAGGTGCGGGGCGAGGGCTCCGACGTGGTGGAAAAGTTCTTCTCCACCGCCCAGTCCGCCGTCCTCTTCCCCGAATATGTGGCCCGCTCCGTCCGCCAGGGCATGGACGAGAGCGACCTTATCCCCCATATCACCGCCGCCGTCACCCGCTTCGACGGCCTGGACTACCGCTCCATCACCTCCGTCCCCGACGACGACCAAAAACGCCTGCGCCATGTGGCCGAGGGCGCCGTCCTCCCCCAGACCGAGGTGAAAACCCAGGAAAACCTGGTCCGACTCCACAAGCGGGGCCGGATGCTGGTGGCCTCCTATGAGGCCATCCGCTATCAGAAGCTGGACCTCTTCTCGGTTACCCTCCGCCAGATCGGCGCCCACATCAACCGCATGCACCTGGAGGACGCCATCGACGTGCTCATCAACGGCGACGGCAACCAGAACCCCGCCGACCGGTTCACCGTGGGAGAGGACCCCATCGGCGGCACCGCCGGCGCCCTGGCCTACGACGATCTGGTGGACTTCTGGGCCCAGTTCCACCCCTATGAGATGAATACCCTCCTGGTGTCGGGGGACGTCATGCGGGCCCTCCTCAAAATGCCCGAGTTCCAGGACCCCCTCACCGGCCTCAACTTCCAGGGCACCGGACGCCTGGCCACCCCTCTGGGCGCCAAGCTCCTGCGCACCTCCGCCCTGGCCGGCGGTACCCTCATCGGTCTGGATAAGCGGTACGCCCTGGAAATGGTCAAGGGCAGCGAGATTTTGGTGGAGTATGACAAGCTCATCGACCGCCAGCTGGAACGGGCCGCCATCACCAGCATCTCCGGCTTTGCCAAGCTCTTCACCGGCGCGGCCAAGGTCCTTCAGCTGGAGGATTAAAATGGAACTGGTGGAGGAAACCGTGCTTTTGGCCAAGACCATGGGACAGGTGGAGGAGACGGCGCATTTAACCATCCTGGCCCGGGCCGCCTGCGCCCAGCTGGCCGGCCGGCTCCGGGCCGGCGTGACCCCGGACCACTGCCGCACCGCCTTTTGTACTGCCGCCGCCTGGCTGACCCTGGCCGGGCTGGAGGGCGGACAGACCGTCCGCCGCTTTTCCGCCGGCGACCTCACCGTGGAGACCGACGGACAGGACCGCCAGACTTTTTGGCGGATGGCCCAGGACCTGATGCGCCCCTACCTGAGGGACGACGGCTTTGCCTTTCGGGGGGTGATGGGATGAATTGCGCCGCCGTACAGACCGTCCTCCGACGGTGCGGACAGACCGTGACCCTCCGCCGGACGGACGGCACGGAAGAGACCGCCGTGGCCATCGTTCAGCCCATCCTGCGGCAGGACGACCGGCAGAACCTCCCTCAGCCCCAGGGACTGGAGCGGGAGGACGCATTCCTCTATCTGGGACCTCCGGACAAGCCGCTGGAAGGGGGAGCGCGGGTGCGCTGCCGGGAACAGGACTATGCGGTCTGCCAGGCTCAGCCCATTTACATCGCGTCCACCCTCAGCCACTGGTGGGCCGTTCTGCGGCCGGAGGCGGCGGTATGACGGGTTTGAACGGACTGCGGGAGGCCCTGCGGGATTACCTTTTGTCCCGGGGGATCAATGCCCTGTGCGCCTTTCCTCAGCAGGACAGCCGGCGGGAGACGGTGGCGGTGGTCTCCCTCCGGGCCTGCGAGAGCGGCCCCGCGGGTTTTCGGGATTACCTGGGCGAGCTGTGGGACGAAAAGGCGGGGGCATGGGTGGAGCGATACGGACGCAGAGTGCGCCTCACCTTCGGCCTGGATCTCTACGCCTCCGCTGAATCCGGCGGAGAGGAGGCGGTCCGCGCCGCCTTTGACCGGCTGGTGGACACCCTCCACCAGGGCGGGCCCGACGGCCTGCGTCTTCAGAGCGTCTCCTGCGGAGAGACCGCCTTCGACCGGCAGGTCAGACGCTACCGGTGCCCGGCCCAGGCGGTCTATGCCACCCTCTTGTGGGCGGAAGAGGGCCAGGAGACCCAGACCTGCTTTTCCGATTTTGACGTGAAGGGAGAGATGTTGACATGAGTTCCGTGACCAACCACGAGCGCCCCGGCGTCTATTCCACCTACGACGCCTCCACCCTGGTGCGGAGCAGCGGCGGCAGCCAGACCGTGGGCCTGGCCGCCCAGAGTACCGGCGGCAGCCCCGGCACCCTCTACCGCCTGAGCAGCTATCAGGAGGCCCAGTCCGCTTTCGGCGGGGAGGACGCCATGACGGAGCTGGTAAAGCTCCTCTTTCAAAACGGCGCCGGCGCGGTGTGCGCCGTGCCGGTGGAGGATGACGACTATACCGGCGCCTTCGCCCTGCTGGCCGCGGTGGAGGACGTCCGGGTCCAGGTGTGCGACAGCACCGACCTTTCGGTCTGGCAGGACCTGCGGGACAGCGTGAGCGCCGCCTCCCAGCTCCGGCGGGAGCGCATCGCCGTGGTGGAGGCCCCCGCCGGTAAGACCGCTGCCGAGCTGGCCCAGCTGGCCGGATCGGTCAACTCCGAGCGGGTGGTGCTGGCCGCCCCCGCCGAGACCCAGGGAGCCGCCGGACGGGTGGCCGCGGCGCTGGCCGGACGCATCGCCGCCGAAACCGACCCCGCCGTCCCCCTGGGCGGGGCCGTTCTCACCGGACTGAACGGACTGGAGACGGTCTACACCGACGAGGAAATCGACGTGCTGGTCCGGGGCGGCGTCACCCCCCTGGAGGAGTCTGCGGGCACCCTCTCCGTGGTCCGGGGGATCACCACCCGCACCAAGACCGGCCAGGTCCAGGATACCACCTGGCGGGAGTTGACCACCATCCGGATCGTGGACGACGTGATCCCCACCCTTCGGGATTCCCTCCGCGCACGCTTCCGGCGGGCCAAAAATACCGAACAGACTAGAGGCGCCATCCGTTCCCAGGTGGTGCTGGAGCTGGAAAACAAGCTCAGCCGGGAGATCATCACCGGCTATGACGGACTCAGTGTTACCGCGGATGCCGAGGACCCCACCGTCTGTCAGGTGGAGTTCTCCTTTACCGTGGCCCACGGCCTCAACCAGATCTGGCTGACGGCCCACATTACCGTATAATTGCAAGGAGGAATCCAGTATGGGGGTGGCGGGTTTTCCCACCAGCAGCGACATCTATTTGGAGATCGACGGAAAAAAGGTGGCCGTGGTCCAGAGCTACGCCGCCAAAACCAGCAAAACCAGCCAGACCGTGGAGGCCTTCGGCGAAGAGGAGCCGGTGGCCACCATCCCCGGTCAGCGGACCCATATCATCGAGCTGACCCGCCTCTATGCCACCGACGAGGCCGTCCGGGACGGGCTGGACTTCCATGCCCTGTCCGATTTCAGCTTGGTGATCTGTAAGCCGGACCGGAAAATCATCTACTCCGGCTGTCAGTGGCAGGACATCAGCGAGACCGGCGCGCTGGGCGCTATGGTGGTGGAAAAGATCACCGTGGTGGCCGCCCGGCGCATTGAGACCAGCGTATGACGGGGGCCCATGACGCCGCCGCCCTTACCGCCGGACCCCAGGCGCTCCGCCTGGAGGATGGCCGGCAGCTGCGGCTCCTCTCCGCCCGGGAGGTGCTGGAGGCCCGGCGGGAGAGCGAGACCCTGGCAAAAGGCGCGGAAGAACGGCCGCTGTGCGCCAACGCCTGTCTCCTGGCCCGGGCTCTGCTGGACGGCCGGGGGCAGCCGCTCTTTTCTGCCGGCCAGGCGGTGCTGGACGCCCTGACGCCCCGGGAGATCGGCGCGCTGGCCCGCATCTGGGCGCGCTTTGACCGGGCGGAAAATCCCGGCTTTCACTGCGGAGAGGAGCGGATCGACGGGCTAAAAAAAGTCTGGAGCACGCGCCGGAGGACAGGCTGCGCTGGCGCGTGCTCCGTGCCTTCGGCGTGCTACCCACAGAGGAGCGGGCCCGGGAGATGAAAAACCGGGATTACCTCTGGTGCGCCCTCCACATGATGCTGGACGACCAGGAGCTTTTGGACCGGATGTGCCCCGCCTGCCGGACCCAGGCCCTGGAGGACCGGTGTCCCGTCTGCGGGTTACGCCTGGCTGACGCCGAGGGAAGCCGAAACGCGGCCTTTGACGAGGCGCGCTTTGCCGCCCTCAGTCGGGGAGAATTGCCATGACCGATTATTTGGAAGTCCTGCTCCGGCAGGAGACCGAAGAGGACGAGGAAACCGTTGCGGCTACGGCGGCGGTCCTTCGTCCGGCAGGGGCGGGGATGGAAGCCGCCGTACACGCAAACGGGGCGGAAGAGCAGCGGCGCGCCGGAGCGGAAAGGTTCCTCCTGTCCGCCGGATGGATAGAAAAAGCGCGGACGGAGCCTCCGACGCCGGTTCCGGTCCGGCAGGAGGTCGCCTGGACGGGCGAAAATGCGCCGCGCCGCGCCGCCGGACAAGAGAAAGGCGACAAAGGAGAACGAGAACGGGAGAGCGCATGGAATCTGTATCGCACCCTGCGCCGCCTTTCCTTTGCCGTATCCCCCGCCCCCAAGACCGCCGCACTCCTTCTGCCCGCGGAAGAGACCCAGAACCAGGGGTGGTCCGACCTGGCCGGGCTGGACCGGCGGCTGGAGCGGGAGGCCAGACGCTACGACGGCGGCTTTCGCCTCTACTAGACCTGACCCAAAGGAGGTACGGACAGCGTGAATCTCAGCGCCATGCGCTATAAGGACTATGTGTGGCCCTACAACCCCAGGACCTATACCATCGACTACCAGCGGGTCATCAGCGTAAAAAAAGTGCCCTTCGGCCGCTACGCCCTCCAGGATCTGGGGCCCACCCGCCGCATCATGCGGGGGGAGGGGGAATTTGTGGGGGAAAATGCCTACGAGGAGTTCAAAAAACTGGCCTCCGTCTTTTACGGCGAAGGCCCCGGAATGCTGGTCCATCCGGTGTGGCAGTGCGCCAGCGCTTATTTCGCCGAGCTGTCCCTCCGGCAAGAGCCCCGAAAGGATTATGTGGCCTATTCCTTCGCCTTTTGGGAGGACTATACCGGCCACGTGACCGGGCTGACCGCCGTCGCCGGGCCGTCCGGCACGGTCCAGACCGACACGGTCCCGGACGACGCCCCGCGCTACCACACCGTGATCAAAGGGGAGAGCCTCTGGTCCATCGCCGTGGACTACGGGGTGGACCTGAATGCGCTGATCGCCCTGAATCCCCAGATCAAAAACCCCAATCTCATTCAGGTGGGAGAGAAGGTGCGTGTCCAATGACGGCTTTGACGGGATACCTGGAGTGCTGGGACGGAACCACCCTCCGCCTGCCGACCGTCTGCCAGTGGCGGTTTTCCTACGGCATGGGCGACCCCTGCGACAGCTTTTCCGTCACCTGCCTGTGGGACGGCACCCTGGCCCAGTCCCTGCCGGAGGCCACCCGCTTTCAGGCGGTGTGGAACGGCGAGACCGTCTTTACCGGCGTGGTGGACGAGTGCGAGAGCGCCTGGGAGGACGGCGGCACCCGCCTGACGGTGGAGGGACGGGGGATGGCCGCCCTTCTGCTGGACAACGAGGCGGTGGGCAGCGACTACCAGGTGGCCACGCTGGAGGACATCCTGCGGGACCATGTGGCCCCCTATGGCATATCGGTGGCCCAGGCGGACGCCATGCCGGCGGTGTCCGGCTTTTCGGTGAGCACCGGCAGCAGCGAATGGCAGGTGCTGGACCGGTTTGCCCGCTGCTACGGCGGGATTACCCCCCGGTTTGACCGGCTGGGCCGGCTGGTCCTGACCGCCCCGGCGGCGGAAATCACCTGCACCCTCACCGCCAATACCGCCCTGACCGCCCTGGTGCTGCGGGAAAAGCGGTATGGACGCTACGACCGGGTGCTGGTGCGGGACACCGCCGGACAAAAGCTCTATACCGTCGTTGACCAGGACTTTTCCGCCCGGGGCGGGCTGAGCCGTAAGGTGCTCACCATGCCCAATAAGACCGGCTATGAGGCCATGCGGTATAACGGCGCCTATCAGCTCCGGCAGTCCGCCCGGGAGGCCAGAATGCTGGAGGCATCGCTCACCGCACTCTTTCCCGCCTGGCCGGGCGCGTGCGTCAGGGTGGAGGACGCCTGGCCGGGCTGCGCCGGTGACTGGCGGGTGGAGGAAATGACATGCGGCTGGAACGGACAGGGGACGTACAGCACCCTGTCCCTTTCGGCTCTGGAAGGAGGAACCCTGTGATGTGGCTTGTGCGGCAGAGCAAAAAAGCAGACCCCCAGACGGAATTTCCACGGCTGGGACAGGTCACCGTGGCCGGCGACCCGGCGGCGGTCTATCTGGACGGCGAGCGGCGGTCCCTGCCTGTCTTTGCGCCGGGGGGATACTGCTGGCGTCCCGATCTGGACCAGCAGGTCCTGGTGCTTAAGGCCGGCGCCGCCGGAGAGACCCCCTGTGTGGCCGGGGCGCGGTGCCAGGGCGCGGTGGAGCCGGGGGAGGTAAAAATCTTCGTGCACGACGGACCGTCCATCCACCTCAAGCGGGACGGGACGGTGGATATTTGGGGGAAATCCCTCCGGTTTAACGGCCGGGAAATGGCGGCGGAAGGAGAGAACGCATGGAACTGATGCTGCGGGACGGCGATTACGTCCCCGACGGAAAGGGAGGGGTTTGCCGGGTGGAGGGAGGCGAGGCCCTGCTTCAGCGGGTTTTGTGGAAGCTCTCCATCCGGCGGGGCAGCTTTCCCTTCCTGCCCGAGCTGGGCAGCCGCCTGTACACCCTGGGCAGGGAAAAGCCCAGCGTCCGCCCCGCCCTGGCGCGCCAGTATGTGGCCGAGGCCCTGGCCGACGAGCCGGACCTGGAGGTCACCGGCGTCGCCCTGACCCAGCAGGAGGACCGCTTGGCCCTGACGGTCTTTCTGGACTGGCAGGGCGAGCCGCTCCAGCTCCAAACCACCGTTTAAGGGAGGAACGCCTTGAAAACCATTGAGGAAATTTACAGTGAAATGCTTTCCCGCTTTCAGGCAGAGACCGGAATGGAGACCGGCGCCGGCAGTGACCTTGCCGTGCGGCTTTATGCTGTGGCCGCCCAGCTCTACGCCCTCTATGTCCAGGAGGACTGGATCGGACGGCAGGCCTTTCCCCAGACCGCCCAGGGAAGCTATCTGGAGCTTCACGCTCAGCTCAGAGGATTGGAGCGGCGGAGCGCCGCCGCGGCCCAGGGGAGCATCCGCTTTCTGCGGGAGGCGGCGGGCGCCGCGCTGTCCATCCCGGCGGGAACGGTGTGCATGACCGCGGGTCTTATCCGCTTTGAAACCACCCAGGCGGCGGTGCTGCCCCAGGGCGAGACGTCGGTGGATGTGCCCGCCCAGGCGCTGGAGCCGGGGACGGCGGGCAATGTGGGCGCGGGGACCATCCTCACCATGGCGGTGGCGCCGGTGGGGGTTACGGGATGCGTCAACCCCGCGGCCTTTGCCGGCGGCAGCGACGCCGAGGACGACGAGAGCCTCCGCCAGCGGGTGATGGAGACCTACCGCCGGATGCCCAACGGGGCAAACGCCGCCTTCTATCAGCAGGAAGCCCTCTCCTTCCCGGAGGTGGCCGCCGCCGCCGTCATCCCCAGGAGCCGGGGAGTGGGGACGGTGGACGTGGTGGTCTCCACCGCCGCGGGGACGCCGGAAAACCAGCTGCTGGAAGAGTTAAAGCAATTTTTCCAGGAACGCCGGGAGATCGCCGTGGATGTGAAGGTCCGGGGACCGGAGCTTCAGGAGGTGGACGTGAGTATAAACGTAGCGCCGGCGGAGGGCTATACCGCCCAGGCGGCGCGGGAGAGTGCGCAGTCGGCGGTGACAAGCTGGTTTGACGGCAGCCGGCTGGGACAGAGTTTGCTGCGGGCGGCGCTGATCCAGCAGGTCTTTTCCCAGCCGGCGGTGGGCAACTGCACGGTGGTCCAGCCGGCCGAGGATGTGCCCGCCCAGGCGGATACCCTGCTGCGGCTGGGCAGCCTGACCGTGGGCGATTGGGAGGGGGAGACATGACAGGCGCACAAAATCTGCGCGCCCTGCTGGCGCCCATGGGGGTCTACCGCCTGGAGGGCACCATCAACGGCGGCG
This sequence comes from Pseudoflavonifractor phocaeensis, assembly GCF_016901735.1. Lineage (GTDB taxonomy): Bacteria > Bacillota > Clostridia > Oscillospirales > Oscillospiraceae > Pseudoflavonifractor_A. Next base: position 15,388 of record NZ_JACLZC010000037.1, on the reverse strand, counting down.
CACTGGAGGCGGTGGGCGAGGCGCTGGACCAGGTCTCCGACGCCCTGGACGAGACGGAACGGGAGACGCTGCTGGCCACGGCGGAGGACTGGGGACTGGACCGGCTGGAGGCGCTGCTGGTCCGCAAACCGGTGGCCAGCACCGTCCAGGACCGGCGGGCCGCCCTGGCCGCGCTGCTGCGCATCGGCGGGGACAGCTTCACCCTTCAGGACATCAATGACAACCTGAGAGGCTGCGGCCTCAACGCCCTGGCCGAGGAGACCGGCACGCCCGGCTATGTGACGGTGCGCTTTCCACAGGTGCCCGGCATTCCGGAGGGCTTTGGGGAAATGCAAAAAATCATCGAGGATATTTTGCCCTGCCATCTGGACATTACCTATCTCTACTGGTACATCACCTGGAAGAAGATGGAGGAGCGGTTCGGCACCTGGGGGACGCTGGACGCCCTGGAGACCACCTGGGAGGCGCTGGAGAAAATGGTGGAGACGGAGGAAAACGTATGAACGGCACATCCATCCGATACGGCGTAACGGCGGCGCTGTCTGCCCTGGGCAGTGGGGCCGCCGCCGCCCTGGGCGGCTGGGACGGGGCCATCCAGACCTTGATCTGGTGTATGGCGGCCGATTACTGCACGGGGCTGGTGGTGGCCGGCGTGTTCCGGCGGTCCGACAAGAGCGAAAACGGCGCCTTGGACAGCCGGGCCGGCTTTCAGGGGCTGCTGCGCAAGGGCGCGGAGCTTCTGCTGGTTTTGGTGGCGGCCCGGCTGGACACCATCTTGGGCGCGGACGCTTACGCCCGTACGGCGGTGATCCTTTTCTTTACCGCCAACGAGGCCCTGTCCATTCTGGAAAATCTGGGGCTGATGGGGGTGCCCTATCCGGCCTTCCTGAAGGCGGCCCTGGAGGTGCTGCGCAGCCGGAGCGATTCGGAGCAGGAGCAAAATTGAACACAAAGAGCAAAAGCCGCTCCCGGCAGGATCACACCTTCCGGAGAGCGGCTTTTTTGCCGTTTTGGTCAAAGCAGGGCCCACAGCCACTTGAGCAGGAAGCGGCGGGGGCGGGACAGGGTGGCGGCAAACCGGAGGGCGTACTGCTCCACTTGCCGGCGCAGAGCCTGACACTCCGCACGGCTTACCCCCTCCTGGCTGAAGGCGGCCTGCTGGGCCAGCGCTTTGGCCCGGGCCAGCGGCGGCGCGCCCCGGCGTTCCAGGGCAAGCGCATACCGGTAGAGGGCCTTGGCGCTCTCATTGGGAGAGGGACCGTCAAACCGCCGCCGGCGGAGCCAGCGGCACAGCTGCCGGCGCAGGACCACCGCCGCCGCAAGAGCCGCCAGCAGCGCCGGTATCCAGAGCAAGCACAGCGCCGGGGCGGCGGGGCGCGCCTGGTCCTGGGGCGCCTGGCTGGGGCGAACGTCCGGCGTCTGGGTGGGCGCGCCGGTGGGCGGAACGGAGGCGGTGGGCGCGGCGCTGGGCGTGGCCGAGGGCTCCGGCGTGGCGCTGGCCTGAGGGTCATCCTCCACACCGTAGCCGGGGGTCATCTCCACCGGGTACCAGCCGTAGCCGGTCAGATAGATCTCCACCCAGGCGTGGGCGGCGGAGTCGGGCACCTCGGTGGAGCCGCCCTTGCTGTTGGCCGTAAAGCCGCTGACGTACCGGGCGGGAATCCCCATGGCCCGGAGCATCAGCGTTCCCGCAGAGGCAAAGTGCATACAGTAGCCCCGGTGGCTCTCGTTGAGAAAGTAGAGCACATAGTCCGAGCCGTCCGGCGGCGGGGATACGGTGAGATCGTACTCCGCCAGGGCGTCCAGATAGTCGGAGACGGCCTGGGCGGCGGCCAGCTCGTACTCCGCCTGGCTGGAAAATGGCCCCGACGTCATGTGGTTGTTCAGCGCGGCCTGGCAATGGCTTTGCAGCCCTTCCGCCATGCCGTCGGGCAGCTGGAGATAATAGCTGGGTACAAATTGGCCGGCGTAATTGGTCTCCGCCCGGTCGGCCTCCCCCGCAAGACCCGCCCATTGGCTCAGGTCCAGGGCGCTGGGCCGGAAATAAAAGGTGTGGGTGCGCACCAGCAGCTCCCGGGACAGGGCGGCGTCATCCTGAAAAAGGGCCCCCCGCAGCTCGTCGGGACGGGAGAGCAGCTGATAGGGAAAATAGACGCAGCCGCCGGGAGCGGACAGGTTTTCCACCGTAATGGCATAATAGGTGGAATCACCGGCGGCCATGGCAGGCAGATTGAGGGGGTTTAGGTCCAGAGCGCCCCCTTCCCCCACAAGGGAGCCGTTTTCGTCCAGCCAGCCGGTGTAAACCTCCTCCGGCAGAGGGGACCAGGTGTTGTTTTCATACACCGCCGTGGAGTAGCCCCGGAGGTAGAGCTTGCCCACATAGTCGGTCTCGATGCGCAGGACGGTGTGGCCGTCGTAGGTCAGGACGTCGGCGTCCAGGTCCACATGGGAGGAGGAGCCGGCGGCGGTGAGCCCGTGGCCGCCGGTGAACAGGGACCAGCCGCTGAGATCCAGGCCGGTGGTCAGCCGGCGGAGCCCTTCGGTCAGGGCGGTCCCCGTTTGAGCGGCCCAGTGGGGCGGCTGGTAGGAGCCGGGCGGGAGGAGCAGAGTCAGCGCCGCCAGCAGCACCGCCGCGCAGCCGCCGGACGCCAGCGCCACCCATCCGCCCCTGGCCGGGTCCCGCTGCTGCACCAGAGAGGAGAGAAGCAGCGCGCACCAGCCGCCGGTGAGGACCATCAGAGGCAGATGGGCGGGAACCAGCCCGATGACCAGACCGGGGGCCAGGGCCAGCAGAGCAAGGGCCGTGCTCCGCCACAGAGACCGGCAGAAGAGCAGGGCCCAGCCCAGCAGATAGCCAAAAATCAGCGCCATGAGCAAAAGCGCGACGGTAAAGGCCAGCTGCCATTCCCGCTGGGTCAGCTCGGCGATGGGGACGATGGTATGGATCTGGGGAAATACCTGGGCGTAGGCGTTGACCACCGCGCACTGGACCGCCGCCCAGCCCGCCCACACCAGATCCCGCACCTGCCACAGCAGACCGGCCGCCGCCGCCGTTCCCGCCATCAGCAGGGGAAGGCCAAAGCGGAAGGGCAGGGCAAAGACCGCCATATAGAGGACGGCCAGCGCCCCACAGCCGGCCAGCAAAAGCACATGGTCCGCATCCATGGAAAAAGAGGTGGAAAAACAGGCGGCGGAGCCCCACAGAAAGGCCCAGAGAAGCAGGCTGTCGGCCAGCAGGCGGACGGGAGCCGCCGACACGCGTCCGGAACGTCTCATAGCGCCCCTCCTTCCTGCCAGAGGTCGGGTGTCACGTGGAAGGGGCGCAGCTGGCCCGAATAGCCGGGAATGGCCACCGGCGTCTCGGCCAGAGAGGCCGGCGTTCCGGATACGGACCGGGAAAAGAGGCGCATCAGCGCCGCCGTCAGCTGGTCGGAGGACGAGACCGCCGCCCATTGCAGGGCGTCTCCCTCCATCCAGACCAGAAAATGGGGGGACTCCGCCGCGATGAGCCGCCGGGAAAGGGCCTGGACCCGGTCCAGCACCGCGTCCAGGACGGCGGGCGGAAGAGACCGGTCAAAGGTCAGGGCCACCGCCGACGGGGTGGGCTCCAGTACCTCCCGGACCACCAGGTCCTCCCGCTTGGCCGAGCATTTCCAATGAATGGTCCGGAGAGGGTCGCCGGGGCGGTAGTCCCGCAGCTCGTAGTCCTCGCCGGGACCGCCGCCGGGCCGGGGGCGCAGCCGGAGCGACGCGGAGGGCCGCTCCAGCTCCGGCATGGGCTTCCCCTCCAAAAAACGGGGAAAGACCGCGCCCGCCGCTGGGGCCGGCAGCGTCACCGGCCAGGAAAAAAGCCCCATCAGATCCCACACCCGGGCCCGCTTGACGGTACACACCACCAGCCCGCAGTGGTCGGAGCGCCCGGACTGGGAGAGCGCACACGTTCCGTCCTGGCTTGGCAGCGACCAGCGGGCGCTTTTTTTCTGCCCGGTCAGCCGGTTTTCCACCTCCAGCGTGCCGGTGACGCGGGTGACAAGACCGCCGTTTCCCTGAACGGAGAGCCGGAAGGACAAAGCCTCGTCCCGTTCCAGCCGGGCGGGGACGGGGGACAGGGTGAGAGAGACCCGCCGGACCAGCAGCCGGCTCACCGCCAGGGAGAGCACGGGCAGGAGGAGCAGGAGAAGCAGCAGATAGCAGGCGAAATAGCCGGAGGAGAGAAAAAAGGCCAGCAGCGCTCCGGCCAGCGCCGCGGCGTAGCCCAGACGACGGAACACCATGGCCGTCACTCCGGCTGGGGGACCTTGACCCCCTTGAGAATGGATGCGGTGGGATGGGGCAGTCCCTCTCCCTCCACCCGGGGAGAGAGGATGAGCCGGTGGTCGATGGTGTCCCGAAAGACAAGCTGCACGTCCTCCGGGATCACATAGGTCCTGCCCTGGAAAAAGGCCGCCGCCCGGGCCATGGAGGCCACGGCGAGAGAGGCCCGGGGACTGGCACCCTGGACGATGAGGGGATGGGCGCGGGTGGCCCCCACCAGAGAGACGATATAGTCGATGACCGGCGGACTGAGAAAAACCTGGTCCGTGGCTTTGCGCATCTCCTCCAGCGTCTGGGCGTCGGCCACCTGCTCCACCTGGTCCAGTGGGTTGCCCTGCTGCTTGCGCCGGAGCAGGTCGGCCTCGTCGGCGGCACTGGGGTAGCCCAGAGAGAGACGCACCATAAACCGGTCCAGCTGGGAGTCGGGCAAAAGCTGGGTGCCCGACGCCCCCGCCGGGTTCTGGGTGGCGATGACCAAAAAGGGCTGGGGCACCGGATGACTTACCCCGTCCACCGTCACCTGTCCCTCTTCCATGGCCTCCAAAAGGGCCGACTGGGTGCGGCTGGTGGCCCGGTTGAGCTCATCGGCCAGGAAGAGATTGCACAGCACCGCGCCGGGCTGGTATTCCAGCTTGCCGGTGTTTTTATCATAAACAGAAAAGCCGGTTACGTCGGAGGGCATTACGTCGGGGGTAAACTGCACCCGCTTGTAGGCAAGGCCCAGGGCTTTGGAAAACGCCAGGGCCATGGTGGTCTTGCCCACGCCGGGGATGTCCTCCAGCAGGATGTGGCCCCGGGCCAGAATGGCCAGCAGAGCCCGGGCCAGGATCTGATCCTTGCCCACCACCGCTTTCTGGACCTGAGCCAGCACCGCGGCGGCGCGATTGCGTTCATTCATGTCGATTCCTCACTGTCTCGTCGGGGGGTGAAAGGGGAAGGCGCCGCCCAAACAACGCCCAAAGGCGGGCGGCGCTGTTTTTATTCTAGCAGAAAGACGGGGCATGTCAATCCAAACAGGAGGGCCGAAACACAAAAGAGGACAAAAATGACCGCTTTTTCCCCGTCAGAACTGAAACAACCGTATAAAATAGGGCAAACTACTTGCGCCGCTGGGCGGTGTGTGGTATAATCGCCATGATAGTAGTGTAGGTATTGTGAGAGTGGGGCCCGCCCCGCTCTTCTTTTTGAAAAAAACGGGCATGTAAATTTATGGAAGCCCCTATTCGGAGGTGCGCAAATGGCAAAGGTGACCGATACGGTGGCCGCTCTGGCCGGACCCATCGCGGCGGAGCAGGGCTGTACGCTGTGGGATGTGGAATACGTCAAGGAGGCCGGGACCTGGTTCCTCCGTGTATTCATTGATAAAGAAGGCGGCGTGTCCATCAACGACTGCGAGGCGGTATCCCGCCCCCTGTCCGACGCGCTGGACGTGGCCGACCCCATCGAGGGGAGCTATACCCTGGAGGTGGGTTCGGCGGGCATCGACCGGGTGCTGAAAAAGCCCGAGCATTTCCAGCGGTTTCTGGGCAGCGAGGTGGAGGTGCGCCTCTACCGGGCCCGGGAGGGCCGCAAGGACTATGTGGGCCTTTTGTCGGCCTATGAAAACGGCGCCGTCACCCTGGACATCGACGGCGCGCCGGTGCTGTTTGACAAGAAAGACGTGGCGCAGGTACGGCTGTACGTGCGCATTTGATAAAGGAGAATGGAACATCATGCCGAGAAAGAACGCAAAAGCCCAAAAGAGCAATGAGCTGGACGGGGCGGAATTTTTTGCCGCCATCGGTCTGATCGAGCAGGAAAAGGGCATCCCCAAGAGCTATATGATCGAGAAAATCACCCAGGCCCTGGTGACCGCCTACAAGCGGGACCACGAGGGCGTGGGAGACAACATCTCGGTGGAGGCCGATGAGAAGGCCGGCACCGTGCGTATGTTCGTCAAGAAGGACGTGGTGGAGACGGTGGATAACCCCTGCACCGAGATGAGCCTGGAGGAAGCCCGGGCCACGCTGCCCCGGGCTCAGCTGGGCGATGTGCTGCGCATCGAGATCAAGCCCCGCAACTTCGGCCGCATCGCCGCCCAGACCGCCCGGCAGGTCATCATCCAGGGCATGCGGGAGGCGGAACGCGGCATGATCTATGACGAGTTCTCCTCCAAGGAGCATGAGATCGTTACCGGCCTGGTCACCCGTATCGACCCCCGCTCCGGCGCGGTGTCGCTGCGCATCGGCTCGGGCAACGAGAGCACCGAGGGCCACCTGGCCGCCAACGAGCAGGTCAAGGGGGAGGAGATCACCGAGGGGATGCGCCTGCGGGTGTACGTCATGGAGGTCCGCCGCTCCACCAAGGGACCCCAGGTCCTCCTGTCCCGCACCCATCCGGGGCTGGTCAAGCGGCTCTTTGAGCTGGAGGTGCCCGAGATTTACGACGGCACCGTGGAGGTCAAGTCCATCGCCCGTGAGGCCGGCTCCCGCACCAAGCTGGCCGTCTGGTCGGCCGACGCCGATGTGGACGCCATCGGCGCCTGCGTGGGTCCCCGGGGCCAGCGGGTGAACAACATCGTGGAGGAGCTCCACGGCGAAAAGGTGGACATCATCAAGTACAGCGACGATCCGGCGGACTATGTGGCCGCCGCCCTCTCGCCGGCCGACGTCATCAGCGTCACCACCCTGGACGAGGGCAAGAGCTGCCGCGTGGTAGTGCCGGACGACCAGCTGTCCCTGGCCATCGGCAAGGAGGGCCAGAACGCCCGCCTGGCCGCCAAGCTCACCGGCTACAAGATCGACATCAAGCCGGCCTCCGCCGCCGAGGAGCTGCCCGAGACCGAAGAGACCGCCGGAGAAGCGCCTGCGGCGGAAGAAATTGCCGCTGAGGAGACCGTGGCCGAGACCCCGGTGGACGAGAGCGAGGCGTAAATCCGGGCAGGCGGCCCGGAAAGGCCGCCCCCCGGTGTGCCTTTTATCATATAGGGGCGGCCCTTATGGCCGCCCGCGCCCACAAGGAGGCGAACGAGATGCCGAAAAAGATCCCCATGCGGCAATGTCTGGGCTGCCGGGAGATGAAGCCCAAGAAGGAGCTGATCCGGGTGGTCAGGAGCCCGGAGGGGGAAGTGTCCCTGGATTTTAAGGGGAAAAAGCCGGGCCGGGGCGCTTACGTCTGTCCCGACCCCGCCTGTCTGGCCAAAGCCAGGAAGAGCCGGGCGCTGGAGCGGGCTTTCTCCTGCCAGATGCCGGAGGAGGTCTACGCCGCGCTGGAAGCGCAGATGCGGGAGGGTCAAGATGGATAGCCTGCTGCATCTGGTGGGGCTGTCCCGCCGGGCGGGACGGCTGGCCGCCGGTGAGGAGCCGGTCCGCCTGGCCCTGCAAAGCGGCGCGGCGGCGCTGGTGCTGACGGCGGGAGACGCGGCGGAAAACAGCGTCCGCCGGTGCGTCCGCTGGGCCGGGGAACAGGCCGTGCCCTGCTGCCAGGTGCCCCACAGTAAGGAAGAGCTGGGCGCCGTGCTGGGGCGCACAAGCTGCGCCATGGCGGCCATCAACGACCCGGGCCTGGCCGCCGCCGCCGCCCGGGCGCTGAGCGGTATGGATCAGGCGCGGTACGGCGCGCTGGCGGAGGACCTCTCCCGGCGGGCCGAGGAACAGCAAAAGGCGGAAAAGGCCCGCCGCGCCAAAGAGCGGGAGCGCCTGCGCCGTCAGTCCAAGCCCTGGGCCCCGCCCCCCAATCAGTCCCCCGGGTCCGGCCGGAAAAAGCCGGGCGGAAAGACGGCGCGCCATGGAAAAGGTTAGAAAGAGCACGGACAGTATTTGACCGGACTTGTTCCAATGAGCAAGCACAAAAGCGCCCTTTTGTGTTTCCTCGTTGGTACAAGTCCACACAAGTGGAGGTGGCTTTATTTGCTGAACAACAAGTATCGTGTGCATGAAGTGGCCAAGGATTTTAAGCGCAACTCCAAGGAGATCGCCGACATCCTGACCCGTTACGCGACGACCCCAAAAAATCATATGCAGGTGCTGGAGGACGGGGAGCTGTCCGTTATTTTTGAGTATCTGACCCAGCACAATCAGGTGGAGAATATGGATTCTGTATTTGCGGAGGCCCGCCACCAGCCCAAGGGTGGCAAAAACGCCCAGAGCGGCCAGCAGTCCGGCGGCAGAGGCGGCAAGCCCGCCCAGAGCGGCGGTCAGAACGCCCCCAAGAAGCAGGGCGACCACAACAACGCCCAGCCGTCCGCCCGTCCGGCCCAGAGCGGCGGCCAGCAGCAGAGCGGTCAGCGTCCCGCCAGCCGTGTGCCGGAGAAGAAGATCGTGGACACCCGCAAGGGCGGCGACGTGAATCTGGCCAAGTACGACGAGCGCCTGGAGCAGCTGGCCCCCGAAAAGGCCGAGCGCATGAAGGCCGGCAAGCAGAAGATCCAGGGCCGGGGCGGCAACCAGCGCAAGGGCGGCTTCCAGGGCGGCAATAAGCGCCGCCAGGAGGAGCAGGACCGGATGCGCCGCCTCCAACAGGAGATCGCCAAAAAGGCCCCCGTCAAGGTCCTCATTCCCGACGAGATCGGCGTGGGCGAGCTGGCCTCCCGCATGAAAAAGACCGGCGCCGAGGTGGTCAAGTGCCTGATGAAGAACGGCGTCATGGCCTCCCTGTCCGACATCATCGACTTCGACACCGCCGCCATCATCGCCGAGGAGATGGGCTGCAAGGTGGAGAAGGAAGTCATCGTCACCATCGAGGAAAAGCTCATCGACGTCTCCGAGGACAAGGAGGAGGACCTCCTGCCCCGCGCCCCCGTGGTGGTGGTCATGGGCCACGTGGACCACGGCAAGACCTCCCTCCTGGACTATATCCGCCACGCCCGGGTGGCGGCCGGCGAGGCCGGCGGCATCACCCAGCACATCGGCGCCTACCAGGTGGACGTGGACGGCAAGCGCATTACCTTCCTGGATACCCCCGGCCATGAGGCCTTCACCGCCATGCGCGCCCGGGGCGCGATGATTACCGACATCGCCATCCTGGTGGTGGCCGCCGACGACGGCATTATGCCCCAGACCGTGGAGTCTATCAACCACGCCAAGGCCGCCAATATCCCCATCATCGTGGCCATCAACAAGATGGATAAGCCCACCGCCAACCCCGACCGCATCAAGCAGCAGCTCACCGAGTATGAGCTGGTGCCCGAGGAGTGGGGCGGCGAGACCATCATCTGCCCCATCTCCGCCAAGACCGGCCAGGGCATCGACAACCTGCTGGAAATGGTCAACCTGACCGCCGAGATGCAGGAGCTTAAGGCCAACCCCAACCGCTCCGCCCACGGCGCCGTCATCGAGGCCCGGCTGGACAAGGGCCGCGGCCCCGTGGCCACCCTGCTGGTGCAGAACGGCACCCTCCATCAGGGCGACGTCATCATCGCCGGCACCGCCGTGGGCCGCGTCCGCGCCATGACCAACGCCCGGGGCCAGAAGCTCACCGAGGCCGGACCCTCCGTGCCCGTGGAGATCATCGGCATGAGCGAGGTCCCCGGCGCTGGCGACGACTTCCACGCCGTGGATGACGAGCGCATGGCCCGCGAGCTGGTGGCCCAGCGCAAGGACGAGCAGAAGGCCGCCGCCGCCGGTCCCAGCCACAAGGTCTCCCTGGAGGATCTGTTCAGCCAGATCAAGGAGGGGGAGATGAAGGACCTGAACATCATCGTCAAGGCCGATGTCCAGGGCTCCGCCGAGGCCGTCAAGGCCAGCCTGGAGAAGCTGACCAACGAGGAGGTCCGGGTGCGGGTCATCCACTGCGCCGTGGGCGCCATCAACGAGAGCGACGTCATGCTGGCCGCCACCTCCAACGCCATTGTGGTGGGCTTCAACGTCCGGCCCGACAACAACGCCAAGGAGTCCGCCGTGCGCAACAAGGTGGATATGCGTATGTATCGGGTCATCTATGACTGCATCAATGAGATCGAGACCGCCATGAAGGGTATGCTGGCCCCCAAGTTCAAGGAAGTGGAGCTGGGCCAGGCCGAGGTGCGCAACGTGTTCCGCATCACCGGCGTGGGCATGGTGGCCGGCTGCTACGTCACCAACGGCAAGATGCAGCGCGGCGCCCAGATGCGCCTGCTGCGGGACAACGTGGTCATCTACGACGGCGCCATTGCCTCCCTCCAGCGCTTCAAGGACAGCGTGAAGGAAGTGGCCTCCGGCTACGAGTGCGGCATCACCTTCGAGAAGTTCCAGGACATCAAGGAAGGGGACGTCATCGAGGCGTATCTGATGGAGCAGATCGAAGTGTAATTTTGCTTCTTACGGGCGTCACCGGCCCGGCATAGCCGTGCCGGCCTACGCTAAACATTTGCCACCGGCAAATGTTCTTAACGCTGCGGTGGCCGCCTGCGTCTTCCGCAGAACCATCCCCCATTTTTCAACCAAACAAAGACCCGTTCCATCCCCAAGTCATTTGAGGAGGGGACGGGTCTTTCTGTCTGTATGACATGAATAGGAGAATAATATGGCAAGTAATCGCATTGGACGTATCAACGAGGAGATCCAGCGGGAGCTGGCGGACCTGATCCGCACCGTCAAGGACCCCCGGGTCCACGGCCTGGTATCCATCACCGCCGTGGAGACCACCCCCGACCTGCGCTTTTGCAAGGTCCACGTCAGCGTGCTGGACAAGAGCGACGTAAAAGAGGTGGTCAAGGGCCTCAAGTCCGCCGGCGGCTATCTCCGCCGGGAGCTGGGCCGGGCCCTCAACCTGCGCTATACCCCCGAGCTCCAGTTCGTGGAGGACGACTCCATCGACCAGGGCGCCCACATTCTCTCCCTGCTGCGGGACGAAACGGTGGTCAAGCCCGCCAATCCCGCCAACGCCCATATTGTGCTGGAGGAGGAAGAATGAACCGGATTACCTTGGAAGAGGCCGCCGTCCGCCTCCGGAGCTGGGATGATATCCTCATCCTGACCCACCGCCGGCCCGACGGCGACACCATCGGCTGTGCCGCCGCCCTGTGCCGGGCCCTCCGCCGCCTGGGCAAAACCGCCCACATCTGCCCGGAAACCGGGGCCACCCATCTCTTTACCCCCTATCTGGAGGGACTGCTGGCCCCCGTAGACTACCAACCCCAAAAGGTGGTCAGCGTGGACATCGCCGCCGTCAGCCTCATCACCGATGCCGGGCGGCCCTGGCTGGAGCGGGGGATCGACCTGGCCATCGACCACCACCCCTCCCAGGAGTTTTTCGCCGCCGAGACCTGCCTGGACGCCTCTCGCGCGGCCTGCGGCGAACTCATCTATGAGATCCTTTGCCAGTGGGGGCCGGTCACCCGGGAGGAGGCCATTCCCCTCTATGTGGCCGTCTCCACCGATACCGGCTGCTTCCAGTACAGCAATACCACCGCAAGCACCCACCGGGTGGCCGCCGCCCTGATGGAGACCGGTATGGATACCTTTGCCCTGAACAAATTCCACTTCCGCACCAAGAGCTGGGCCCGGCTCCAGGTGGAGCGGCTGCTGGTGGAGCGGATGCACCGCTATGAAAACGGGAAAATCGCCGTGGCCCCGGTGTCCCTCTCCCTGCTGGACGAGGCGGGGGCCACCGAGGAGGATATGGAGGACATCGCCGCCTTTTTGGGCCAGATCGAAGGGGTGGAGACCTCGGTCACCATCCGGGAGAAGCAGGACAACCGCTGCAAGCTGAGCGTACGCACCTCCGGCGGGCTCAACGCCACCCGGGTCTGCGCCCTGCTGGGGGGCGGCGGCCACGCCGCGGCGGCGGGCTGTACCGTGGAAGGAAGCCTGGAGGAGGCGGAACGGGCCATCCTGGACGCCATCCGGCAGGTGGAAGCCCATGGCTAACGGGATCATCGTCATCGATAAGCCGGAGGGCTGGACCAGCATGGACGTGTGCGCCAAGCTGCGGGGCATCCTCCACGAAAAGCGGATCGGCCACGGCGGCACCCTGGACCCCATGGCCACCGGCGTGCTTCCCGTGTTTGTGGGCCGGGCCACCCGGGCGGTGGAATTTGCCGCCGAGCGGGACAAGGAGTATCTGGCCGGCTTAAAGCTGGGGGTGGTCACCAACACCCAGGACACCACCGGGGAGGTTTTGGAGACACATCCCGTCACGGCGGACCGGGAAGCGGTGGAAGCCGCGCTGGACCGGTTCCGGGGAGACATCGCCCAGATCCCGCCCATGTATTCCGCCATCAAGCGGGACGGCAAGAAGCTCTATGAGCTGGCCCGGGCCGGCAAGGAGGTGGAGCGGGCCCCCCGTCCGGTGACCATCCACGCTCTGGACATCGTCTCCCGGGACGGGTCGGACGCCTATACCCTCCGGGTGCGGTGCTCCAAGGGCACCTATGTGCGCACCCTCTGCCACGACATCGGCCAGGCGCTGGGCTGCGGCGGGTGCATGTCCGCCCTGCGGCGCACCTGGGCGGCGGGCTTCGGCCTGGACCGGGCCGTCACGCTGGAGGCCGTCCAGCAGGCGGAGGACCCCGCCGCCCTGCTGCTGCCGGTGGACGCCTATTTTGCCCGCCACCCCGCCCTCACCGTGGCCGGCGAGACCGAAAAGAAGGTGCGCAACGGCATGACGGCGGTGCTGCCCGGCCTGGACGACGGGACCTACCGGGTCTACGGCGCGGCGGGCGGCTTTTTGGCGGTAAGTCAGGCCAAACAGGGAAAGTTGGCCACCATTAAGAGCTTTTTCGAGGTGTAAAGCATATGGAGCAGAGAGAAAAAACCAGGCGGGTCATCGCCCTGGGCTTTTTTGACGGAGTACATGTGGGCCACGGCGCGCTGCTGCGCCGGGTGGGCGAGGTGGCCCGGGAGACCGGCGCCGTCCCCTCCGCCGTGACCTTCGACGCCCACCCGGAGAGCGTGATCCTCAAAAGCCCCCCGCCTCTGCTCAGCGCGCCGGTGGATCGGGCGGACCTGATGCGCCGCTACTACCAGATCCAGGACGTGATCGTGGCGCCCTTTGACGAGCGGATGATGCACATGTCCTGGTGGGACTTTGTGGCCGAGTACCTGGTGGCCGAGCACGGCGCGGTCCATCTGGTGGCGGGCCATGACTTCCACTTCGGCTACAAGGGGGAGGGCAACCCCCAGCGCCTGGCGGAGCTGTGCAAGGTGCTGAACGTGGGATGCGACATCATCCCCAAGGTGGAGCTGGACGGCATTACGGTGTCCTCCACCTATATCCGCACCCTGGTGGCCCAGGGCGAGATGGACCGGGCGGTCACCTTTTTGGGCCATCCCTACGTGATGAGTGACCGGGTGGGCCACGGCAAGCGCCTGGGCAGCAGCCAGGGCTTCCCCACGGTCAATCTCCGGTTCCGGCCCGGCGTGCTCATTCCGGCCCGGGGCGTTTACGCCTGCAAGGCCTGTCTGGAGGACGGGAGAAGCTATCTTGCCGTGACCAACGTGGGGGTCCGTCCCACGGTGGACGAGGACGGCGCGGTCAATGTGGAGGGCTTTTTGCTGGACTTCCAGGGGGACCTGTACGGACAGACGGTCCACATGGAATTTTACCACCGGCTGCGGGAGGAGCGGAAGTTCCCCAGCGTGGCCGAGCTGAAGGAAGAGATTATGCGCAACGTCCAGCAGACCCGGACCTATTTTGCCACCAGAGACCCCATGTAACAGAGCGCGAAAAAAGGACGTACCGCCAAGGTATTCGGCGGTACGTCTTTTCCGCTGCATGGCCCCTTTCGCGGGACAGATTCAGCAGATCTTGTTGATTTGTTTGCCGTCCAACCAGGCCCTCAGGTTCTCGCAGACCAGGACGGCCCGCTTCTCCATGGACTGGGCGGTGGCGAAGGCCACATGGGGGGTGGCCAGCACGTTTTTGGCGGTGAGGAGCGGATGGTCCCCGGGAACGGGAGGCTCCATCTCAAAAACGTCGATGCCGGCGCCGGCCAGGCGTCCGCCGTTGAGGGCGTCGGCCAGGGCCTGACTGTCCACCACCGGACCCCGGGCGGTGTTGATGAGCAGGGCGGTGGGCTTCATGAGGGCCAGCTTTTCGGCGTTGATGAGATGGCGGGTCTGCGGGGTGGCGGGGACGTGAAGGGAGACGATGTCGCAGGTGGAAAGCAGGGTGTCCAGATCGGTGAAGGTGACGCCAGGCAGGTCCTTGGGGGTACGGCTGTAAGCGTACACCTGGCAGCCGAAGGCGGCGGCGATGGCGGCAACCCGGCTGCCGATGGCCCCGGCGCCGATGACGCCGAACTTTTTCCCCTCCAGCTCAAAGCCCACCAGGCCGGCCTTGGTGCCCCCCTGACGGACGGCGGCGTCACAGGCGCTGAGATTGCGGGCCAGAGAGAGCACCATGCCGAACACCAGATCGGCCACCGCCACGGTGGAGTAGCCGGCGCAGTTGGACACGGCAATGCCCTTTTCCCGGCAGTAGTCGATATCCACATGGTCCACGCCGGTGAAGGCCACGTCGATGTACTTCAGGTTGGGGCAGTGGGCCATGACTTCCTTCCGGTAGGGGAAGTTGGACAGGATCACCGCGTCGGCGTTCTGAGAGCGCTGGATGAGGGTGGGGACGTCCTCCACTCTGGTGTCATAGGCGACCACGTCCATACGGCCGTCCACGGCCTGGGCGACCATCTCCACCAGACGGTCCTGGGGGATGCCCAGCGGTTCCAAGAGAGCAAGCTTCATAGGACAGTTCTCCTTTTTCCTTTCAAATAAAAAAGCAAAAAGACCGCGCCGGTTTTTTTCTCCCGGCGCGGTTATTATACAACTTTTTTCCCGGTGAAACAAGGGCTTAGGCCGCTTCCGCCGCCTCCAGCTCGGACAGCGCCTCTCCCTCGCTGTCCGCCGAAAAGCAAAACCGTCCGGCCTGGTCGTAGACCTCCACATGTCCGTGTACCCATTTCAATTCATAGCCCATGAAAGACGCTCCCTTCTCTTTGAGATGCCTTTAGTATAGCAAAAGGAGTGTCCCATAAAACGGACTGAAAAGGGGCGGATCAGTCCTCGTGCTGGGGGAGGAAGAAGGAGAGGGGAAGCAGGTCGGACAGCTCCAGCAGCACGGGGGAAAAGCCGCCGTTGGGGTCGTAGGGCATGGAGGGGGAGCGGAGCTGATCCACGGC
>NZ_JACLZC010000036.1 GCF_016901735.1 Pseudoflavonifractor phocaeensis | reverse complement strand
GACCCAGCCCCGTACCCCCCAGATGCGCTTTACCATCCAGCTCCCCAGAGCCGTCCCGCCGCTGTCCATCCTGCGGCGGTATACCGGGGTATGACCGGCCGTTTTAATGGTTATTTTTTTCTTCTCCTTCCGTGTTCCTCTTGTGTTTTTACCACAAAAAGGATACACTTTTTCCTGACAAATCTGCTGCAAAGGAGAAGAGATTACATGAATCGGAAAAGATGGATCGCACTGGGACTTACGCTGCTCTTCAGCTGCTCCGCCCTGCCGGCCGCCTCCGCCGCCTACGCTGACATGGATTACACTCACTGGGCCTACTCCCTGGTCAATCACGCCGAACGGCTGGGGGTCATTCAGGGGGTGGGCAACAACTGCATGGACCCCTCCGGCACCCTGACCTGGGGGCAGTTCCTTACCCTCCTCTCCCGCACCGTGGCCCATAAGCAGTACGACGCCAACGCCCAGATCTACCCCTGGGATACCGCCGGCTATATGACCGTCCTGGAGGCCGGCCTTCTCTCCGCCGGCGACCAGCTCCTCGTCTCCCCCGACGGGCTGGACCAGCCCATCACCCGGCAGGACGCCGCCCTCCTCCTGGCCGAGGCCATTCCCGACGGAGACGTGCTACACCCGTCCGCCTCCTGGCTGTGGTACGAGGACGACGGAGAACAGCCGGACCCGGAGGACGTTTTCTCCGACTGGGACGAAATGGATGAGGTCCATCAGGACGCGGTGGCCGAGCTCTACCGGCTGAAGATCGTCTCCGGCAAGAGCGACGGCTCCTTCGGCTATGCCGACACCATCCAGCGGGCCGACGGCACCGTCCTCCTCATGCGGATGCTCAATCAGCTGGAAGGCTCCGTCTACGGCGAGGAAACCGACATCACCGTCCATTTTGTGGATGGGAACGGCGCTTCCATCGGTCCGGACTGTCTCGTCTCCGGCCCCATCGGCTACGCCCTGGCCTCCTACGACAGCGAAATCTCCGACGCCATGCCCGACGACTATACCTCCGCCGATACCTCCATCACCTACTTCAGCCTGGCCTCCTCCGACTTTACCGTGGTCTGCCGCCTCAAAACCGAGTTCGAGCGGCAGCAGTCCGCCTTCTGGGACCTGGTTGACCAGGGACTTGCCTCCGAAGAGGACTACTGGAGCCAGGACTTCTGGCTCATCGCCCCCGGCGGCAACAGCGCGAAGCGGACCCTCCTCTTTGACGACTCCGACAAGTCCCGCTTTGCCAACCGGGAAGAGGCCGAGGCCAACATGGTGACCGTCACCGTCCCCGTCTGGCGGCTCTCTAACGGGAAAAAGGTCAGCGGCACCGCCTCCTTCTCCATCCACGCCGACCTGGCCCAGGATGTGACCGAGATTTTTACGGAAATCTACAACGACCCGGAGCAGTTCCCCATCTGTGATGTGGGCGGCTACTCCTGGCGGGGCGACACCGCCACCGGTGAACACAACTGCGGTACCGCCATTGACATCAACTCCAACCAAAACTACCAGGTGCGGGACGGCGCCGCCATGGTGGGTTCCCACTGGACCCCCGGCGCCGATCCTTACTCCATCTCCCCCACCGGTTCCGTGGTGCGCATTTTCACCGAGCACGGGTGGACCTGGGGCGGCACTGCCTGGGCGGACAGCAGCGACGCCTCCTACGGCTATCACGACTATATGCACTTTTCCTATATGGGCGGCTGATCTCCCCCAATCAAACGACCCGGTCTGACGAAACGTACGTCAGACCGGGTCATTTTTGCTCTCTTATGGCTCATCGGGGCATATTGGGAATAAACTCCGAGGGGTTGTCCAGCACCTGTTCCACCGCCAGCATCCCCGCCCCCAGCAAAATGGGGTCCTGCTCCATCTGGTCCAGCTCAATGGACAGATGCTCCCAGATGGTGGGCCGTACCGAGCCGCGGACAAACTCCCGCACCGTCTCCAGCAGCAGTTGGGGCGCCAGCTTGGTCAGCAGGTCGCCGATGATGACTTTGGACGGGTTGCACTGGTTGATGAGATTAACAATCCCCATGGCCAGGTAGCGGCATACCTGCACGAACTCCCGCACCGCCATGGGATCGTTGCGCTGGATGGCCTCTTCAATGTCCTTCCAGGTCAGCCGGCCGGAGCAGGGCTGGAGACAGCTGGCCTCGCCGGCGTTGAGGCGGCTTTGCAGATTGCGCTCCAGCACGATGGCCGAGCAGTAGCACTCCAGACAGCCCCGGTTGCCGCACTCGCATTTGGGCCCGTCGTAGCAAATGGAGGTGTGGCCGATCTCCCCGGCGATGCCCAGACTGCCGGTGAGCAGCCGTCCGTGGGAGACGATGCCCGAGCCGATGCCGTAGCCGGCGATCACATACACCAGGTCGGACGCCCCCGGCTGGTTGCCCTCCTTCCAGAGATAGGCCGCCGCCGCCGCGTTGGCGTCGTTTCCGATGAAAACCGGGATGTTCCCCAGCTTTTTCAGCTCCTTCATCAGATGGACGCCCTCCCAGCCCACCAGGTTGGTGACGAAAATGATCTCCTCATTCACCCGCTTGAAGGGGCCCGGCACCGTCATGCCCACTGCCAGCACCTGGCACTCGGGGTGCCGGTCGATCATCTGGGCAATATACGTCCGAAGATTGGAGATGGTGACCGCCGCGTCCTCCTGCCGGGTAATGGGGAACCACTCCTGCTCATAGCACTGGCCGGAAAGGCCCATGAGCATCACCCAGCACTTGCGCCGGGAGACTTTTACCGCAATGACCCGGTATTGTTCGCCGTTAATGGCAATTCCAATGGAACGCCGTCCCTTTTCTCCCTCCATCAGCCCCTGCTCCACCACCAGTCCGCACTGGATACAATCCCGTATAATATTGGAAATGGTGGGCCGCTGCAAACCGGACAGCTTGGCCAGCTTGGCCCGGGAACATACCCCTTCCTTCCAAAGCATCCGCAAAACAAGCCGGAGGTTCATCTGCTGCTGCATGGCCTGATTGATGCCGTTATGCACGCTCGCCTGTTCCATGATGTACACAGCTCCCTTACGCCATCTCCGCAGAGATGACTGTTTCTCTCAATTTTATAGCATATCATACTTTTCTTTATATTGCACCCCATAAAATAGAGAAAAGCCCCCGCGCAGAGGCGGTACTCTGCGCGGGGGCCAGAGAGGGGGTTACATCTTGGACATTCTCAGGAACATGGTGGCGATTTCCCCCCGGGTCGCGGTACGGGTGGGCATCAGCCGGCCGTCATCCTGGCCGCGGAGCACGCCCTGAGCCACCGCCCAGTTCATGCCGTCCTTGGCCCAGTCGGAGACCTGTCCGCCGTCCGGGAAGGAGGCGATCCCGTTGCTGACGGGCTTCGCAGCCTCGCTGTACCGGTAGAGCACCACGGCCAGAGTCTCACGGGTCACAAGGCCGTCGGGATTGAAGTGCTGGGCGTCCACGCCCTGGAACACGCCCTCCGCCTTGGCCCAGGTCACCGCGTCGGTATACCACTGGTTCTTGGGCACATCCACAAAGCCGGAGGAACCGG
Organism: Pseudoflavonifractor phocaeensis; assembly: GCF_016901735.1. Taxonomy (GTDB): domain Bacteria; phylum Bacillota; class Clostridia; order Oscillospirales; family Oscillospiraceae; genus Pseudoflavonifractor_A. Next base: position 25,009 of record NZ_JACLZC010000036.1, on the reverse strand, counting down.
TCACCTCGGGCTCGCCCGCCATGCGGTAGAGCACCGTCACCAGCATGGAGCGGGTCATGTCCGCGTCCGGCGAGAAGGTGGTGGCGCTGGTGCCGTTCATCAGGCCCTCTTCCAGCATATAGGTGATGCCGTCGATGGCCCAGTGATCGTCGGGCAGGTCGTTGAAGCTGTCAGGCGTGGGGTTGAGCGGCACGTCCGGATCGTCCAGATCGGCGTCGTCGTCCTTGTCGTTCCGGTCGGACTCCCAGCCGGTGATGACGCGGCTTCCCACCCGGTCAGGGTCATAGACGATGCTGGCGGTGCCGTAAGTGGCGATCTTGGCGTCGGCCACGTTGCCCCGCAGGTACTGCACCCCTTCCAGGGAGCCGTCCACGATGCCCTTGGCACACGCCAGAATGTCGCGGACGTACTGGTCGGTGAGGGGATAGCGGTTTTGCATGTGGCCGCCGTAGACGGTCAGGTCCAGACCCTTGACCGCGGCATTGAGATGCTCCAGGGCGTTCACATACTCGGCGATGGTGGTCACGCCGATCTGCATCCAGACATAGCCGGTGCCGATGGCGTCGCCGGTGAAGAGCTTGCTGTTATCCACCAGATAGACCACCGAGCCGGCGGTATGGCCGGGGACGTCGATGACCTTCACGGTGTGCTTGCCGTAGGGGATGGTGTCGCCGTCCTGGACGGTGACCAGCTTGGAGGCGTCGTCGCCCAGCATCTTGCGGACGCTCTCGCTGTCGTCGGCGCCGATGTAGACCTTTTCCACATTGTCCTTGCCCACAAAGTCCCCCACTCTGGCGATGTGGTCGCCGTGGTTATGGGTGAGGACCAGGTCGATCCTGGCGGTCTCGGGGTTGTCGATGACGTTGGCCATGAGATAGTCATAGAGGTTGCCGCTGCCCATGCCGGTGTCGATGACCAGGACCTCGTCGCCCTCCTGGAGCACCCAGATGGGGTCCACGTGCCAGTCCAGCACCCGCTTGACGCCGCCGCCCAGGTCGGTGACGGTGTAAGTCAGGGCCGCGTTGGCGGTGCCGTGGCCGTTGCGCTCCTGGTCCTGCTCAAAGAGCCAGTTGTAGATCTCCTCGTCCTCGTAGACCTTCTCCCAGGAGTGGTGGGGGTTGGGGGTCACGGAGCCGGGCAGGTACTCGTAGTACTTGACGGTCTTGTTGCCGGTTGCCTGGAGGGCTGCCACTGCTTTGGCCGTACCCTCAGCCAGAACGGCGCTGTCATCGGCGGCCACAGCCGTCCAGATGGGCAGGTACTGGAGGGGAACGAAGCCGGCGTTGTCGTTGGCAAAGTAGTCCTCATTCACCACATAGCCGCAGATGGGAATGGCGGCGGCGAAGAAGGTGGGATTCTCCAGAATCATCTGCCAGGTGCCCATGCCGCCCATGGACATACCCTGCACATAGATGCGGTCCATGTCCACGTTGGGATGCTTGGCGATGAAGTCGTCCAGCAGGGCCTTGACCGCCTTGGTGTCCCAACCGAAGGCCATGTCGTTGCCGCGCTGAGGGGCCACCACATAGACGGGGTTGCGGGCCAGATGGTCGCTCTCCACCCAGACAGTGGCGCCCTTGTTGGCGATGAGCTGAGAGGTGTTGTTGTTGCCGCTCTCGCCCGCGCCGTGGAGGAAGAGGACCAGCGGATAGGAGCCGTTGGCGTCAAACCCGTTTTCGGTGGGGTCAAAGTAGCGGTAATCCACGTCGATGGTGTCGGAATAGGTGTAGCTGGCCTTTTCGAACTTGTCCACGATGGCGTCCCGCATGGCCTGGACGGTCCAGCTCTTGTCGCCCTGCTTGACAGTGTAGGACAGGGCATAGCGCACCGTGCCGGTGGAAGCGGTGTAGTAGCAGGCGCCGGCATTGGCGTCATCGAGGGACAGGGCCAGGGTAACCACGTTGCCGTCCACGGTGACGCCGGTGACGGTGCGCTCGGCCTTGTCGCTCAGCTCGGCGGTGACGGCGCTGCGGTTGGCGGTGACGGTAAAGTCACCCTTGGCGGCGGCCTGGGCTTCCTCCGCGGTGGCGAAGGTCAGTTCGATGCTGACCACCTTCTGGCCGGTGGTCTCCACCTGGGCGTTCATGACGGCGTAGGTGGTGGCGTCGTTGAAGTAGATGTTGGCGTTGCCGACGGTGGCGTAGCTGCCGTTGCGGCGGGTGTAGACGCCGGGGGTAATGGTGCCGTTCACCGTACCCTCGGCACACTTGGCCATGTTGTCGATGTAGGCGCTGGTGAAGGGGGTGTAGTTCTCGGCATGGCCGGTGTAGATGATGAACTCGGCGCCCGCGGCTTCACGGGCCTTCACTTCCTCGTTGAAGCGCTGGATGTAGGGCAGATACTCCTCCACCGAGGTGGCGGTCATCCACACGTCGCCCGAGCCGATGGCGTCGCCGGTGAAGATGTATTTGTCGGCGTAGAAGAATACCACGGAGCCCTGGGTATGGCCGAGCACTTCATAGACCTCCAGATCATAGCCGCCGGTGGGGATGGTGTCCCCTTCCTTGATGTAGGAAACCTTGGCCAGGTCGATGTAGTCGGCCTTCACAACGCTGGGGGCGTCCAGCTCGTGAATATAGAGCTTGCCCAGCTTGCCGGAAGCCGCCAGAGAGGGCAGACCCATGGTGTGGTCGCCGTGGTTGTGGGTGAGCACCACGTCGATGGTCTGGCTCTCGTCCACCAGATCCTGGTCCAGCAGGAACTGATAGAGGTCCGCCTTGCCGTAGCCGCCCATGGCGGTATCGATGAGGACGGCGTTCTTGGTCTTGTCAGGGTTGATGACATAGATCTTGCCCAGCTCATAGTCCCACACGGAGGTGATGCCCAGCTCGGGATCCACCGTCTCGGTGGTGAAGGTCATGGAGGGGTCGATGGTCCCGTTCTGGGTCTTGGCCAGGGACTGGGCAAAGAGCCAGTTGTAGGGCGTGCCGATGCCGTACACCCGGTCAGCCAGGTCCCAATGGGCGTCGGGGGTGATGGAACCGGCGGAGTAGACCTCGTACTTGGCGCAGGCGCTGCCGGCAGCCTTCAGCGCGGCGATCATACCGCTGGTGTTGGACTCCGGCGTGGTCTTGTCGTCGGCCGCGTGGAAGGCCCAGATGGGCTGATTCTTCAGGGCGGCCAGCTTGTCGGTGTCGGCCAGCAGCGCGTCGGAAACGGTACCGCAGATGGGCATGGCGGCGGCGAAGAAGTTGGGATAGGCCGCGATCATCTCCCAGACGGCGGTGCCGCCCATGGACATACCCTGAACATAGATGCGGTTTTCATCCACGTTGGGATGCGTGGCGATGAAGTCATCCAGCAGAGCCTTGACCTGGGCCACATCCCAGCCGTCGGCGTCGGCATTCTGAGGCGCCAGGACGTAGGCGGGATTCTTGGCCTGGTTGGCGGACTCGGCCCACAGGGTGGCGCCCTTGTTCTCCAGCTGGGCCTGGTTGTCGGTGCCCGCTTCCTTCTCGCTGTGGAGGAAGAGCACCAGCGGATAGGAGCCGCCGGCATCCGCCTGGGCAGGCTCGAAGTAACGGTAGTTCATGCCGTCATAGGCGCCGGCCTGGAAGCCCTTGGCCACAGCGGCGCTGCCGCCGATGTCCTCATCGGTCAGGTTCTGGTTCTTCATCTCGGCGGCCATGTAGAGCGCGTCCCTGCCGTTGGGCAGTTCGGTGCGGAAGGTGGCCTTGCCGTCGGCAAAGTGCATGAAACCGCCGTTGTTCGCATAGGTGCAGGGCTCCCAGCCGTTGCCCGGGTCACCGGTCTTGACGAAGTTGGCCCAGCAGTCGGACATCACATCGGCCAGGGCGTGGTCGGCCGCGGTCCAGGCCCGCTGACCGGCGATGTCGTCCCGCATGGAGTCGAACATGTACCACAGGTCAGAGGAGTGGAAGGCGCCGTAAAAACTCTCATCCCAGGTGACGATCTCATTGTCATCGTGGGCCGGGAGCATCTGATTGAAATAATAGATGTAGGCGCTGTCCAGATTCTGGACGCCGGAGGCCACGGTCTTGAGGGTGTTGATCCGGTTGCGGACCAGCCACTCCTCGCCGCCGATGCGCATATTCATGCGGTAGGCCTCGGTGGCGTCGTCCATGTCGGGATCGGTCATGGCAAAGAGGGCGTCGGCGTCATAGGCGTCATAGAGGTCGCCCCACTTGGCCTTCAGATCGGCATAGAATTTGTCCGTATCCAGCGTGCCGGTGGGCGTGCCGCCCAGAGAGGTCATCTCATCGGAGCAGTTGCCCATCATCACGTCGATGCCGGTGAAGTCAGGCGCGCCGGTCCGGAAGGTCTTGCCGTCGTCCTTGTTGCCCCGGCAGGCATTCCAGAGGGTGCTGTACACCGCCGGGTTCATCAGGTCCTCCGCCGGCAGGGCGCGCAGCTCCTCCAGGGTCATCTCCTTGCCGAAGGCGGTGGTGATGGCGGCTTTGGTCTTGGCCTCGGCATCGGCCAGCGGGGTCAGGCTGGGCGCGGCCAGACTGCCGCTGCTCTGCATGATGACCCGGTCATAGAGGCCGTCCGCCGCAGGCATGGACAGCAGGGCCGCCGTGTTGCTGGCGCCGGCGGACTGTCCGGCCACCGTCACCGCGTCGGGATTGCCGCCAAAGGCCTTGATGTTGTCCCGTACCCACTCCAGGGACTTGACAATATCCAGCATGGCGTAGTTGCCCGAGGTGCCACTCTCCTCGGTGAGCTCCGGCAGAGCCAGGAAGCCGAAGATATTCACCCGGTACTGGACCTCCACCACGATGATGCCGCGGTTGGCCAGCTCGGCGGCGTTGAACTCCATCTCGGAGGCATAGCCGTGGTCGTTGGCGCCGCCGTGAATCCACACCAGGACGGGATAGCTGCCCTTGGGATCGGCCAGATCCTTCTCCGGGGTGTAGAGGTTCAGATACAGGCAGTCCTCATTGGCCTGGGGCAGATAGTCCTGATCGTAGTAGAACTCGCTGACCCAGAAGGGATCGGTCTGCTCGTTCTGCATGGCGGTATTGGGCCAGGTGTCACAGGCGCGGACACCCTCCCAGGCCACCACGTCCTGCGGGGCCTTCCACCGCAGCTCGCCCACCGGCGGCGCCGCGTAGGGGATGCCCTTAAAGACCGTGACGCCGTCCACATCGGCGGAAACGCCGGTGATCTGTCCGCCTTCCACGGTCACAGCAGGGCTGACCCGCGCCGGTCCCGCCGCCAGCGCGGCGCCGGGCAGCAGACCCATCAACATGGCTAAGGTGAGTAAAAAGGTCAGTATACTGCGCAGCATCCGTTTTCTTACCTGTTTCATGTAAGTTTTCCGCCTCCTTAATTTCAATCATTTTGTGGTCATTCTTCCGCACGTTCCGATGGTTTTGTCCTCCCCCCTCTCCTTAGTTATTTATTATCTGGATTATCTAATTACTATGATACCGGCTTCTCTGTCCGCCGTCAATTCACAGAACCACGTTTTTTACCTTAAATCTTTGTATAATTCTCCTAATTTTATTAACATTTTCTTACTATGTATTGTTTGTTTTTATATATTTTCCATTAAAAAAACAGGAGAACCGTCACAGCTCTCCTGTTTCCCTCCGGCTTCGCTCCCGCCGCGCTACGGAAGCTCCGCCAGCAGCGCGGCGACATCCCTGGCTGACGGAAGCCCGGTGGAAAAGGCCGCGGCCGACCCGGCCGCCACCCCCCATCTGTGGGCCTGGTCATAGTCCCCGGTCCGCTGCCAGCCGGCCAAAAATCCCGCCACCATGGCGTCCCCGGCCCCCACCGAGTTGCGCACCGTTCCCCGCGGCGCACCCCGGCGGTGCAGTCCTCCCGCCTCGTCCAGCAGCAGGGACCCCTCCCCCGCCAGGGAGACCAGCACGCTGCGCGCTCCCTTCTCCCGGAGCCAGTACGCCCCCCGGACCAGCGCCGCCTCGTCGGACAGCGTCTCCCCCATCAGCTCCTCCAGCTCCTGCCGGTTGGGCTTGACCAGGAAAGGCCTGTACCGCAGCGCCTCCAGCAGCAGCGGACCGGAGGCGTCCACCACCGCCTCCACCCCCCGGCCCGCCAGCAGAGCCAGCAGCCGGCCATAGCAGTCCGACGGCACACCGGAGGGCGCCGAACCGGACAGCACCAGTACGTCCCCCCGCTTCAGCCCCAGAAGCCGGGCCTCCAGCGCCGACCACGCTCCTTCGTCCACCACCGGCCCGCTGTCGTTGATCTCGCTCTCCTTTTCCGCTTTGATTTTTATGTTGATGCGGGTAAGACCGTGGGTTAAAACAATAAAGTCGGTCCTGATCCCCTGTCCCGCCAGCGCCTCCTCCAGCGCCCGGCCGGTAAAGCCCCCCACAAAGCCCAGCGCCGTACTCTCCACGCCCAGTCGGTGGAGCACCGTGGTCACATTGATGCCCTTTCCCCCCGGCTGTACCTCCGACGCCGACGCCCGGTTCAGCGCCCCCACCCGCAGACAGTCCAGCGCCACCACATAGTCCAGCGCCGGATTGCAGGTCACCGTATAGATCATCCTCGCTTCCCCCTTTTTCCATATTCCTCTCCACTTTAACATAATCTCCCTCTGAAATACAAGAAGGCTCTTGCATTTTGACAAAAACCTAATTATAATGAAAAAGACTCCCTCAAAACATCCGTTTGTGGAAAAGGCGGTGATGATACGGATGGAATTCGGTTCTGAAACTTTTTTTGAGCGGCTGCGGCAGGGTGTGTCTGCGGGCGACCCCGACGTTTACCTGGAGCTGGACCAGGCGGTGGAACGCTCGGTGCGCGCAACGGTGGCCAACAAGATCCCCCTCTCGGAACGGGAGGACGTAATGCAGGAAATCAAGCTGACGGTATACCGCAAACTGGTGAGTTTCCTCAAGCGCTCTGCGGAATATTCCCCGGCCCAGCGCAACGCCTGGCTCCGGGCGGTAGCCAAGTCCAGAATCAACGACTATTACCGCAAGAATTACCTCCGTCTCTCACCGGAGGAAGAGGAGGAGTGGCGCTCTGTATTCCACATTTCGGAGGAGGAACAGTGGCGGCCAAAATTCCCCCCTTTGGATGAGGAAGATGTGGTCAACATCGCCGATCCCTCCACGCCGGAGGAAAACCTCCTGTCCAAGCTGCGCAATCAGGAGGATCAAAACCGCTGTGACCAGCTCATCGCCTATGTCTGCGGGCTCAGGCTTCCGCCGGAGCGCATTGTGGCCTTCTTCTATAACGTCATCCTCGTCCCCCTCTCCGCCAACGACGGGCGCAAAAAGGGCGACCCCACCCAAATCGCCGACATGCTCGCCGGCCGTCCCCTGGAGGAGCTGGTCCGCCAGATGAAGCGGGACCTCTCCCACCTCTTTGGGCGCAGGTTCCCCGACTGGGTCTTTTCTCCCCTGGAGGAAAAGCTCAGCGGCGCGCAAGGGCAGGTATTCCATATGAACAAGCGGGAAATCTCCGTGGTCTCCTCCCGCACCCGCGTTTCCCTGTGCAAAAATCGCGAAAAGATCCTGGGAGGTATCTGTGATGAGTGAACATCTGACGCTGGAGGAGCTGTCTGATTTCCTCGCGGACAATCAGACCGGTCAGGCCGCGCGTCTGCGTGCCGCCCGGATCAACGCCCATCTTTTTCAGTGCCCCAGCTGCTATCAGCTCTATGAGCGCCTGTGCGAGCTGCAGGAGGCCGCACAGCAAGCCGCGCTGTCCCAGTCGGAACGCCTGCCCGCCCGGCTGGCCCGGAGCGCCGCGCGCTTCCGCCTCCGCCTGCAGTCCGCCGCCCGGCAGCTCCTGCTGGACAGCGCCCAGTTCGGCGGCTGCGATTTCGATTACCCTCTGGCCGTCGGCGCCCGCTCCGCGGGTGGGAGCGGCGTCCAGCGGGACACCCTGATCGACAACGAGAACAGCTATAACCAGCTCTCCATACGGGACGGCGTCCTCTCCCTCCGCCTGGACGCCGAGGACCTGCCCCAGACCCAGCCGCTGGCTGTGCTGCTGGACCAGGACGGAGCGCTGGTGGACTGCCAGGCCATGACCCTGGACGGACCGGTGTGGACCGCCCGGCTGGACGCCTCGGGAGACGGCAGCTATGAACTCGCCATTCTCTGACCGGGCGGAATTGGAACGCCTCCGGGAGGAGGCCCGCCTGGCGGGCAATGAGGTGGCCGCGCTGCTCTATCAGCTCCACCTGACGCGGGAGGCGCCGGACGACGACGGCCTGCTTTTGCTCTGGCAGCTCCTTCCGGACGACCTCTGGGTCCCGCCCCACGCCCTCTCCTATGCCCGTGCCCTTCGGGATCTGTTCGGAACAGTCCCCCTGTCCGACGTTACTCCCTATTCCCACTATACCAAAGACGCCCTGACCCTGATCGCCCTCCTCCTGCGGGAGGAGGGCGTCCGCTTTTCCCCCGAAAGCGCCCAGTCCCTTCTGGGACGGATCAACCACTATTTCTACGACTTACGGGGCAACGAAAACCACTGCGCCGACCTGCTGCTCCTCTATGAAATCGTCCAGTGCTGGCCCGACGACGCCCGGCGGATCACCGTGCTCTATGAACGGAACCTGTCCGCCTGTCTGGACCCTCTGGCGGCTTTGGACTTTCCCTCCTTTACCGACCTTCTGATGGTGGTGGGCAAGGCCTATATCCGGCTGGGACAGGACTCCGCCCCCAGCGGCATTGCCATGCTGAACCGCTGCATCGCCCTGCGGCAGGAACACTATCCCGACGGCAGCCTCCTGCTCATCGTGCCACGCTGGCACCTGATGGACGGTCTGCGCCTCCTGGGACGGAGCGACGAGGCCCTCCAGATGGGCGCGTCGCTCCTCTCCCAGCCGGAAACCGATGAAAACCGCTCCGTGCTCTGCTATGCCTTTCTGCTGAACGCCGACGTTCATCTCGATCTGCTGGAGAGCGCCGGGGTGGAGGAGATCCTGGACCGGGCCCAGGCCCTCTATGATCGCCTGGAGCCCGGCGAGGACGAGGATCAGCTCCTCCTCTTCCATCTCCACACCTGCCTGGTGCGCTACTACCTGCTCAATACTACCGGCTCCTCCGATCTCAACCGGCTGGAATATCACGCCCAGCAGGCCTATCTCCTCTCCCATCAGCACGATTACGGCCCGGAAAATACCCTCATCGCCATCAACAACCTGCTCACCCCTCTGTCCAACGCCTCCCGGGCCGCGGATGCCTCCGCCCTCTTTCAGGAGGGACTGGCGCTCATCGCCCAGTACGGCATGGAGCAGTCCCGCTCCGCCGCGTTTCTCCACACCTCGGCCCAGATGCTGGGCCTGGAGTCGCCAGACTCCGGCCAGACCCCCTTCCCTCCCGTGGGACCGGGCAACGGCGACCCGGTGCTCTCCTTCTGGCACTTCTTCAATCAGGCCTGGGACCTCCTTCAGCCCCGGTTCTGCCCCCGTCCAAAGCTGGCGCAGGCCGCCTCCCTGGTGAGCTGGTGCGAGCAGCTGCTGGGCAGCTTCTGCCGGGAGGTCAACGCCCCCTCCATCAGCCTCAAACGGCTGCGCGCCCTCCTGTGCCTCCGGCAGGGCGACCGGGACATGGCCCGCTATTGGATCTCCTCCGCCCTGGAGAACGCCCGGGCCAATCCCCAGCTCCACCCCCTGGGTATGCTCTTTTCCTTCGCCATCTCCTCCCTCTCCCTCCTGACGGAGCTGCTGAACGGCGCGGAGCTGAAGGGCCTGCTGGACGAGCTGTGCGCCTCCATGCCCCAGCGCATCCAGCGCATCCTCTCCCACCGGGACGAGGAATACATCCTCCAGGCCCTCTGGTCCAATACCGTCGTCATCAATCTGATCCTCTCCCTCTCCGAGCAGCACCTTCTCTCCTACGGCGTGGAGGAGCTCTATGAGCTGATCCTCAACGGCAAGTCCATCTATTCCCGCCTGCTGCGCATCAACCGGAACATCAGGGCCGAGAATCCCGGCCACGAGGAGGTTTATCGCCAGATCGACGACCTGCGGGCGCAGATTATGGCGGAAAAAACCTCGGAGGTGCTGCGGGGAGTCAGCTGGGACGTGTCCGGCCTGGAGCAGAAAAAGCGCCTGCTGGAGCTCTCCCTGGAGGAGGACCTGCCCGGCGCCTTCCAGTGGCTCTCCTGCCGTGACGTGCTCCGCCAGCTGCCAGAGGACGGGGTGTTCATCGACTATTACGCCTATCCGGCCAACCGCACGGGAGATTTGGTGGAGGGCGACCTGCGCTACGCCGTCTTTGTGGCCCATCGCTCCCACGGACAGCTCCAGCTCCGCCGGCTGCCCAGCCTCAACTTTTTGCAGATCCGGTGGTACCTCCTCCTCCTCACCGCCGAGGCCAGAGCCAGCCGCCTGCGCACCCTGGCTCTGGGCATGGGAAAAATCGGCCAGACCGTCCTTTACCGCCTGCTGTTCCAGCCGGTGGCGCCGCTGATCCAGCCCCACGTCCGCACCATCTTCCTCTCGCCCGACGGCGACCTGGCCAAGCTGCCCTTCGGCCTGCTGGGTCCGGACGCTGACCACCGTCTCTGTGAGCGGTATACCTTCGTCTACCTGGAGAGCGCACGGGACCTGAAGCCGGACACCGTCATCCACATCCAGGGCCGGGAGGCGCTGGTGATGGGCAACCCCGATTTCTCCCTCACCCCGGTGGACCCGGACGCCGTCCCGCCGAACCTCTCCAAACGGCTGGTGACCAAGATCCCCCTGACCAAAATCGAGGCCCAGCTGGTAGCCGAAAAGACCGGCGCAAAGCCGCTCCTCCGCCGGGCGGCCAGCAAGGGGGCCCTGCAAGACTGTAAAGCTTCTATCCTTCATATCGCTACCCACGGGGCCTTTTATACCGACGGCGACGAGGACAGCGGCCTGGCCTCCCTCTCCTCTCCCCTGTCCCGGGCCTGCCTCTACTTCGCCGGAGCCAACGACTGGCTCATCACCGGCCGGGAGGACCCGGAGCTGGGCAACGGCGTGCTCACCGCCGAGGAGCTGTGCCACTACCGCATGGAGCCGCCGGAGCTGGTGGTGCTGTCGGCCTGCTTTTCCGGCACGGGCGATATGCGCCAGGGCAACGGCATCGTGGGCTTGCAGACCGCCTTCAAGGTGCTGCGCGCCAAGGTCATGCTTTTGTCCATCTGGGAGGCAAATGATTTTGCCTCCGCCGTGCTCATGGACCGGTTTTACGACAACCTCACCCAAATGCCCGCCGCCCAGGCTCTGCGGGAGGCCCAGGCCTATCTGCGCACCGTCACCATCGCCCAGCTGGGGGACGGCCAGTGGTTTGACGAGCGCCGCTTCCGCCGCATCGGCCTGGTGGCGGAGGATATGCGCCGTATGTCCCAAAATCCACCCAACTTCCGCCCCTTCTCCCACATCCGCTACTGGGGCGGCTACATCCTCTACGAATGAGGCCCCTCTCCGTGCCCGCCGCCGGCCGCCCCGCCGGTCCCCGGACGGGCGGGCGCAGGCGGGAGAAGGCCGGGAGGGACCGCTCAGCCCGCAGAGGAGGGGGCGGCGTCCCGTTTGCCCTCGGGGAGCAGGCGAAGGGCTCCCTCCCGCAGCACCAGGGCGGCTCCGCAGCCGGCGGTCAGCCCGCCGTTGAGCAGCGCCTCCGCCGCCGGGTCCTCCACCTTGGCCCGGATGGCGCGCCGCAGGGGCCGGGCCCCGTAATCCGGGTCGAAGCCCAGCTCCGCCAGCAGATCCAGCGCCCCTTCCTCCACCCGGAGGGAGACCCCCAGACGGTCCAGACGCCGCCCCACCTGCTCCACCAGCCGGGCCGCGATGTCCCGCAGCTCCCGCCGGTCCAGCTGGCGGAATACGATGATCTCGTCCAGCCGGTTGAGAAATTCCGGCCGGAATACCCCCTTGAGATCGTCCAGCACGGCGCGCTTCACCTCTTCCGCCGGACGCAGCGCGCCGCCCGTCTCCGGGGAAAAGCCCAGCCGCTTCCCCTTTGCCGTGATGCGCCGGGCCCCCACGTTGGAGGTCATGACGATCACCGTGTTGCGGAAATCCACCCGCCGGCCATGGGTGTCGGTGACCACGCCGTCCTCCAGCAGCTGGAGCAGCAGACCCCATACGTCGGGATGGGCCTTTTCCAGCTCGTCAAAGAGCACCACCGCGTAGGGACGGCGGCGCACCGCCTCGGTGAGCTGGCCGCCGTCCTCATGGCCCACATAGCCGGGCGGCGCGCCGATGAGCCGGGAGACGGTGTGCTTTTCCATATACTCCGACATGTCAAAGCGCAGCAGGGCCGCCTCGCTGCCGAACAGCTCCGCCGCCAGCGCCCGGCACAGCTCCGTCTTGCCCACGCCGGTGGGGCCCAGAAAGAGAAAGGACCCGATGGGCCGTCCCGCCTCCTTCAGCCCCACCCGGCCACGGCGCACCGCCCGGGCTACCGCCCGGACCGCCTCCTCCTGGCCCACAATCCGGGCGTGCAACGCCTCCTCCAGCCGGAGCAGCCGGTCCTTTTCGCTCTGGGTGAGGGCCGTCACCGGCACCCCCGTCCAGCGGGACACCACCCGGGCCACATCCTCGGCGGTCACCACGCCGGTGTCCCGGTCGGTGTGCCATACCGCCCGACCGGCCTCCAGCTCCCGGCAGAAATCCGCCTCCGCGTCCCGCAGAATGGCGGCCCGCTCAAAATCCTGGTCCCGGATGGCGCCCTCCTTCTCCAGGCGGGTGGAGATTACCCGCTCCTCCAGCATCCGAAGGGTGGGCGGCAGGGTCAGCCGGGCCAGACGAACCTGCGCCGCCGCCTCGTCCATCAGGTCGATGGCCTTGTCGGGCAGCCGCCGGTCGTGCAGATAGCGCACCGACAGACGCACCGCCGCTTCCACCGCCGCGTCGGTGATGGACAGCCGGTGGTGAGACTCGTATTTGTCCCGCACCCCCAGCAAAATGCGCCGGGCGGTCTCCTCGTCCGGCTCGGCCACCTGTACCGGCTGGAACCGGCGCTCCAGCGCCGCGTCCCGCTCGATATAGCGGCGGTATTCGTCGGTGGTGGTGGCGCCGATGACCTGAATCTCCCCCCGGCCCAGAGCCGGCTTGATGATGTTGGCCGCGTCGATGGCCCCCTCCGCCGAACCGGCCCCCACGATGTTGTGGAGCTCGTCGATAAACAGGATCATGTTCCCCATCCGGGTGACCTGCTCCAGAAGGTGCTTGACCCGCTCTTCAAATTCCCCCCGGTATTTGGTCCCCGCCACCATGGCCGACAGATCCAGGGACAGCACCCGGCGGCGGCGGAGCTCTTCCGGCACCGCGCCGGCGGCGATGCGGCGGGCCAGCCCCTCCACCACGGCGGTCTTGCCCACCCCCGGCTCCCCAATGAGGGCCGGGTTATTTTTGCGCCGCCGGGACAGGATCTGGATCACCCGGTCGATTTCCTCCTCCCGGCCCACCACCGGGTCCAGCAGACCGCCCGCCGCCATGGCGGTCAGATCCCGGGAAAACTGATCCAGCAGCCGGGAATCGCCGCACTCCCGCTCCCCTCTGGGCCGGCTGGACGGGGGACGGTAGGGGGAGGGCGTCTCCCCGCCCATGGCGGCCCGCACCTCCAGCAGCAGCCGGCCCGGCGCCTGGCCGCAGGCGCTGATGACCCGCACCGCCACCCCTTCTCCCTCCCGCAGAATGCCGGCCAGCAGGTGCTCCGTGCCGATGTAGCGGGTCCCCATCCGGTTCCCCTCCTCCAGCGCCAGCTCCACCGCCCGCTTGCAGCGGGGGGTCAGACCCTGGGCCGGACGCCGCCCCGCCTCGCCCACACCCACCAGCCGGGCAATGGTATCCCGCAGCCGGCTGTCCTCCAGACCCGCGCTTTGCAGCACCTGCGCCGCCACGCCGCGCCCCTCCCGGCACAGCCCCAGCAGCAGATGCTCCGTACCCACATAGCCGTGCCCCAGCTCCGCCGCCCCGCCCTGGGCCAGCCGGAAGGCCTCCTGGGCCCGGGCGGTAAATCTTGTCTCGTTCAAGACGCTGCCTCCTATCTGGGATAGATACTGAAAGTGCCTCTTTTTCCCGGCATTATCCATGAAATATTCCCTTTCCTTACACGAATCGCTGGGATTGCCCGGCGTGTTTTTCCTCCGGCGCGGGCCCCGGCAATGAAAATATACCCAATTTACTGAGAATTTAGCATTGCATTTTTAGAAATTCGTGTTACAATGATGACAGCTAAAGTATGGAGGTGTTACTTATGGCTTATGTGATTAGCGGCGACTGCATCAGCTGCGGTTCCTGCGAGGGCAACTGCCCCGTGGGCGCCATCTCTCAGGGTGCTGAGCACTACGAGATCGACGCTGGCGCCTGCATCGATTGCGGCACCTGCGCCGGCACCTGCCCCGTGGGCGCTATCTCCCAGGGCTAAGGTCCAACCTGGCATAAAAAACCGGTCCCCAGAAATGGGGGCCGGTTTTTTCATGCTGTTTTCTCTTTTATAACGCCGCGCACTGCCGCTCCACCGACGCCTCCACCGCCTTCATGGCCTGTAAGGTCCGGTCCAGCAGCTGGTCCAGCTCCCAGCCCAGCAGCTCCGCGCCCTGGCGGATCACATCTCGGGAACAGCCGGCGGCAAACTTTTTATCCTTGAACTTCTTCTTCAGGCTGGAAAGCTCCATATCCTGCACGCTCCTGGAGGGCCGCATCAGCGCCGCCGCCCCGATGAGTCCGGTCAGCTCGTCACTGGCAAAGAGCACCTTCTCCATCTCATGCTCCGGCTTGGCGTCTGCGCCGGTCAGACCCCAGCCGTGGCTGACCACCGCGTGGACGAAGGCCGGCGTATAACCGGCCTCCTCCAAAAGGGCCTTGGTGCGGACACAGTGCTCCTCTGGCCAGCGTTCAAAGTCCAGATCGTGGAGCAGGCCCACCTGGGACCAGAAGTCCGCCTCCGCTCCGTAGCTCAGCGCATGGGCATACCAGTCCATCACCGCCTCCATGGTGAAGGCGTGGCGGAGATGGAACGGCTCCTGGTTGTAGGTCTTTAACAGGGTCAGCGCGGATTCTCTGCTTGTTTCCATGACGAAAACCTCCCAATTCTTTTGTGTATGTCAGGCTGAACGGACCCGGCGGTTGAGATGCTGGCCGTCGTGTCCGCGGAAAAACGTCTCATAGGAGAACAGGGGCGCTTTGCGGTCCGGATTGGCGGGATAGACCACCGGCAGGACCTTTACCCCCGTCTCATACCGGGAAAACGGGGCAAGCTCGGTGACAAAGGGCGGATTGCGCCCGTAGAGCACCAGGGCCTGTCCCAGCTCCAGGCTCTGGAGCTGCACCGTGGAGGCCACGGGCCGGGTGACCATGGCGCCCTGGATGGAATAGGTCCGGCTGCCGCACAGCTTGCTGAAGGTCTCCAGGGTGTCCAGCTCCCGAGTGTGCATATAGATCCAGTTGGGGGTATTGTAGCGGATGGTGTCGGCCAGCTCCTGGCCGTAGCGGTAGACCAGCTGGCCGAAATTCTGGATGACGGCGGTCAGACGGATGTTGCGGGACCGGGCGGCAGCAAACATATTGCCGGCGGTATCCCCCAGGCTCAGGTTGCCGAATTCCTCAAAAATCAGATTAAAGCGGTGGGGCAGACGGCCGTCATGCCGCAGGGTACACAGCCGGCACAGCTGCTGATAGACCTGCTGGATAAAGAGAGAGGCCTGCAGATCCCAGGCGCGGGTGGAGTCGGGCATCAGAAGGAAGATGGCCACCTTTTCCTCGTCCAGGGACATGAAGTCGATGTCGTTGGCGCACAGCATCCGCTGCTGGGCCTCGGAGGAGATGAGCTTATTGATCTTGGAGAGGAATACCGCGTCCATGGAGGGCGCGGTGCCGCTTTTGGGCGCGGAGACGCGGGTGGCGGCGGCGTTGGCCGCCACGCTGCCCGGCTCAATGTAGCGGGGACTGAAGGCCCGGGCATAGAGCTCCCCCTGATTCTCCTTGGCCTCGCAGTGCATCCGGGCGATGGAGGCCAGATGGATCTGCTCCGGCGCGGCGTAGCGCACCAGAAAATGAAAATGGCTGGTGAAAATGTCCTTGGCCGCCTCGTCCCAGAAGGGATCGGCATTTTTGGAGGTCTGACCGTAGGCAAAGGACAGGAAATCGGAGAGCATCCCCTCTCCCATGTCCCGCTCCACATAGTCCGGCGAGCGGAGCAGCTGGGCGGGCAGATAGAGGGGGTTCCAGCGGTGGCTACGGTGCGGCTGGGCAAAGTTGAGCACATAGACCCGGCGGTACCCCTGCTCCAGCAGGTAAGGAAAGGCCAGCTGATAGAGCTCTCCCGACTTGGTGTCGGTCACCAGCAGACTCTCCCCCCGGCGGATGGCCGATACCATGATGGGCTTGACCTGACTTTCCGTCTTGCCGCCGCCGGTGCTGGAGACGATGAGGGTATGGGCGTCGTCATCGGCCACCACCATCTCCCGACCATCGGACCAGAGCACCGCGCCGCTGGCCGGATAGTGATACGCCCCCACCGACACCCGCTTGCCCTGCTCCAAAATCCGCGCACCGCCTCCCAGGCTGTCGCCCAGCACATATTCTCCCATGGTCTGTCCGTAGCGATCCATCCCCGTCACCTCCCAAATCCGATGGAGGGGCCCCGTACCGTGCGGAAGGCCCGCTCTTCCGTCCCAAAGGACTGCTCTAAACACTGGCGCACCTGGCCGGCCTCCAGCGTGCCCCCCGTCAGGCTCCCTTCCCAGCACAGCGCCGACCAGATCCGCGCCACGCTCTCCTCCCCCTGGAAGCCGGGCCGCAGCGCCACCGCCGCCACATAGCCCTCCAGCAGGGCGCGGGCCTCCGCCGTCAGCCGCACCCCCCCTTCCCGTTTCCGCAGCGCCGTCAGCGCCGCCTGATTTTCCGCCGGCAGAAGCAGCGGCCTGAGACAGAGCATCTGTCCCAAAGGGGACTGGGTGTGGTCCCATCCGGACGGGACCAGCAGTACAAAGGAGATCTCCTTCTCCACCCCCTGGATGAAACGGGCCAGCGCCCTGGCGGCGCCGTCGGAGAGGGGCATGGCCTCCCGCAGGTCCACCGCCGCGCCCCCGCAAAACCGCTCCCGCAGGCCGGCGCGCTCCACCGCCGCCCGGGCCAGACGGGCCGGAAGCTCTTCCCCATGCAAAACCGGCCCGTCCAGCTCCAGCGTGAGGAAGGGGCACTCTCCCTGAAAGCGCATCCCCTTCCGCCGGTAAAGGCCAAAGATCCGCTCCGCCAGATCCCGCAGCGAACCGCCCCCCTCCCCCTGAAGCAGCAGATGGGGCATGGGTCCGGCGATCTCCGCCTGCTCCAGACGGTCCAGATAGCGTTCCAGCGTCTCCAGCATGGTCCTCTTCTCCTTTCCGGTCAGTCCTCGTCCCAGCCTTCCAGCGCCAGACGCAGGCGCTTGACCATCCGCTGATGGCCCTGGGGATTGTACCCCTCCAGCTCCTCCAGCAGCTCGGCGCACAGCGCCCGGTCCTTCTCCCGGGGCTTCTGGCTCATGATACCGGTGGCCAGCCACTCCAGCACAACAAAGTGCTCCAGAATGGTCATCAGGCAGGCGTCCAGCATCCCATCCAGCACCTGTTCGTCCAGCGCCGGGTCCCAGAAGGGAATGGTGTCCCGGATGGATACCTCATGGTCGTTCCTGTCGTATTCCCAGGCAAAGTAGCGCAGGGGATAGTTGGCGTCCACATAGCGGCGGAACATGCCCATGCTCATCTCGCTGCAGCAGGAGAAGGGCAGCTTCGCGGTGAACCGCACCGCCTGATGCTCCACCTCTACCTGGATGTTCAGGTCAAACCGGCGGCTCTTGTCGCCCATGCTGGGGATGTGGAAAAAGTAGTTGTTCTCCCGCTCGCCCTCGGTGAAGAAGTAGCGCCGCTGCGTCAGCGCCTTGCGGATGGCGTCCCGCTTCACCTGAGCCCGCGCCCGGTCCTCCTCGCTGGGACCGTTCTCCCGCCGCTCCAGCTTGCGCAGCAGAGAAGCAATGCGGGCCATGGCCACCGGGTCCCGACGGCTGTCCTCCGCTTCGTCCGTCTCTTCCGCTTCGTCTGCCGCTTCCTGCTTCCCTTCTTCCTGCTCCGCTTCCGACTGGGCCCGGCGGGCGGCGTAGTCCCGGGCCGAGGAGGGAGGCGCCTCCCCGCCGGTCTCCGAAACGGCTTCCGGCGCGTCCGCGGCCGGTTCCGCCGGGGCTCTTTCCTCCACTTCCTCACAGGAGGTCATAAAGGTGTCGGGCAGAGAAATGACCTCTCCCTCCGGCCGCTTTTCGCCCTGGAACAGGGACATAAAGTCTTGCATTTTCATCGTATATACCTCCGTTTTCAAAGTGTGTTTCGTTGACACTTATAAAAACGCCGGTATTTCCGATTGTCACGCCTTCCCGCAAATATTTGAAAAAAACGGGCGGACCCAAAGGGACCCGCCCGTCTGCGTGGAATCGGCCTGGCTCAGAAGGAGGCCAGCTGCTGGGTGAGGCTGTCGATGAGGATGCGCAGCTTGTCCGCCCGCTCCTTCTCGGCTTCCACCACGCTGGCGGGCGCCTTGTTCACAAAGCCGGGATTGTTGAGCTTGGCGTCCAGCTTCTCCAGCTCCTTGGTGTGCTTGCCCAGCTCCTTTTCCACACGGGCCTTCTCCTTGGCCAGATCCACCAGCTCGCCCAGAGGGATGAACACCCGGGCGGCGTGGGTGGTGATGGACACCAGACCGGCCTGCTGGGCCTCGGCGTCGGAGGGGCCCTCCCGGAAGGACACCACCTTCACCTCGCTGGCCCCGGCCAGACGCTTGAGGAAGGGGATGCCGGCGGCAAAGACCGCCGTCTCCTGGGTGGCCACGGTAAAGCTGGCCTTCTTGGAGGGGGGCACGTTCATCTCCGCCCGGCGGGTGCGCACGGCGCGGATGGCGTCCATGATGAGCTCCATGGCCTTCTCCTCCTCGGGGAACGAGAGGTCCGCCCGGTACTCCGGCCACTTCTGGAGCATGAGGAAGTCGCCCTCATGGCCGGAGCCCGGCTGGCGGGGCAGCGCCTGCCAGATCTCCTCGGTGAGATAGGGCATGAAGGGGTGGAGGAGCTTGAGGGTCTCGGTGAGGACGTAGCACAGCACCTGCTGGGCGTTGACCTTGGCGGCTTCGTCCTCCCCCTGGAGGCGGGACTTGGTCAGCTCGATATACCAATCGCAATAGGCGTCCCAGATAAAGTCATACACCTTCTGGGCCGCCACGCCCAGCTCAAACTTCTCCATGTTCTCGGTGACCTCGGGGATGACGCTGTTGAGCTTGGACAAGATCCACTTGTCCTCCAGCTCCAGGTGGTCGGGCAGCTTGCAGTCCTCGATGGTCAGATTCATCATCAGGAAGCGGGAGGCGTTCCAGATTTTGTTGGCAAAGTTGCGCATGGCCTCGCACCGCTCGGTGTAGAAGCGCATATCGTTGCCGGGGGAGTTGCCGGTGACCAGGTTGAAGCGGAGGGCGTCGGCGCCGTACTGCTCGGCAATGACCAGGGGATCGATGCCGTTGCCCAGGGACTTGGACATCTTTCTACCCTTGTCGTCCCGCACCAGGCCGTGGATGAACACGGTGTGGAAGGGGGGCTTGCCGGTGTGCTCACAGGCGGAGAAGATCATGCGGGCCACCCAGAAGAAGATGATGTCATAGCCGGTGACCAGCACGTCGGTGGGATAGAAATATTTGAAATCCTCGCTGTTCTCGTCGGGCCAGCCCAGGGTGGAGAAGGGCCACAGCGCCGAGGAGAACCAGGTGTCCAGCACGTCCTCCTCCTGGGTGATGTTTTTGGAGCGGCAGTGCTCACACTCGGTGGGGTCGGTCTCGGAGACGGTGATGTGGCCGCAGTCGGCGCAGGTCCAGGCGGGGATCTGATGGCCCCACCAGAGCTGACGGGAGATGCACCAGTCGTGGACGTTCTCCATCCAGTTGGTGTAGATCTTGGAGAACCGGTCGGGGACGAACTTCACCTCCCCGTCGTTGACCACCCGCAGGGCCTCCTTAGCCAGGGGGGCCATCTTCACGAACCACTGGGCGGAGACCACCGGCTCCACGTCGGTGCCGCAGCGGCAGCAGGTGCCCACGTTGTGCTGGTGATCCTCGGTCTTTTCCAGCAGACCCAGGGCCTCCAGATCCGCCAGGATCACCTTGCGGGCCTCGTAGCGGTCCAGGCCCTGATACTTGCCGCCGTTCTCGTTGACCTTGCCGTTGTCGTCCAGCACCCGGATGGACTCCAGATTGTGGCGCAGGCCCACCTCGAAGTCGTTGGGGTCGTGGGCGGGGGTCATCTTCACGCAGCCGGTGCCGAACTCCAGGTCCACATACTCGTCGGCCACAATGGGGATCTCCCGGTCCATGAGGGGCAGGATGCAGGTCTTGCCGATGAGGTCCTGGTAGCGCGCGTCGTTGGGGTTGACCGCCACGCCGGTGTCGCCCAGCATGGTCTCGGGCCGGGTGGTGGCCACGATGCAGTAGCGGCCCGGCTCCCCCTTGATGGGGTACTTCAGGTGCCACAGGTGGCCGGGCTTATCCTGATATTCCACCTCGGCGTCGGAGAGGGCGGTGACGCACCGGGGGCACCAGTTGACGATGCGGGAGCCCTTATAGATGAGGCCCTTCTTGTAGAGGGAGACGAACACATGGCGGACGGCGGCGGACAGGCCCTCGTCCATGGTGAAGCGGGACCGCTCCCAGTCGCAGGAGGCCCCCAGCTTCTTCTGTTGCTCCACGATGCGGTCGCCGAATTTGTTCTTCCAGTCCCACACCCGCTCCAAAAACTTCTCGCGGCCCAGGTCATAGCGGCTCAGGCCCTCGTTCTTGCGCAGGTCCTCCTCCACCTTGATCTGGGTGGCAATGCCGGCGTGGTCGGTGCCCGGCACCCACAGGGCGGCGTAGCCCTCCATCCGCTTGAAGCGGATGAGGATGTCCTGGAGGGTGGAGTCCATGGCGTGGCCCATGTGGAGCTGGCCGGTGACGTTGGGAGGCGGCATGACAATGGTAAAGGGCTTTTTGTCCGGGTCCCGGTGGCCCCGGAAGCAGCCGTTCTTCTCCCACATCTCATAGATGCGGCCTTCCACTTCCCGGGGTTCATAGACCTTGGGCAGTTCTTTTTTCATATGGTTTTACACTCCTCTTTTGTGTGGATTACAGTTTGACGATGGGCAGGCCGGTCTTTTCCCGGATGAGGGCGGCCAATTCCTCCGGCGTGCCCTGGGTGAGGCCCGTTTTGTCGTGGATCTGGGCGTGGCGGTTACTGAACACAAAAACCAGATACCGCTCGCTCTCGGCTATGGCCCGGATGGCCTCATACTTCCAAACCGTCGTACCGACCTGGGTGATGGTGGAATAACCATCCGCCTCAAATACGGCTTCGGTCTCGGTGGTGCCGGGCAGCGCCTTCTTCCGGGCCAAAAAGCCGTTGACCCAGTCCTCGGTACACAGGATGACCAGCAGCAGTGCGGCCGCCAAGAGGCACATCCATTGGACGCCCTCCCCAGGCTCCAGCAGCGCCGGGGCGATGCCGGTCACCAGACCCAGCGCAATGATGATCCCGGCAATGACCCGGGAAATGCGGCTGTGCTTTTTGCGCACCGTGCGGCGCAGGCCCCTGGCCATGGCGGTCAGGGCTTTCTGGTCGTATACCGTCTTGACTTTGATGGGGACTGTGGGTTCCATAGACTCCTCCTTTTCCACGTCTGCGCAACAAAAAACGCCCCGAGCCAATCAGCTCAGGGCGAAACTCATCCGCGGTACCACCTGCATTTCCCCCAAGGGGGGACACTCATTGCCTCGTTAACGGGAGGACCCGCCGCTTCCTACTTCTCCTTCGGAACCGGAGCTCCGGGACGACCTTCCCCGCGCCCTCGGAGAGCCTTGCACCAAACCGGCTCCTCTCTGCACCACCCTGCGCGGGTACTCCTTCCCATCTCTGCTTTTGGGATATACAGGCCATAGTATAGCGCTTTCCCTTCCCTTTGTCAAGAAATCATCCCGATCTTTCGCCGCCAACCGCCTGGCATAGAAAAGCTCTTTCTTTTTTACGCGGGCTGTGGTAGGATAGAGTCAGCTTCCAAAAAAGGAGGGAAGAACATGCCAATACCCACACCCAGTCTTTGCTGGCTGGCGGCGCTGGTGGTCTTTCTGATCGTGGAGGGCGTGACGGTGGGCCTGGTGTCCATCTGGTTCGCCGCCGGTTCCCTGGCCGCCCTGCTCCTCTCTCTGGCGGTGGACAATATCTGGGTCCAGTTTGCCGTCTTCTTCGTGGTCTCCGCCGTCTGCCTGCTGGCCCTGCGCCCCCTGCGGCAGAAATACCTCAAAAAGGACTATCAGCCCACCAATGCCGACCGGGCCGTCGGCTCCATCGGCGTGGTCACCGAGCCCATCGACAACCTCAGCGCCACCGGCGCGGTGCAGCTGGAGGGAAAGGTCTGGACCGCCCGCAGTGTGGACGGCAGCCTCATTCCTGTTGACGCCAAGGTGAAGGTGGAGCGCATTGAAGGGGTCAAAGTTCTGGTCCGTCCCGTGCAGTCCGTTGCTGCCGGTCAGGATATGTCCCAAACCTAATCTGTGTGTGAAAAAGGAGGAGTGTATATCATGCCCTACATTATCATCGCCCTGATTATTCTGATCCTGGTGGTGCTGGTGCTCAATATCAAAGTGGTCCAGCAGTCCAAGGCTTACGTTGTCGAACGTCTGGGCGCGTTCCACGATGTGTGGAGCGTGGGCCTGCACTTTAAAGTCCCCTTCCTGGAGCGGGTGGCCAAGGTGGTCTCCCTCAAGGAGCAGGTGGTGGACTTCCCGCCCCAGCCCGTCATCACCAAGGACAACGTCACCATGCAGATCGATACGGTGCTCTACTTCCAGATCACCGACCCCAAGCTCTACACCTACGGCGTGGAGCGTCCCATGGCCGCCATTGAAAACCTGTCTGTCACCACCATGCGCAACATCATCGGCGACATGGATCTGGAGCAGACCCTCACCAGCCGGGACACCATCAACTCCCAGATGCGCCTCCTCCTGGACGAGGCCACCGATCCCTGGGGCATCAAGGTCAACCGCGTGGAAGTGAAGAACATTCTGCCGCCGCCCGACATCCAGAGCGCCATGGAAAAGCAGATGAAGGCCGAGCGGGAAAAGCGCGAAGCGGTGCTCCGTGCCGAAGGCCAGAAGCAGAGCCAGATCCTGGTGGCCGAAGGTGAGAAGGAGGCCCTCATCCTGCGGGCCGACGCCGCCAAGGAGGCCGCCATCCGGGAAGCCGAAGGTAAGGCGGAAGCCATTTTGAAGGTGCAGCAGGCCACCGCCCAGGCCCTCCAGCTCCTCAACGAGGCCAACCCCAACGAGCAGGTCATCAAGCTCAAATCTCTGGAGGCCTTCCAGGCTGCCGCCGACGGCAGGGCCACCAAGATCATTATCCCCTCCGAGCTTCAGGGTCTGGCCGGTCTGGCCGCCAGCGCCAAGACCGTCTTTGAGACCCCCGATCCCGCTTCCAAGCCGGAAGCATAACGCTGACCTGACCCGGGCCGCCGTATGCCGAGCGCTGCGGCGGCTCTTTTCTTATCCTGGAGGCTTTTTGACATGACGAAACCTGTTTCCCTTCCCCTCCGGCTGTGGTACGCCTCCGCCGGGCTTCTCTGCGGCCTCTTCCTGGCCGTGCGCTTGCAGGCCTTCCTGGTCCAGGCCTGGAGCCGCTCCCTGCCCCTCCTGCCCCTGTCGGTCCTCTTCGCCCTGGGCCTTGCCCTGGCTGGGGCCCTCCTGGCCGGACCGGTCCGCGCCCACCTGGCGCGGTGGTCCTTTGGCGGAATGCACTGGACCTGGGCCGTGTATCTTTTGTGCCTCCTCCTGTCGGTCCGCTACCGGGGCCTCACCCTGGATCTGGCGGTGGCGGACAGCGGGACGGCCCTTCCCGCCTTTTTGACCCTGCCCGTTCTGCTGGGCGGCGGGCTTTTGCTGGCCCTCTTCCTTCTCCACCTTCTCTCCGCCCTGTGGGAGGGGAGGAACGCCGCCCTCCGCTGGCTCCGCGGCCTGGGCCGCCGGGACCTGCTGGCAGTCCTCCTTCTCTTCGCGGCGGTGGAACTGGCGGTGTTCCTCTACGCCACCTTCAGCCGCACCCTTTATTCCTGGGACAGCGCCATCTACTGGCGCAGTACCTACACCCTGGCCGAGACCTTCCGAAACGACGGCCTCTCCGCCGCCCTCCGGCAGGTCTACGACTCCATCTTTACCAGCGATTATAACGACACCATCGGCCTTTTGTGCGTCCCCTTTGCCCTCCTCTTCGGTCCGGGACGGCGGGTCTATCTCATGTCCATCGCCACCTTCTGCCTCTTTCCGGCGGTATTGCTCCTCTGGGCCTACGCCCGCTCCCTCCGCCGCCCCGGACTGTGGCTGGGTCTGGCCGGTCTGTGCTTTCTCCCGTCCCTCTTTTACACCTCCGTCACCGGTTTTGTGGACGTCTTTGGCGCCGCCGTCTGCCTGCTGGCCCTGATGCTCACCCTGCGGGAGGGCGGCAAGGGCCGCTTCGGCCGCTTCCTCCTCATCGGCGTGCTCTGCGCCCTGGCGGTGGTGCTGCGGCGGTGGTACGCCTTCTATGCCCTCTCCTTCCTCATCGCCCTGCTGGTGGACAGCGCCGCCTTCCGCCGCTCCCCCGCGCCGGTGCTGGGCTATCTGTGCGGCTTTGCCTTCCCCCTCCTCTTCTTCCTCCAAACCTTCGTCTCCCAGCGGCTGCTGGCCAATTACGCCCAGATGTACGCCGCTTACGGCCTGGGCCTGGAGGTGGACGTGCGCCTCATGACCCGCTATTACGGGCTTTTTGGCCTGCTGGTCCTGCTGGCGCTGGCTGTCTGGCTCTGTACCCGCAGAAAAGACCGCTCCAAAGGCGTCTTTCTTCTCCTTCAGCCCGTCCTCTGCTTCTTTATCTTCGTGCAGATCCAGTCCCACAACCAGCAGCACCTCCTCCTCTATCTCCCCGCCTTTGCCTGTCTGGCCCTCCACGGCTTCCACCGTCTGGCGGAACAGGGCAAGCTGGGATATTGGGCGGTAGCCGCGGCGGTGCTTCCCACCGCCCTCAGCCCGGCCCTGCCCCGGCAGCAGTCCACCAACATCATGGACTATTCCCCC
>NZ_JACLZC010000035.1 GCF_016901735.1 Pseudoflavonifractor phocaeensis | reverse complement strand
CTGCCGCGCCTGCCGCCGAGGCCAAGGCCGAAGCCCCCGCCGGCCTGACCGTCAATGCCCCCCTGGTGGGCACCTTCTATTCCTCTCCCTCTCCCGACGCCGCTCCCTTTGTCTCGGTGGGCGACACGGTGAAGAAGGGCCAGACCGTGTGTATCCTGGAGGCCATGAAGATGATGAGCGAGGTTCCCTCTCCCGCCGACGGCGTGGTGGAGGAGATCCTGGTCCGGGACGGCGAACTGGTGGGCTATGACCAGCCCCTCTTCCGCCTGCGGGAGGTTTAATATGTTTCGCCGCGTATTGATCGCCAACCGGGGCGAGATCGCCGTGCGGGTCATCCGGGCCTGCGCGGAGCTGGGCATCGAGACCGTGGCCGTCTATTCCACCGCCGACGCTGACGCCCTCCACGTCCAGCTGGCCACCCGCTCGGTGTGCATCGGCCCGGCCAAGGCCGCCGACAGCTACCTGAATGTGCCCTCCCTCCTGGCCGCCGCCGTGGAGAGCGGCTGCGACGCCATCCACCCCGGCTACGGCTTCCTCTCGGAAAACGACGAATTCGCCGACCTGTGCGCCAAGTGCGGCCTGGCCTTTATCGGCCCCTCCGGCGACGTGATCCGCAAGATGGGCAACAAGTCCGCCGCCCGCGCCCTGATGCAGCAGCACAACGTCCCCGTGGTCCCCGGCTCCGACGGTCCTCTGGCTGAAGCCGCCGACGCGGTGGCGCTGGCCGAGTCCATCGGCTACCCGGTCCTCATCAAGGCCAGCGCCGGCGGCGGCGGCCGCGGGATGCGCCGGGTGGACGACCCCGCCGACCTGGAGCGTCTCTTCAACGAAGCCCGGGCCGAGGCGGTGGCCTGCTTCGGCAACGGCGAGCTTTATATGGAAAAGCTCATCCTCAACCCCCGCCACATTGAATTCCAGATCCTGGCCGACGCCCACGGCAACGTGGTGCACCTGGGGGAGCGCGACTGCTCCATCCAGCGCAAAAACCAGAAGCTGATCGAGGAGTCCCCCTCCCGTGCCCTGACCCCCGAGCTCCGCCGCGCCATGGGCGAGGCCGCCGTCAACGCCGCCAAGGCCGCCGGCTATCAGAACGCCGGCACGGTGGAATTCGTGCTGGACCGGGAAGGCCACTTCTATTTCATCGAGATGAACACCCGTATCCAGGTGGAGCACCCCGTCACCGAGATGGTCACCGGCATGGACCTGGTGCGGGAGCAGCTGCGCATCGCCGTGGGCCTCCCCCTGAGCGTCAAGCAGGAGGACATCCACCTGATCGGCCACGCCATCGAGTGCCGCATCAACGCCGAGGACGCTTCTCACGGCTTCCGGCCCTGCCCGGGACGCACCGACTTCGTCCATCTGCCCGGCGGCCCCGGCGTCCGGGTGGATACCATGCTCTATAACGGCTATACCGTCTCCCCCTATTATGATTCCCTGGTGGCCAAGGTCATCGTCCACGCCCCCACCCGTCTCAACGCCATCCGCAAGATGCGCCGGGCGCTGGAGGAGCTGATCATCGAGGGCTACCCCACCACCGCCGATTTCTGCCACCTCATCCTCCACCATGTGGACTTCGTCCAGGGCCGGTATGACACCGGCTTCCTGGCCCAGCACCTGGATGAGCTGCTGCGGTGGGAGTGCATCCCCGAGAGCCAGGAAAGGAGTAGCAAGTGAACCATCTGTTTCGTGAACGCCGGGCCCGTCTGGACCTGCTGAAGGGTCAGCGGGGCCTGCGGGAAAAGGCCGGCGTCAAGCGCCCCGAGGCCACGGTCTTTGAAAAGTGCCCCTCCTGCGGCGCCGCCGTCTCCAAGCTGGAGCTGGCCCGCAACCTGTACGTCTGCCCCCAGTGCGGATATCACCACAAGATCGGCGCCTACCTGCGCCTTTCCATGCTGCTGGACCCCCACTCCTTCCGGGAGCTGGATGAGCATTTCACCGTTCGGGACCCCCTCCACTTCCCCGGCTATAACGAGAAGCTGGAGAAGCTCCGCCAGACCACCGGTCTCACCGAGGGCGTGGTCACCGCCCGGGGCAAGGTTGCCGGCCGGAGCGTCATCGCCGCCGTGCTGGACAGCAATTTCTTCATGGGCAGCATGGGCGTGGCCGTGGGCGAAAAGGTCGCCCGGGCCGTGGAAGTAGCCCGCAAGCAGCGCCTGCCCCTCATCATCTTCACCGCCAGCGGCGGCGCCCGGATGCAGGAGGGTATTTTGTCCCTGATGCAGATGGCCAAGACCAGCGCCGCCCTGGAGCGCTTCCATCAGGCGGGCGGGTTTTATATCGCCTATTTCACCCACCCCACCACCGGCGGCGTGACCGCCTCCTTCGCCTCTCTGGGCGACATCACCCTGGCCGAGCCCGGCGCCCTCATCGGCTTTGCCGGCCCCCGGGTCATTGAACAGACCATCGGTCAGAAGCTCCCCGAGGGCTTCCAGACCGCCGAATACTTAGAGGAGCACGGCTTCGTGGACCAGATCGTCCCCCGCGGCCAGATGCGGGAGACCATCTCCCTCCTGCTCCGACTCCATGAGAAGGGAGGCCGCCTCCTGTGATCAAAGAACTGGAAGCTCAGCTGGCCACCATCGACGCCGAAATCGCCAAGCTGTCCAACGCCGAGGACGGCGCCTCCCAGCTGCGTATGGCGCAGCTCACCCGGGACCGAGCCGAGCTGCTGGAGAGCTGCCGGGACCTGTCCCCCGAGGATAAGGTCTTTGTGGCCCGCCACGCCGGACGCCCCGGCACCGCCGACTTTATCTCCGCCCTCTTCACCGACTTCTTCGAGTGCAAGGGCGACCGCCTGTGCCGGGAGGACCCCAGCATCCTGGGCGGCGTGGCCTTCTATCGCGGCCTGCCCGTCACCGTCATCGGCCACCGGAAGGGCAAGACCCTCCAGGAGAACATGGCCTGCAACTTCGGCATGCCCTCCCCCGAGGGCTACCGCAAGGCCCAGCGCCTGATGAAGCAGGCCGAGCGGTTCCGCCGGCCCATCATCACCTTCATCGACACCCCCGGCGCCTACCCCGGCCTGGAGGCCGAGGCCCACGGCCAGGGCGAGGCCATCGCCTCCTCCCTGGCCCTCATGAGCGCCCTCACCGTGCCTGTGGTCTCCATCGTCATCGGCGAGGGCGGCAGCGGCGGCGCGCTGGCGCTGGCGGTGGGCAACCGCATCCTGATGCTGGAAAACGCCGTCTACTCCGTCCTGTCTCCCGAGGGCTTTGCCTCCATCCTGTGGAAGGACTCCAGCCGCTCCGGCGAGGCCGCCGGCCTCATGAAGCTCACCGCCCATGACCTGCTGGAGCTGGGCGTTATCGACGAAGTCATCCCCGAACCCGCCGGCGGCGCGCATCAGGACCCCGGCGCCGTCTTTACCGCGGTGGATCGGGCCCTGTCGGCCCACCTGGCCCAGGCCATGCGTATGCGGGACCCCGCGGCGCACCGCTATCAGAAATTCAGAGAAATGGGCCTGCGCCAGAGCGGCGAGACCAGGAAGGAACTGCTATGAACGGACTTCGCTTTCTCTCCACCGGCCGCTGCGTCCCCGCGCGCATTGTCACCAACGACGATATGAGCCGCATCGTGGACACCAGTGACGAGTGGATCCGCACCCGCACGGGCATCGCCCAGCGCTACCTCTCCGGCGATGGGGAGACGGCGGTGGATCTGTGCGTGGGCGCCGCCCGGCAGGCCATGGACCGGGCGGGTATCTCCCCGGAGGACCTGGCCGTGTGTGTGGTGGCCACCTGCTCCCCCGACCACGCCGCCCCCTCCAACGCCTGCCTGGTGCAGGCCGCCATGGGCCTGCCGGAGAACATCCCCTGCTTTGATCTCAACGCCGGCTGCACCGGCTTCCTCTACGGTCTGGAGACCGTCCGCGGCTTTCTGACCATCAGCGAGAAGAAATACGCCCTCCTCATCGGCGGCGAGCAGCTCAGCCGGGTGATGGACATGACCGACCGGTCCACCTGCGTGCTCTTCGGCGACGGCGCCGGCGCCGCGGTCCTCACCCTGGAAGAGGGGCGGCTGTGGCACGCCGACCTGGGCAGCCGGGGCAACGCCGAGGTGCTGTGGGTCAACGGCCCCGGCCCCGGTCCCTGCACCATCCATATGGACGGCCCCGGCGTCTACCGCTTCGCCGTGGAGGCCCTCCCCACCTGCGCCAAGACCCTCATGGCCAAAAGCGGCCTGACCCTGGACCAGGTGGACTGGATCATCCCCCACCAGGCCAACCGCCGCATCATCGAGACGGCCTCCCGCCGCCTCCACGCCCCCATCGAAAAGTTTTATCAGAATATGGAGCGCTACGGCAACACCTCCGCCGCCAGCATCCCCATCGCCCTGGATGAGATGAACGAACAGGGCCTCCTCCAGCCCGGCCAGACCGTCATGTGCATCGGCTTCGGCGCGGGACTCACCTGGGGCGGCGCCCTCTTCCAGTGGTAAGCGTTTAGAAAGGAAGATTTTTTACTATGAAACTCAACGAGCTTTTGGGTATCGAGTTCCCCTTCATCCAGGGCGGCATGGCCAACATCGCCACCGGCGAATTTGCCGCCGCCGTGTCCAACGCCGGCGCGCTGGGCCTCATCGGCGCGGGCGGCATGAGCCCCGAGATGTTCCGTGAGCACATCCACAAGTGCCGCTCCCTCACCGACAAGCCCTTCGGCGTGAACATCATGCTGATGCATCCCCAGGTGGACGAGCTGGCCAAGATCGCCGCCGAGGAGCATGTGGCCGTCATCACCACCGGCGCGGGCAACCCCGGCCCCTACGTGGCTATGTGGAAGGCGTCCGGCGCCAAGGTGTTCCCCGTGGTGGCCGCGGTCTCCCTGGCCAAGACCATGGAGAAGGCCGGCGTGGACGGCGTCATCGCCGAGGGCACCGAGAGCGGCGGCCATGTGGGCGACACCACCACCATGGCGCTGGTCCCCCAGGTGTGCGACGCGGTGAAGATCCCCGTCATCGCCGCCGGCGGCATTGCCAGCGGCCGCCAGCTGCTGGCCGCCTACGCCCTGGGCGCCTGCGGCGTGCAGGTGGGCACCTGCCTGCTGGTCAGCGAGGAGTGCCCCATCCATGAGAACTACAAGCAGGCCGTGCTGAAAGCCTCCGACCGCTCCACCGTGGTCACCGGCCGCTCGGTCAACGCCCCCGTCCGCGTCATCCGCAACCAGATGACCCGGGACTACATCGCCCGCGAGAAGGCCGGCGCCGACCGCATGGAGCTGGAGCACTTCACCCTGGGCTCCCTCCGCCGCGCCGTGTTCGACGGCGACACCAAGACCGGCAGCCTGATGGCCGGTCAGGTGGCCGGTATGCTCCACGAGATCCGCCCCCTGCGCGCCATCTTTGAGGAGCTCTCCCGGGACTGCGACGCCTGCCTGGCTGAGCTGAACAACAAGTAATTCTCCCTTTTTGAACCTACACCGCCGTTTCCCACATTATGACGAGAAGGAGCGCACCATGAAACTTGCCTTTTTGTACGCCGGTCAGGGCTCCCAGCACGTGGGCATGGGCCAGGACCTGTATGAGCAGTATCCCCAGTTCCGCGAGATCTTCGACAACGCCCAGCTGGATTTCGACCTGAAAAAACTCTGCTTTGAGGGCCCCGAAGAGACGCTTTCCCAGACCCAGTACACCCAGCCCTGTATGGTGGCCTTTGCCGCCGGCGTCACCGCCATTCTGCGGGATGCCGGCATCCGCCCGGAGCTGGCCGCCGGCCTGAGCCTGGGCGAATATTCCGCCCTCCACGCCGCCGGGGTCTTTGACGCCCAGACCGCCATCTCCCTGGTGGCCTTCCGGGGCAAGGCCATGGCCGAGGCGGTCACCGGCCGTCCCTGCGGCATGGCCGCCGTCCTCCAGCTGGACCGCGATAAGCTCCAGGCCGCCTGCGACGGGGCCTCCGACGCCGGCGTGGTGGAGATCGCCAACTACAACTGCCCCGGCCAGCTGGTCATCGCCGGCGACGCCGCCGCCGTGGACAAGGCCTCCGCGCTGGCCAAAGAGGCCGGCGCCCGCCGTGTGGTGCCCCTGAAGGTCAGCGGCCCCTTCCACACCTCCCTCATGTCTCCCGCCGGCGACGCCCTGCGAGAGAAGTTCAAGAGCGTCTCCTTCGGCAAGATGGACTTCCCCGTCCTTTTCAACTGCAAGGGCGACGTGATGGCCGAGGGCGACACCATCCCCGCTCTGCTGGAGCGGCAGGTCCAGTCCAGCGTCTATCTGGAGGACACCATCCGCCGCATGGCCGAGCTGGGCGTGGACGCCATCGTGGAGATCGGCCCGGGCAAGGCCCTGACCGGCTTCGTCCGTAAGACCGTCAAAGACATCAAGACCTATCCGGTGGAGACCGCCGGAGAGCTGGAGGCGGCCATCGCCGCCCTGAAAGGAGTTTAATTCCCCATGAATCTCACCGGAAAAACCGCTCTCGTCACCGGCGGCAGCCGCGGCATCGGCCGGGCCATCTGCCTGGAGCTGGCCCGTCTGGGCGCCAACGTGGCCGTCAACTACGCCGGCAACGCCGCCGCCGCCGAAGAGACCGTGGCCGCCTGCCAGGCCATGGGCGTGGACGCCTTCGCCATCCAGGCCAGCGTGGCCGACGGCGAGGCCGTGACCGCCATGTTCCAGGCCGTGCTGGAGCGCTTCGGCCATCTGGACATTCTGGTCAACAACGCCGGCATCACCAAGGACAACCTGGCCCTGCGTATCAAGGACGCCGACTTTGACGCCGTCCTGGACACCAACCTGAAGGGCGCCTTCCTCTGCATGCGGGCCGCCTACCGCCCCATGATGAAGCAGCGCTACGGCCGCATCATCAATATGTCCAGCATCGTGGCCCTCCGGGGCAACGCCGGCCAGGCCAACTACTGCGCCAGCAAGGCCGGCCTCATCGGCATGAGCAAGGCCATCGCCAAGGAGCTGGCCAGCCGCAACGTCACCGTCAACCTGGTGGCCCCCGGCTTCATCGACACCGACATGACCGCCGCCCTCCCCGAGGCCGCCAAGGCCTCCATGCTCCAGTCCATCCCCATGGGCCGGCTGGGCCAGCCCGAGGACGTGGCCAAGGCCGTGGCCTTCTTCGCCAGCGATGAGGCCGCCTATGTGACCGGCCAGGTCCTGTGCGTGGACGGCGGCATGGCTGTCTGACCGGTCCTCCGTACCTGTATGAAAAACTGTCTCTCCGAAAGGATTTAATGTTATGGAAAAAAGACGCGTTGTCATCACCGGCATGGGCGCCCTGACCCCTCTGGGCAAGACCGTGGAAGACTCCTGGACTGCCGCCAAGGCCGGTGTGTGCGGCATCGATACCATCACCCTCTATGACAGCAGCTCCATGAAGGTCCACCTGGCCGGCGAGGTCAAGGGCTTCAACGCCGAGGACTACATGCCCCGCCGGGACGCCCGGCGGATGGACCGCTTCTCCCAGTTCGCCATGGTGGCCGCCGACGAGGCCATGAAGCAGAGCGGCATGGACCTGGAGCAGGAGGACACCAGCCGCATCGGCGTCATCCTGTCCAGCGGCATCGGCGGCATGAGCACCATCCAGAGCGAGACCCTCAAGTGCTTTGAGCGGGGCAACTACGACCGCATCTCCCCCTTCTTCATCCCCATGATTATCGCCAACATGGCCGCCGGTCAGGTGGCCATCAAGTACGGCCTGCGGGGCATGTGCACCTGCCCGGTGTCCGCCTGCGCCAGCGGCAGCAACGCCATCGGCGACGCCTTCCGCCACATCCGGGACGGCTACGCCGACGCCATGGTGTGCGGCGGCGCCGAGGCCTCCCTGGCCGAGATGGGCATGGGCGGCTTTATCAGCCTCCACGCCGTGACCACCGCCTCCGACCCCGCCCGGGCCTCCATCCCCTTCGACAAGGAGCGCTCCGGCTTCGTCATGGGCGAGGGCGCCGGCGTGCTGGTGCTGGAGACCTATGAGCACGCCAAGGCCCGCGGCGCCAAGATCCTGGGCGAGATCGTGGGCTACGGCGCCAACTGCGACGCCCACCACATCACCGCCCCCTGTCCCGACGGCGCCGGCGCCGCC
Source organism: Pseudoflavonifractor phocaeensis (assembly GCF_016901735.1). Taxonomy (GTDB): domain Bacteria; phylum Bacillota; class Clostridia; order Oscillospirales; family Oscillospiraceae; genus Pseudoflavonifractor_A. The sequence goes on along the minus strand of NZ_JACLZC010000035.1, from coordinate 22,403 downwards.
GCCTGCATGACCCTGGCCCTCCAGGACGCCGGCATCACCCCCGACCAGGTGGACTACATCAACGCCCACGGCACCTCCACCCCCCTCAACGACTCCGGCGAGACCCTGGCCGTCAAGACCGCCTTCGGCGACCACGCCTACAAGCTGATGATGAGCTCCACCAAGTCCATGACCGGACACCTGCTGGGCGCCAGCGGCGCGGTGGCCTCCATCTTCTCCGCCCTGGCGCTGCGGGACCAGTTCGCCCCCCCCACCATCCACTATCAGGTCCCCGACGAGGCCTGCGACCTGGACATCATCCCCAACGTGGGCCGCAGCGCCACCATCCGCTATGCCATGGCCAACGCCTTCGGCTTCGGCGGCCACAACGCCAGCCTCATCTTCAAGCACTGGGAGGAGTAAGCAATGGAACTGAACATTCAGCAGATCATGGAGATCCTGCCCCACCGTCCGCCCTTCCTGCTGGTGGACAAGATCATCGCCTGTGAGCCGGGCCAGTCGGCCACCGGCATCAAGTGTGTGACCATGAACGAGCCCTTCTTTACCGGTCACTTCCCCGGTCATCCCGTGATGCCCGGCGTGCTCATTCTGGAAGCGCTGGCTCAGACCGGCGCGGTGGCGGCCCTCTCCCTGGAGGAGAACAAGGGCAAGCTGGCGCTCTTCGGCGGGGTGAAAAACGCCCGCTTCAGACGCCAGGTGGTACCCGGCGACGTGCTGGAGCTCTCCTGTGAGCTCATCGACCGCCGGGGCCCCGTGGGCTACGGCAAGGCCGTGGCCCGCGTCGACGGCAAGGTGGCCGCCCAGGCGGAACTCACCTTCGTCATCCAGTGAGTGTCGCCCCCCTTCGGCGGACGGGGACGAAGCAGGAGATCAGGATCGGTAACCATGGGCGGAGGAAGGATATGCTGGACAAAGATTTCGACCGTGTCTATACCAAATTCAAGCTGCATTTTTACCGGGCGGTGTTCTCCCGCTACCAGCAGGGAGAGGACAGTCTGACCACCGTGGAGAGCTTCTGCATGGAAATCATCCTAGCTCTGGACAATCCCACCATCAATGAATTCGCCACCTTCATCGACATTTCCGCCCCCAACGCCGCTTATAAAATCAATAACCTCATCCAAAAGGGCTACCTGCGCAAGGAGCAGTCCGCGGATGACAAACGGGAATACCATCTGGTGCCCACCCAAAAATATATGGACTACTACAACGTGAGCTACCGCTATCTCAGCACGGTCATGGACCGGATCAAGGAGCGCTTCCCCAAGGAAGAGGTGGAGCAGATGGAAGAGATGCTCTCCATCATCTCCTCCGAGCTCATGCCCGAGATCCAGCTGCCCGGCGAGGGTGTGCCCGCCGAGCTGCCCGACCAGCTGGCCGCCGGCTCATAAATTCCGTCCATTTCAGAGGACTGCCACAAAAGGCGGTCCTCTTTTTTTGCCCGTTCGACCAGATCCGCCTTTTATTCCCATTGACAAAGGCGAACATTTGTGCCATACTTTATTCAGTACATCAGTTCTATTTCCTGCCAAGGGAGGAGTGGTTTTTGTGGAGGTTTTGGACAAGCTGACCATTCTGGCCGACGGGGCCAAGTATGACGCGGCCTGCACCTCCAGCGGGCTGGACCGCCGGGCCCGGGCGGGCGGTCTGGGCAGCACCCTGCCCGCCGGCTGCTGCCACAGCTTTTCGGCGGACGGGCGGTGCGTCACCCTGCTCAAGGTACTTATGAGCAACTGCTGCGCCTACGACTGCCAGTACTGCGTCAACCGCCGGTCCAACGACCTGCCCCGGGCCACCTTCACCCCCCGGGAGCTGTGTGAGCTGACCATCGGCTTTTACCGCCGCAACTATATCGAGGGTCTGTTTCTCTCCTCGGCGGTGATAAAAGACCCGGATTACACCACCGAGCGGATGGTGGAGACCCTCTCCCTCCTGCGCCGGCACTACGGCTTTGCCGGCTACATCCACGCCAAGGCCATCCCCGGCGCGGACCCCCTCCTCACCCACCGGCTGGGCCTCCTGGCCGACCGGCTGAGCGTCAACATCGAGCTGCCCAGCCAGAAGAGCCTGTCCCTTTTGGCCCCCGACAAGGACAAGGAGGCCATCCTCTCCCCCATGGCCCAGATCCGGGACGGCATCCAGACCGCCCGGCAGGAACGGGCCCGCTCCCGCCATGCTCCTTCCTTCGCCCCGGCGGGCCAGTCCACCCAGATGATCGTGGGGGCCACTCCCGAGAGCGACCGCCACATCCTCACCCTCACCCAGCGGCTTTATGAGAAATACCGCCTCAAGCGGGTCTTTTACTCGGCCTATATCCCCGTGTCCGACAGCAAGCTCCTCCCCGCCCCCCAGACCTTCCGGCCGCCCCTCCTGCGGGAGCACCGGCTCTATCAGGCCGACTGGCTCCTGCGCTTCTACCACTTCCGGGCCGACGAGCTGCTGGACGAGGACCGGCCCAATTTCGACCCTCTGGTGGACCCCAAATGCGCCTGGGCCCTGCGGCACCTGGACTTTTTCCCCGTGGACGCCCAGACCGCCGACTATGAACAGCTCCTGCGGGTTCCGGGGATCGGCGTGACCTCGGCCCGGCGCATCCTCACCGCCCGGCGGTGGGGCGCGCTCACCTTTGAGGCCCTGAAAACTCTGGGGGTGGTGCTCAAACGGGCCCAGTATTTCCTCACCTGCGGGGGAAAGCCGCTGGAGGGCCTGCGGGTCTCCCCCGACGGGGTGCTGCGCCATCTGGTGGCCCAGGAACGGCCCATGCTGGCCCGGCATGAGCCGGAACAGCTTTCTCTCTTTGAGGATCAGCACGGAAAGGAGGTCTCCCCCTATGGCAGACTGGACCCAGGTCTCTTATCGGTATGACGGCAGCTTTGCCGGCTTTCTCACCTGCGTCTATGAGAGCTATGCCCACCGGGAGGCGCCGGCCTGCTTTCTGGGCTCCCAGGACGAGCGCCTGTCCCTGTGGCCCGAGCGGACCGTGGCCACCCACCCGGCCCGCGCAAGGCAGGTCTACCGCTCTCTCGCCGCCAAGCTGGGCCGCACCGGCCGGCAGCTGGTGGTTTACGGCTTTCTCACCTGTCTGCCGGAGCGGGAACTCCATCTGTGGGCGCTGCTCCGCCTGGGCTACCAGGAGGGCCCAACCGCCATGGAGCGGCTCACCGACTCCCGGGTGTGGACGGTGCGCAAGGCGGTGGGGCAGCTCCAGGGCGAGGCCCATCTCTTCAAGGGCTTTGTCCGCTTTTCCGACTATGAGGGGCTGCTGATTGGAGAAATCTCTCCCAAGAACCGGGTCTTGCCCCTGCTGCGCCCCCACTTCTGCGCCCGCTATGCCGGCGCCCCCCTGGTGCTCCATGACCGCACCCACCACGAGGCCCTGTTTACCCGCTCCGGCGGAAAGTGGGCCATCCTGCCGGTGGAGGACTTCCAGACCGGCCCGCCGGGGGCGGAGGAGCTGGCGTTCCGGCAGATGTGGCGGCGCTTTTACGATACGGTGGCCATTGAGAGCCGCTATAACCCCCGCTGCCGTATGACCCACATGCCCAAGCGCTTCTGGGGGGACATGACGGAATTCCAGACAGAAGAAAGCGCCCCCTCCCTCCCCTCCGCGGAAGGGAACAAGGGGACGCGGCTCTCTTAATCCAGGGCGGTGTGGTCCAGGTCGGTCAGAAACTGCTGCCAGGCCTCCGGATTGCGCACATAATAGAGGGGACATTCCTTTCCCGTCACGTCATAGTGGCGGATCACCTGGTCGGTGGTCAGGTCATAGGCGTCCATCAGCCAGCGGGTCAGCTTCAAAAGGGACTGATAGGTGGCCGGGTCGAACTGTCCCGCCTCGTCGGGGTGGCAGCACTCGATGGAGATGGTATCCACGTTGCGCTGGCTGGAACAGTAGGCGATCTCATCCAGGGGGACGCACTGGATGATCTCTCCCTCCAGCCCCACCAGAAAATGACTGCTGGCGTAGGTCTCGCCGGTCTGGGCCAGACCCGCGAAGTAGCTGCGGTTCTGCTCGGCGCTGGTGCCGGGGTTGCCCACATAGTGGATGACGATGCCGTTGACCTCCTCCAGCGGGGTGCCGGGGCGGGAATATGCATTGACCTCCAGCAGCTCCTGCCGTATCCAGTCGGGGACCTCTGCCTGCACCGGCTCCGCTTGGGAAAAGCACAGCACCTGTATTCCCTTGATGACCAGCAGCACCGCCACCAGCGCCGCCAGCGCCCACACCGGCGGCAGCTTCCACCGCACCGGCGGATGGGTCCTCTCCTGTTGTTCCACCATACGTTTGCTCCTTTTCCATCTAAATCCACAAAAAAAGGCCGGGGAGACGCGGCGCGTCTCCCCGGGTGAGATGATGCTCAGCTCTTCTCCTCAAAGCTCACGCCGCAGCTGCGGCAGACCACGTTGATCTTTCCCTTTCCCCGGGGCACCCGCAGATACTGTCCGCAGTTGGGGCACTTGAAGTACCGGTGCTCCCGGTCCCGCAGGATGGCGCGGCGCATCTTACACCAGCGGATGGCCGGTCCGGCCAGAGCCATGAACTTTGCGTTCTCCGCCCGGCGGCGGTCAAAGCGGCGGGAGAGAATGCGGAAGAAGTCCCACAAAATCACCGCCAGCGCCACCCATGACAGCAGCCGCAGCACAGGCAGCTGGGAAAGCAGCACCAACACCAGGTAGAGTACAAGCAAAAACAAGGAGAGCTCATCCACACCGTAACGCCCATACATCATTTTTCTCAGCCAGTTCATCGCGTCCGGTCGTCTCCTTCGGATAAAAGTTGGGGTCCCAAAGGGGCGGATATTGTCCTTTGTGAGCGGACAAACATCTTTCCTTTTCCTCCTTTGGTTCTCTTTTAATGATACCGCCAGTGTGTGTACACGTCAAGAAATCAAACGTAAACAAAATGTGAATTGTGCTTGCCTTCTGGGGAGAAAGGGGATATACTGGGGAAAAAAGAGACGTGGGAGGGCTTTTATGGGCCGCATCGACAAGGAAAATTACTACCTGGACATTGCCGAGACCGTGCTGGAGCGGGCCACCTGTCTGCGCCGGTGCTATGGGGCCATCATCGTCAAGCATGACGAAATCGTGGCCACCGGCTACAACGGCGCCCCCAGGGGGCGGAAAAACTGCGACGACCTGGGCTACTGCACCAGGCAGGCCATGAACATCCCCTCGGGCCAGCGCTATGAGCTGTGCCGGTCGGTCCACGCCGAGGCCAACGCCATCATCTCCGCCGCCCGCAGCGACATCATCGGCGGCACCCTCTACCTGGCCGGACGGGACGCCGCCACCGGCGAGCTTTTGAGCGACGCCACCTCCTGCTCCATGTGCCGCCGTCTCATCATCAACGCCGGCATTGAACGGGTGGTCATCCGGCGCACCAAGACCGAGTACAGCGTGGTCCACGTGGAGGACTGGGTCCGGGAGGACGATTCCCTGCCCGCCGAGGGCCATTGAGTCTCCTGGCACACGCGAACATTATAGATAAAAAACGGCGCCCCATCTGCCGCTTCCGGCGGCAGATGGGGCGCCGTATTTCATTTGGGTTCGCTTGCTCAGCAGTGGATGCGGGTGCCGGTCTTGCCGGCCACGCCGTCCTTGGCCTTCTCCAGCAGGGTGATGAGGGCGGTACGGCCCTCGCCGGACTGGGCGAAGCGCAGAGCGGCCTGCACCTTGGGCAGCATGGAGCCGGGGGCGAACTCGCCGTCGGCGATGTACTGCTCGGCCTCGGCGGGGGTCAGATCATCCAGCCACTTTACGTCGGGCTTACCGAAGTGAATGGCCACCTTCTCCACGGCGGTGAGGATGATGAGGCAGTCGGCGTTGAGCTGCTGGGCCATGACGCAGGAGGCGAAGTCCTTGTCGATGACCGCCGCCGCGCCCTTCAGGTGATGGCCCTCGGTGGTAAAGACAGGGATGCCGCCGCCGCCGCAGGCCACGACCACGTGGTCGGTCTCCACCAGGGCACGGATGGTGTCGATCTCCACGATGGACTGGGGCTGGGGAGAGGCCACCACACGGCGGTAGCCCCGGCCGGCGTCCTCCACCACGTTGTAGCCCCGCTCGGCCACCATGCGCTCGGCCTCCTCCTTGGTCATGAAGGAGCCGATGGGCTTGGTGGGCTTCTGGAAGGCGGGGTCCTGGGGGTCCACCTCCACCTGGGTGAGCACGGTGGCCACGCCCTTTTCGATGCCCCGGTCCAGCAGCTCCTCCCGCAGGGCGTTCTGGAGGTCATAGCCGATGTAGCCCTGGCTCATGGCCACGCACACCGAGAGGGGGCAGGGGATGTACTTCTCCGGGTCGGAGCGGGTCAGCTCGGTCATGGCGGCCTGGATCATGCCCACCTGGGGGCCGTTGCCGTGGGCGATGATGACCTCGTGGCCCTCCTCGATGAGGTCGGCGATGGCGCGGGCAGTCTGCTTGACGGCGATCATCTGCTCGGGCAGGTTGTTGCCCAGGGCGTTGCCGCCCAGCGCGATAACGATACGTTTACCCATATTGAAAAATTACCTCCTGTGTGGAAAGAAAGAGGCCCGTTCGCACATACTCTGCCAGCATCGTAGGGGCGAACGGGCCAAAATTACGTTACATCAGTACGCGGGGCCGCGATCAGGCCTGGAACCAGCGGGCCATGCCGCGCTCCTCCAGGGCCTTCAGGGTGGCCTGGGGGTCCTTGCACTTGGCCAGGAGGATCATGGCGGCGATGATGTAGGGCTTGTAGGAAGCTTCCTTGTACAGGGGATCGCGGTAACGGTCGAACACGGAGGCCTCCACCTCGCCGTCCACGCAGGAGACGCCGTTGATGTCGGCGGGCAGGCAGTGCAGGTACAGGGCCTTGCCGTCCTTAGTGGTGGCCATCAGCTCCTCGGTGCAGCACCAGTCCTTGTGCTCGGCGTTCTGGGCCAGCAGACGCTGCTCCAGAGCCTTGATGCCGGCGGTGTCGCCGTTGCCGTAGAGCTCGGTGCGCTCTTCCATGGCGGCGAAGGGAGCCCAGCTCTTGGGATAGACGATGTCGGCGTCCTTAAAGGCCTCAGCCATGGAGTGGGTCTTGGTGAAGGTGCCGCCGGTCTGCTCGGCGTTCTTGCGGGCGACCTCCTCGACCTCAGGCATGACCTCGTAGCCCTCGGGATGGGCCAGCACCACGTCCATGCCGAAGCGGGTCATCAGGCCGATGACGCCCTGAGGCACGGAGAGGGGCTTGCCGTAGGAGGGGCTGTAAGCCCAGGTCATGGCGATCTTCTTGCCCTTCAGGTTCTCCACGCCGCCGAAGTGGTGGATGATGTGGAGCATATCGGCCATGGCCTGGGTAGGATGGTCGATGTCGCACTGCAGGTTGACCAGGGTGGGCTTCTGCTCCAGCACGCCGTCCTTGTTGCCCTGGGTCACGGCGTCCATGAACTCGTGCATGTAGGCGTTGCCCTTGCCGATGTACATGTCGTCGCGGATGCCGATGACGTCGGCCATGAAGGAGACCATGTTGGCGGTCTCACGGACGGTCTCGCCGTGGGCGATCTGGCTCTTGCCCTCGTCCAGGTCCTGGACCTCCAGGCCCAGCAGGTTGCAGGCGGAGGCGAAGGAGAAGCGGGTACGGGTGGAGTTGTCGCGGAACAGGGAGATGCCCAGGCCGGACTCGAAGATTTTGGTGGAGATGTTGTTCTCACGCATGTAGCGCAGGGCGTCGGCCACGGTGAACACGGCCTCGATCTCGTCGTCGGTCTTTTCCCAGGTCAGGAAGAAATCGCCGTTGTACATTTCCTTAAAGTTGAGGGCGTTGAGCTTGTCAATATACATCTGAAGGGTCTTATCCATGGCAATCAATCTCCTTTTCTTTATTCCCGATATACCTTCGAGGGATTGGGGGGAGCCGCCCCGCGGACGGCCCCGCTATCCCGTCGCTGCTGATGGGGTCTGTTACTGAATGTCGTTGTCGGTGAGGGTGGCGCGGAACTGAGACACGTCGGCGGTCTTGTTCTCTTCCTTGTACAGGCCGGGCACGGCGGCGTACAGGGCGGCGCAGGTCACCAGGTCGTCCTTCCAGGTGATCTCGTTGGGGGCGTGGGCCTGAGACTCGGCGCCGGGGCCGAAGCCCACGCAGGGGATGCCGTAACGGCCCTGGATGGCCACGCCGTTGGTGGAGAAGGTCCACTTATCGGTGAGGGGACGGTTGCGCAGGTGCATGGCGCCGTCGGGGCCGATGCGCTTGTCGCCGAAGAGGGCGTGGTGGGCGTCCACCAGCGCCTGGACGTGGGCGGCGCTCTCCTTGTTGATCCAGGTGGGGAAATAGGCCTCGGTCTCGTAGACCTCGCCGGTCCAGGAGGGACGGTCATACATGTACATGGAGACGGTCACGTCGTCGCCGTACTTCTTCACGCTGGGCAGGTCGCGGATCTCCTGGAGGCAGGAGTCCCAGGTCTCGCCGGCGGTCATGCGGCGGTCGATGGAGATGGAGCAGGAGTCGGCCACGGCGCAGCGGCTGGGGGAGGTATAGAAGATCTGGGAGGTGGTGCAGGTGCCGCGGCCCAGGAAACGGGCGTCCTCGTAATGCTCGGGGTTGTACTTGGGATTGAGCATCTTGACCAGGCCCTTGATCTCGGTGGTGTCGGCGTCGTCGTTTTCGTTGAGAGCGCGGACGTCCTGGAGGATGTCGGCCATCTTATAAATGGCGTTGTCGCCGCGCTCGGGGGCGGAGCCGTGGCAGGAGACGCCCTTCACGTCCACGCGGATCTCCATACGGCCCCGGTGGCCGCGATAGATGCCGCCGTCGGTGGGCTCGGTGGAGATGACGAACTCCACCTGCTCCTTCTTGATGCCATTGGCGGGGAAGAACTTATTGACGATGTACTGCCAGCACATGCCGTCGCAGTCCTCTTCCTGGACGGAGCCGACGACCATGATCTTGTAGCCGGCGGGGATGAGGCCCAGGTCCTTCATGATCTTGGCGCCGTAGGTGGCGGAAGCCATGCCGCCCTCCTGGTCGGAGCCGCCGCGGCCGTAGATGACCTGGTCGTCCTCGTAGCCCTCGTAGGGGTCGTGGGTCCAGTTGTCCCGGTTACCGATGCCCACGGTGTCGATGTGGGAGTCGATGGCGATGATCTTGTCGCCCTCGCCCATCCAGCCGATGACGTTGCCCAGGCCGTCCACTTCCACCTTGTCGTAGCCCAGCTTCTCCATCTCGGCCTTGATGCAGGCCACTACTTCCTTCTCCTCGCAGCTCTCGCTGGGATGGGAGATCATGGCGCGCAGGAAACGGGTCATATCAGCGCGGTAACCTTCGGCGGCTTTCTTGATCTGTTCGTAATCCATGTCAATTATCCCCTTTATATCTCAAATTTCGTTTTTTCAGCGGTTCTCGCGGTAGCCCTCGTACTCCAGCTGAGGGGTGGTGTCGGTGGGGTACTCGCCGTCCCAGACAATGCGGCGGTATTTGTTGGGGTCGGTGTTGCCCTCGGTGGAGATCATGAGCACCTGGCTGAAGCGGTCCAGGCCCAGATAGTCCCGCAGGTCCTTGTAGGCGTCGTCCTCCATGATGGCGTCCAGGCAGCCCATACCCACGGCGCCCGACTCGCCGGAGATGACCACCGGGTCGCCGGCGCAGGGGTTGGCCAGCATCCGCATACCCTTGGCGGACACCCAGTCGGGGCAGGAGGCGAAGGCGGCGGAGTGGTTGCGGAGGATGTCCCAGCCGATGATGTTGGGCTCGCCGCAGGCCAGGCCCGCCATGATGGTCTGAAGGTCGCCGGTGACGATGCGGGGGGAGCCGTCGCCGGCCTCGGCGCCGCGGTAGAGGCAGTCGGCGGCGCCGGCCTCCATGACGATCACCTTGGGGGGATCATTGGGGAAGAGGTTGGCGAAGAAGCCCTGCACCGCGCCGGCCAGAGAGCCCACGCCCGCCTGCACGAAGATGTGGGTGGGGCGGTTGACGCCGATCTGCCGCAGCTGCTCGGCGGCCTCCAGGGCCATGGTGCCGTAGCCCTGCATGATCCAGGAGGGGATGTCCTCGTAGCCCTCCCAGGCGGTGTCCTGCACGATGACGCCGTGTTCGGTTTCGGCGGCCTCGGCGGCGGCCATGCGGACGCAGTCGTCGTAGTTGACTTCCTCGATGGTCACTTTCGCGCCTTCCTTGGCGATGTTGTCAAAGCGGGGCTTGGAGCTGCCCTTGGGCATATGCACCACGGCCTTCTGACCCAGCTTGTTGGCCGCCCACGCCACGCCGCGGCCGTGGTTGCCGTCGGTGGCGGTGAAGAAGGTGGCCTGACCGAACTCCTTGCGGAAGGCCTCGCTGGTCAGGTAGTCATAGGTCAGCTCGGAGACGTCGCGGCCCATCTCCTTGGCAATGTACTTGCCCATGGCGAAGGAGCCGCCCAGCACCTTGAAGGCGTTGAGTCCGAAGCGGTAGGATTCATTCTTGACATAAATGCCGCCCACGCCCAGGTACTCGGCCATCCGGCGCAGATCGGCCAGCGGGGTGACGGAATACTGGGGGAAACTGGCGTGGAAGGCCCGAGCCTTTTTCACTTCATCCAGCGACATGATCTCCAGCCATTTGTCGTCGCTCTTGGGCATCCGGTTGGGTACCCACTTGATCTGTTCCATCTTTCTGATCGCCTCCGTAACGATTTGAGCCCATCGCGGCGAAGCGCCCTGCTCCGCCCTATCTGAGTCAATCATACCATACCTTTTTAAGAAGTCAATAGGGAACAAAAAATTTTTTATTTTCACTAAAACACTTTTTGATTTTTGTATAATTTGCTCACGCTGAATCTGTTGCTTTCCGCAAAAGTTAGTGTTAAGCTATAAACAACAAAGGGCAGAGCACGGTGGTTTCTGCCCTTTCCCGTGTTTGGATTGGTAATTTATAAAGGAGGCGTGGCTATGTTCACCCTGCATGTCAACGGCCAGACTTATGAGGTCGAAAAGGATGAAAAGCTCATCACGTTCCTGCGGGAAACTCTGGGTCTGACCTCCGTCAAGGACGGCTGCGATCAGGGCGCCTGCGGCGCCTGCACCGTTCTGGTGGACGGGAAAACGGTCAAGCCCTGCGTGCAGAAGATCTCTCGGTTTGAAGGCAAGGAAATCGTGACGGTGGAGGGCCTCTCCCAGCGGGAAAAAGAGGTCTACGTCTATGCCTTCGGCGAGGCCGGCGCGGTCCAGTGCGGCTTCTGCATCCCGGGCATGGTCCTCTGCGGCAAGGGCCTGATCGACCAGAACCCCAACCCCACCCGTAAGGAAATCGCATTCGCCATCCGCAACAACATCTGCCGGTGTACCGGCTACAAAAAGATCATCGACGCCATCGAGTTGGCGGCCAGGCTCCTGCGGGAGGGCCGTACCGACCTGAAGGCCCCCACCGTCACCGGGGTGGGCCAGCGCGCCCACCGGGTGGACGTGGCCGAAAAGGTCCTGGGCTACGGCAAGTACACCAACGACATCCAGATCGAAGGGATGCTGGTGGGCTCCGCCCTGCGGGCCCAGTATCCCCGGGCCCGGGTGCTGTCCATCGACACCAGCGCCGCCAAAGCGGTGCCCGGTGTCCATGCCGTCCTCACCGCCGACGACATCCCCGGCTCCTTTAAGGTGGGGCACCTCAAGCAGGACTGGGACGCCCTGGTGCCCGTGGGCCACATCACCCACTACCTGGGCGACGCGGTGGCCCTGGTGGCCGCCGAGACCTGGGAGCAGGTCCAGCAGGCCAAGGCCCTCATCAAGGTAGAGTATGAGGTCCTGGACCCCATTTTTGACGCCCACGCCGCCCTGGAGCCTGGCGCGCCCCTGGTCCACGAGAGCAGCGCCAGCAACGTCCTGGCCCATGAGCATCTGGTCCGGGGCAATGCCGACGAGGTGCTGGCCAAGTCCGCCCATGTGGTGACCCGCAAGTATTATACGCCCCCCACCGAGCACGCCTTCCTGGAGCCGGAGTGCGCCGTGGCCATGGTGGACGACGAAAATCAGGAGGCTCTCATCTACACCAGCGACCAGGGCACCTACGACACCCAGCACGAGTGCTCCCTCATGATGGGCTGGGCCCCGGAGAAGATCCACGTGGTCAACGCCCTGGTGGGCGGCGGCTTCGGCGGTAAGGAGGACGTGACCGTCCAGCACCACGCCCTGCTGCTGGCCTACCACACCCACGCCCCCGTCAAGGTCAAGCTGACCCGGGACGAGAGCATCCTCATCCATCCCAAGCGCCACGCGGCCTGGATGGAATTCACCACCGGCTGCGATGAAAACGGCTATCTCACCGCCATGAAGGCGGTGGTGGTCACCGACACCGGCGCGTATGCCTCCCTGGGCGGACCGGTGCTCCAGCGCCTTTGTACCCACGCCGCCGGTCCCTACAACTATCAGGTCATCGACATTGACGGAACCGCCGTCTATACCAACAATCCCCCCGCCGGCGCCTTCCGGGGCTTCGGCGTGACCCAGAGCTGCTTTGCCACCGAGTGCAACCTGAACCTGCTGGCCGAGGAAGTGGGCATTTCGCCCTGGGAGATCCGCTACCGCAACGCCATCCGGCCCGGGCAGGTGCTGCCCAACGGCCAGATTGCCTTCCACGGCACCGCCCTGGCCCAGACCCTGGAGGCGGTGAAGGAGGTCTATGAAAACCATCCCCGGGCGGGCATCGCCTGCGCCATGAAAAACGCCGGCGTGGGCGTGGGCCTCCCCGACTGGGGCCGCTGCCGCATCACCATCGAGGACGGCAAGGTGTGGCTCCGGGCGGGCGCGTCCTGCATCGGCCAGGGCCTGGGCACCGTGCTCACCCAGGTGGCCTGCGAGACTCTGGGGGTCACCGGCGACGTGATCCGCTATCCCCAGGCCGAGACCAACATCGCCCCCGACGCGGGCACCACCTCCGGCTCCCGTCAGACCCTGGTCACCGGCGAGGCCTGCCGCCGGGCCTGCGTGGAGCTGAAAAAGGAGCTGGACGCCGGCAAGACCCTGGAGGAGCTCAACGGCCGGGAGTTTTATGGCGAGTATCTGGCCAAGACCGACAAGATGGGGGCCGACAAGCCCAACCCGGTCTCCCACGTGGGCTACGGCTACGCCACTCAGGTGGTGTGCCTCAACGAGGACGGCACCATTGAAAAGGTGGTGGCCGCCCATGACGTGGGCCGTGCCATCAACCCCCTCAGCGTGGAGGGCCAGATCGAGGGCGGCGTGGTGATGAGCCTGGGCTTTGCCCTCACCGAGGATTTCCCCATGGCGGACGGCAAGCCCACCGCCAAATTCGGCACCCTGGGCCTCTTCCGGGCCGACAAGACCCCGCCGGTGGAGGCCATCATCGTGGAGGCCAACCCCGACCCGCTGGGCTACGGCGCGGTGGGCATCGGCGAGATCACCTCCATTCCCACCGCCCCCGCCGTTCAGGGCGCTTACTACAAGTTTGACGGCAACTTCCGCACCTCCCTCCCCCTGGAAAATACCCCTTACGCCCGTAAAAAGAAGTAAACACAGCTGCAAACGCTCCGCCGGGGCGCCGGATCCAGGCATCCGGCGCCCCGCATTGGCTGTATCGCCCCAAATCACCCGGCAGGTCAGACGGCTTTCGCCGGTCAAATACAAATGTTTTCCCCTGCCGGACCCCAAAATATTTCTGCTTTTCGCGCCTTCTCCCCTGTTTGCCCCTCTGCCGGCCGCGAAAAGTCTGTTTCGTGAAAATCGCTAAAAATATGAGGGATTCTTTGGCGGCTGGATGGGCAGTCCGCACTTGCAACCGGGTGGAAAAAGGCGTATATTTATAGATGAAATAATAATATTTTGGCAAACAAATTTTTTGTGAGGTGGAAGTTCATGAAACAAGCCGCTCCCTTCAAGCGCGCCACGGTCTTCCAGTACGAAGGGGTCCCGCCCCTGGGCCAGATGGTCCCGCTGGGACTCCAGCACGTGGTGGCCGCAGTGGTGGGCATCGTCACACCGGCCATTATGATCGCGGGCAGCTGCGGCATCACCGGCGCGGACCAGACCCTGCTCATCCAGGTCTCGCTGCTCATCACCGCTGTGGCTACCCTGATCCAGCTCTTCCCCATCGGTCCCGTCGGCTCCCGTCTGCCGGTCATCATGGGCATCAGCTTTGCCTATGTGCCCACCCTCCAGGCCATCGGCGAGCAGTTCGGCCTGCCGGAGATTTTGGGCGCTGAGATCGTGGGCGGCATTGTCGCCATCCTCTTCGGTATTTTTGTCAAGCAGATCCGGGTTTTGTTCCCCCCGCTGGTCACCGGCACCGTGATCTTTACCATCGGTCTCTCCCTCTACCCCACCGCCATCAAGTACATGGCCGGCGGCGTGGGCAAGCCGGACTACGCTTCCCCCAAGAGCTGGCTGGTGGCCATCATCACCTTCCTGGTGGTGCTGGTGCTCCAGAACTTCGGCAAGGGCGTTTTGAAGCTGGGCGCCATTCTGTGGGGCATCGTGGTGGGCTATCTCATCTCCATCCCCCTGGGCCTGGTGGACTTCTCCTCCGTGGGACAGGCCGGCCTCTTCCAGGTCCCCATGCCCATGCATTTTGAAATCAGCTTTGAGCCCAGCGCCATTGTCTCCCTGGCCATTGTGTACATGGTCAACGCGGTCCAGACCATCGGCGACCTGAGCTCCACCACCATCGGCGGTATGGACCGTATGCCCACCGACAAGGAATTGCAGGGCGGCATCATTGGCCAGGGCCTGATGAGCGTGGTGGGCGCTTTCTTCGGCGGTCTGCCCACCGCCTCTTACAGCCAGAATGTGGGCATCATTACCGTCAACCGGGTCATCAACCGGGCGGTCTTTGTCTTTGCGGCCATCGTGCTGGCTGTGGCCGGCTTCGTGCCCAAGATCGCCTCTCTTCTCACCACCATCCCCCAGAGCGTCATCGGCGGCGCCACCGTGTCGGTCTTTGCCATGATTACCATGACCGGCGTGAGCATGATTACCTCCGAGCGCTTTGATATGCGGGCCCGCACGGTGGTGGGTCTCTCGGTGGCTCTGGGCGTGGGCATCAGCCAGGTCAGCGGCTGTCTGGCCGGCTTCCCTGACTGGGTGACCATGGTCTTTGGCTCCTCTCCCGTGGTGGTCACCGCCATTATGGCCATCTTCCTCAATCTGATCCTTCCCAAGCCCAAGCCGGAGAGCGTATAACCCCCTTCTCCGCCGGGGCAATTTCAGAAAAACGTCCCCCCGCTTGTGACGCGGCATGTCCGCCGTCTGACAAGCGGGGGGCTTTTTTCCCTTTTCCCAAATTTTTCGGGAAATCATGGACAGCGTAAAGATATATTATATAATTTTTTATAAGCATACAAAAAAGGAGGTCTTAAACTTGAAAAAATCGCTCTCCTTCCTGTCCCGGCTGCTCCTTCTGGCGTTGCTGCTCGGTCTCTTCTCCTTCCCCGCCTCTGCCGCCGGAGAGACCTCGGTCTATCTGGACGGCCAGCGCCTGGTCTTTGACCAGCCGCCCGCGGCCATGAACAACCGGGTCCTGGTGCCCCTTCGGGTCATCTTCGAGGGCCTGGGCGCCACCGTGGAGTGGGACCCCAACGACAATCTCACCATCCGCGCCCGCAAGGGCTCCACCACCGTCCAGCTGACCATCGGCTCCTCCCGGATGACCAAGCAGGTGGGCAGCGACAAGCAGTCCATCACCCTGGATGTGGCCCCCATCGCCCTGAATAACCGCACCCTGGTGCCGGTCCGGGCCGTATCGGAGGCCTTCGACTGCCAGGTGTCCTGGGACGGGAGCGCCAACCGGGTCAACATCTCCACAGAACCGGATCACTGGGTCATTCTGAACTTTTTCAGCGATCCCGATGAATTTTTCGGCAACGGTCTCTTTGACGGCGGCACCTTCTATTTTTCCTTCATCCGCCGCAGCATGCTCTATGTCTATGACGGCAGCACCCTCCGCTCCTTCAACGCCGGCGGGATGCCCATGAACATCCTGCCCCGGGACGGCAAAGCCTACTACTATACCCTGAGCAGCGAGGCCGTCTACGGCCTGGACACCGCCACCGGAAAGCGGGAGATCCTGTTCAATGGGGACGGCGGCGTGGAAATTCAGGATCTGATGCTTTACCGCAACTATCTGCTGGTCACCAGCGAATCTCAGCTCCACGCCGTCAATGTGAACACCAAAAAAGTCGTGCTTGTCCATGAAAAGGCGGCCTCCTCCAGTCAGGTCCTGGTGACCGCCTCCGGCGGCAAGATCTTTGTGCTGGATACCGGCGGCACCACCGCGGACGGTGTAACCGCCGCGCTGGAGGTCACCATGGTAAATCCGGATACCGGCGCGTCTCAGTCCATCTATTCCCAGAGCAGTGTGGGCGGCGGCATTCGCTTTATCCCCGATATGGACGGCCAGGGCCTCTATCTGGAACTGGAGGACACGGGCGTCTGCCTCTTCTTTGACGCCGCCACCGGCCAGAGGCAGGCGGTTACTCAGTCTGTTTTTGAGGCTGCCTGCGACGCTTACAATGTTTCCTTCCCTGACTGGGACAGCGAGTGGAACTATGGCTCCAATATCAATTACGGGATGTTCCGCCAGCATAAGGAAACCGGCCTGCGGGAGTATCTGTACGACGGCAAGGGCTGCCACATTTTCGCCATCAACTCCTCCTGTGTGGCCTTCCTCCAGAGTGAAAACGCCACCACCCCCGGCTCCAGCTCCTTTGGAAATTCGGCCGTGTATATCATGAATACGGACGGCAGCAACCTGGTGGAGCTGGTCAACAACTGGGGCGACGGCGGCCCCACCTCCTCCGGCGGTTCCGGCGATACGGGCGGCTCCGGGGCGCTGGAGCCCATCACCTGCACGGTGTGCGGCGGCTCCGGCTGGCTGCTGTGTTCCGGCTGCAACGGCGCCGGCCTCCTCTACCCCCACCGCTGAACAGCTGATTCCCCATAAAAATAGCCCCCGGACCGTTTTTTCATACGGTCCGGGGGCTTGCCGTCATTCAGAAGAATTTTTCAATGTAACCCATCACGAAGATGACCAGCACGATGAGGGGCAGCAGGATGGTATAATACCAGCGCAGCTTGGCGGGGAAGGGTACGCCCTTGCCCTGGTTGGCCTCGGCCAGGAACTGCTCATAGCCCCAGCCGTACCGGGCGGGCAGGCAGCAAAAGAGCAGATAGACCATGGAGCCCAGGGGCAGCAGGTTGTTGCTCACCAGGAAATCCTCAAAGTCCATGATGCCCATTCCCAGGAGCTTCACGCCGGACCAGAGGTTGTTGCCCAGCAGACAGGGAAGGCTTAAAAGGAAGATGAGGGCCAGGTTGGCCAGCACGGCCTTCCGGCGGGAGATGTTCCACTTGTCCATCCAGCAGGCCAGGATATTTTCAAACACGGCGGTAATGGTGGACAGGGCGGCGAAGAACAAAAACACAAAGAACAGCGCCCCCCACAGCCGTCCGCCGGGCATGGAGTTGAACACATGGGGCAGGGTGACGAAGATCAGCGTGGAGCCGGCGTCGGGGTTGACCCCGAAGGCAAAGGCGGCGGGGAAAATGATGAGGCCGGACACAAAGGCCACGCAGGTGTCCAGCACGCCCACATTGATGGCCTCGCCGAATAGGCGGCGCTCCTTGCCGATGTAGCTGCCGAAAATGGCCATGGCGCCGATGCCCAGGCTCAGGGTAAAGAAAGCCTGTCCCATGGCGGCGTAGATGGCCTGTCCCAGGCGGAAGTTGCCCTCGGCGTCGTACATCAGGTTGTCAAAATTGGGCACCAGGTAGAATTTCAGGCCCTCCACCGCGCCTTCCAGCGTCACCGAACGGATGGCCAGCACCACCAGCAGGCCCAGCAGGCAGAGCATCATGATCTTGTTGACCTTTTCCACGCCGTTCTGAAGGCCGCGGCTGCAAATGGCCATACCCAGCGCCACCACGATGGCCATAAACACCACCTGCATCACCGGGTCGGCCACCATGCCGTTGAAGGCCTGGGTCACCGCCTCGGTGGTCTCCAGCGGTTCAAACTGGCCGGCGGCAATTTTGAAGAAATACATCAGCAGCCAGCCGGCGATGGTGGTATAAAACATCATGAGCAGGTAGTTGCCCGCCATGCCGAACCAGCCGTACCAGTGCCACTTGCTTCCCTTGGGTTCCAGCTCCTGGAACGAGGCCAAAATGCTCTTGCGGCTGGCCCGTCCAACGGCAAACTCCATGGCCATGATGGGCAGGCCCATAATAACCAGGAACACCAGATAGATCAGCACAAAGGCGGCGCCGCCGTACTGCCCCACGATGTAGGGGAAGCGCCAGACGTTGCCCAGGCCGATGGCGCATCCCGCCGAGATGAGCACAAAGCCCAGGCGGGACGCAAAGGTCTCTCTCTCCTTCACAAAACATCCTCCTTACAGCAAAACCGCGGACCCTTTCGTCCGCATACCCTGCCATTTTACGCGCTTTCCGCTTCCGTGTCAACGCTTCCCCCCGATGCGGGCACAAAAAATAGGAGACCTGCCCCCAGCCGGTCTCCGAACGCGCTTGATGCTCTTGTCCGCGGCCCTTAGAGCCAGTCCTGTACCACGTCCTCCAGCGTGGACGGCGTCACGCCGCCCCGTACCAGCAGATCCGCCAGATCGCCGATACGCCGGGCGCTGAGGGTAATGCGGGGTATGCTGACGCTCTCGCCGCCAGGGGCCGAGACCTTTACGCCGTACTCCTCACACACCAGTTCGCCGGCGCAGGTCCGTTCCTCAATCAGAATGTAGTAGCTGAAGCAGTGTTGTCGTCCTTCTTCGTCTGTCTGACCGCACTGTCCAACATACAGCTCCCTCATGCTAGTCCTTTCCCTCCTTTTACGTCCCTTATAGGTACATTATATGGGATTGAACCCCATTTGGGAAGAAAAACACATCGCAATTTCCGACCCCTTCCCGTCTCTTCCGCCTCCATCCGACCAAAAGCGGCAGGGGTATAAAAAACCGTTCCTCCGCCCATACTAGGGTCAAAGGAGTGACGCCATCATGGACATGACCAACGACGCCTATCAGCGCTATGTCAACGGCAAATCCGCCCCCTCTCCCCTGCTGCGGGACTGTCTCTGGGCCTTCTGCGTGGGCGGGCTCATCTGCACCGCCGGCCAGGCCCTGCGGAACCTCTACCAGCACTGGGGGCTCTCCCCGGACGAAGCCTCGGCCTGCGTGTCGGTGACCCTCATCTTCGCCGCCGCCCTGTGCACCGGTCTGGGCTGCTTTGACCGCCTGGCCAAGCACGCCGGCGCCGGCACGCTGGTGCCCATCACCGGCTTTGCCAACGCCATGGTCTCCCCCGCCCTGGAATTCCGCAGCGAGGGACTCATCACCGGCGTGGGGGCCAAGCTCTTCACCATCGCCGGTCCGGTGCTGGTCTACGGCATTTCGGCCAGCGTGGTCTACGGCCTGCTGCTGGTCCTCTTCGGCTGAAATTTTTATATGCTTTCCACAAAAAATCCCTTGACATCCGCCGGTCAGTATAGTACAATATAGCCAGAAAGAAAGGAGCGAGTCCAATGAACTAAGCGGACAGCCTTTCCTGCGAACTGTAACAAAACGCAGTTCCAAAATACTTCTCCGTAATAGAGATTCGGCGGCTTCTCAATTCTTCCGATTTTGGAAAACTGAGAACTCCGGGGTGCACACCAGAGCTTCTGCCAAACAGTGATCCGGATCAAAAAGATGGGAATACTAAAGAACTATGGAAGCGGAGTTAAGTGGGAAATACGATTTGTTGGTTCGCATCAGCGCCGGTAAAACCAAAGATCAGGTGAAGGCATCCAGACGAGAGCAAGTTCCAAACCAACTCACAAGTGTGAGAAAGCAGCGTACAAGCCCCAGCCGCGAAATATCGCCAAAGGATGGCAGACGCAAGATTGAGTTTCCGGGCAACTGTATCCGCGAGGAACTTCTCCAGAGCAATGGTTTTCCAAACAGCAGCGCAAATTTATAGAAAGTACGAGGTTGAAACATGGTAGAGATTCAGACTCATAAGTAACCCCCTGGTCACGGTGGATGGCCAGGGGGTTGTGTTTTGCCTTTCAACCCGTGTATAGAAAAAGGACGTGCCCGCCGGCACGTCCTTTTCTTTTTTAGCACCCCTGGCGCGACTCGAACGCACTACATTCCGCTTAGGAGTTTGGCGTTCCAATTCTGTGTTCTTCTCTACTTCCTCTACAGTTTCTTCTCGTTTCATATCATGCCGTACGGCGGATACACCTAATCGCAAATTGTCCCTATAATGCCCTGCTTTTAACCGCTTTTCAAAAGTCGTATTAGCAAGAAATTAGCAGGAAGGATGATTTGCCACCCCGCAGGGCAGCATCAAAACGGCCTATTTGACGACATATTCAGGAGGAAAATCATGGAACAAAAAGAGAAAGAATTGCAGCCCCAGACCCGTGCCTACACGGTGGAAGAAATCGCGGCCATCCTTCATATCGGACGGTCATCCGCTTATACCCTAGTCAAGAAAGGGTACTTCAAGAGTGTACGCATTGGCACAGCCATCCGGATCTCCAGAAAATCCTTTGACGAGTGGCTGGATCAATTAGAATTGTAATGCAGTGGAGCGTACCATGGTAAGGCTGTGGTACGCTCCTTTTAAAAATACATAGTATAACAGCACCACACTTTGGATAGTATAGCAGCGTATTTATCAATATCAGACAAACAATATTATAAGTATACTTATAATATTTATTGACAAAAATGAAGATTGGCACTACTATATTATAAAAGGAGGTGGTTGCATGGCTATCATCAGCAAGGAAGGGCTGCTGAAGGTACTGGTTTCCTACAATCCCTGGTGGAAAACAGGAGTCGTGAACCCGAAATTGTCCAAAACTTATAAGCGATTTGCTTTTTACGAGGCCATGAAACGCCTGAATCAGGCGGACATCCGGCGTACAGTCGTCTTAACCGGGACAAGACGGGTGGGAAAGACCACCATACAGTACCAGATGATCGAGGCTCTGCTCCAGGGTGGCGTGCCGCCTCAGAAGATCGTCTTTATCTCCATGGATCATCCCATGCTGAAGCTGAGCGCCATGAACGAAATTCTGGAGTGCTATCACGAAAATATCTATCCGGAGCAGGATGTCTACTACTTCTTTGACGAGATCCAGTATGCGCAAGATTGGGACAAATGGCTGAAGGCAATTTACGATATGCAGCCGGACACCAAAATGGTGGCCACCGGCTCGGCCAGTCCGGTTTTGGTCAAGGGGAGCCAGGAGAGTGGCGCCGGCCGGTGGTCGGCCATCCAGGTCCCCACACTGTCTTTTTATGAATACTGTGAGCTGCTGAACATAGATCGCCCCGATCTGCCGGATGACTTAAAGATCACGCCGCTTCTGTATAAGACCCAGCAGGAACGCACCCAGATCATGCTGCAGCTCTCCAAGGTGCAGAACCACTTTAACCGCTATCTGCAAGTGGGTGGATTCCCCGAACTGGCCCTTGCCGACAACGACATCCTGGCCCAGCAGGTCATGCGGGAGGATGTGGTGGACAAAGTACTCAAGCGGGATCTGCCTTCCCTTTACAAGATCCGCAATGCTACAGAATTGGAGCGAATCTTCCTCTATCTCTGCAATGTTTCTTCCGAGATCGTTTCTATCGAGGCGATTGCGAAGGAACTGAATGGCGTCTCCAGGCCCACCGTCGAAAACTATATTGACTATTTGGAAAGCGCCAACCTGATTTATCAGAGCTGGCCGGTCAATATGGCAGGAAAAAAAGTCCTGAAAGCCAGCCCCAAAATCTATATTGCCGATGCGGCCATCCGCAATGCGGTTCTGATGGATGATTCCATGCTGAGTGACCCGGTGGAAATGGGGAAGGTTGTGGAAACCGCTGTTTACAAGCATGTGGCCGCATTTTATTACCAACAGGCTGCATCGGTGGGATACTATCGCGGCGGCAAGCGTGGAAAAGAAATTGATGTTGTGGTGGAATACTCCAATTCCAAGAACATCCTCATTGAAGTGAAGTATCGGGAGGGTGCCCCCATCCCGGATGATTCTGCCATTGTAGAGTTGAGCGGAGAAGCTGCGGCCTCCATCGTGGTGACCAAAACCGCCGATGACTTTGGCGTCCACAATACGAAAAGCGGAAAAGATCTGATCCGTATCCCGGCCTTTGCGTTCCTCTATCTGCTTGGGCATGCAGAAAAGCACGGCTATCGCGGAATGGAATAATGACAGGACATAAACAGGAGAGCGTAGTGCATGAGTGCCACGCTCTCCTGTTTGTTGCATGAGTTTTCGTTGTATTTGTGCTGCTGCTATGAGAGAGCAAGGAAGTGTCAAGAGTTTTGCGCAAATTGGTTTGCAGGCTCTGGCATGAAGGTCGTGTCAAGGATTTTTCGCACTTTGGTTTGCAGATTCTGTTTTAAATGAAGTCAGCCAGCAACAGAGGCGTCCTCAAGGGCTGCCTCCAGGTGCTTCATGTTCA
>NZ_JACLZC010000034.1 GCF_016901735.1 Pseudoflavonifractor phocaeensis | reverse complement strand
CTCTTCCGGCGTCTCTTCCGGCGTCTCTTCCGGCGCTTCTTCCGGCGCTTCTTCCGGCGTCTCTTCCGGCGTCTCTTCCGGCGTCTCTTCCGGCGTCTCTTCCGGCGTCTCTTCCGTGGGAAGGTGAATGGTACCGGCATAGACCCCCGCCAGCAGCGGGAATCCCAGCAGATCTCCATAGTGCTGCATGAGATCGTCGCCGGCGTCATAGTCCGGATTTTCCAGCCGCTCCAAAAGCGCGTCGCAGCATTCCGTCCAGTGCGCCAGCTCGTCCGACGCCTCCTCTATGGCCTGGCGGAGCTGGTCCTGCTTCCGGCGCAAAATGCCCCCCAGACCCCGGGCCTGCTCCACGGCCTCCAGAGACAAAAAGCGGCTCCAGGTCCGCTCCCGGCGGCGCTGGGCCTCCCGGGCGGTCAGCTGCTCCAAAAGCCCGGCCATGGTGTCCGCCGGCTCCAGCAGCCGGGCCGCCTCCTCCCGCAGCGCCTCCTGCTCCAGCGCAAACCGCGCCAGCGCACCGGCCAGGTCCGCCGCTTCCTCCGGCACAAGCCAGCCCTCCCCGACGCATCGGTCCTCCAGCCCCTTCAGCCCCGCGGCCAGCGCCGCGCCGGAGGTCCGCAGGGCCTCCAGTCTCGTCAGCAGCTCCTGAAGCTGCCGCAGCTCGTCATACATTTCCATACCTCCTTATTGTCCCAGCGCATCCAGCGCCGCCTGCAGCTGAACGTCCTGCGCTTTGTCCAAAGTCCCGGCATCAAAGGCCGCCTGGGACGCCTCGTCCAGCGAAAGCTCCACATCCAGCGTCAGCCCGCTGCCGATGAGGCTCACGCCCTGTCCGGTGAAATATTCCATGGTGGAAATGCCCAGCCCGCCGCCGTTGGGCAGGGCGAAGGTCTGCTGGGCATAGCCCTTGCCGCTGGTGGCCTCTCCCACCACCACGGCGCCCGCCGCCTCCTGAAGCTCGCCGGCGAAGATCTCGGCGGCGCTGTACGTGTCGGCGTTGACCAGAACCGCTATGGGCACCTCCACACATTCCGCGTCCGAAACGGTCTCCTCCTCCGCGCCGGTGTGGCTTACCGTGCGGAAAATTACCCCCTCCGGCAGCAGACGGTCCAGCATGGGGGTGAGCTCGTTCAAATATCCGCCCCCGTTGCTGCGCACGTCAAAGACCAGCGCCCCGGCTCCCTCGTCCAGCAGCGCGTCCATCGCCTCGATCATGCCGTCGGCGCTGCCGGTGAAAAAGTTTTCGATGCGGATATAGCCCACGCCGCCGGCCAGCAGCTCATAGGACACCGCCTCCTCGGTGACGCTGGCCCGGGTGACCGTCACCGTACGGCTCGTCCCGTCCGTCCCCAAAACCGTCAGCTCCACCTGGCTGCCTTCCTCTCCCCGGATCAGGTCGGCTCCGTCGGCGCGCTTGTCCCCCGCGATGGAGACCCCGTCCACTCCGGTGATGATCTCCCCGGCCTGTAAACCCGCCGCCTTGGCCGGTCCGTTTTCGTTGACCGAGCGGATATATAATCCCTCCTCCCGGCTCTGGTCCACCGTGATCCCAATGCCCACATAGGCGTTGGCCCGGCGTTCCTGCTCGGCGGCGTAGGATTCCGGGTCCAGATAGTAGGACCATCGGTCGCCCAGCGCCGACACCATGCCGCTGACGGCGCTGTCCACCACCTCGTCCGGGTCGTATTCGCCCACAAAGTTGGAGCAGATCAGCTGATAGCTATAAAGCAGCGTCAGGCCGTTGGAGCCCAGGGTCAGCCAGGCCCACAGCCCCAGTCCGCCCACGGTCACCACCGCCGTCAGCAGCACCGCCAGCAAAAGATGCCATTTGGTATAACGCTTAATTTCCGTGTTTTTCATGGTTATCTCGTTCCTTTCGCGTTTTGATGATAGGACAAGAGCGGAGCAGGACACCGTCCCGCTCCGCTCCCAACACACCACAGGAACTTACCAGTTATAAGCCCGGATAAACGAGTTGTACAGTCCCGGGAAGCAGCTTTCCGGGTCCACGCGCTGATAGTTGACCCGCACCTCCAGATGGAGATGATTGCCCGTGGAGGAGCCCGTGGAACCGACGTAGCCGATCACGTCCCCCTGAGAGACGATCTGACCGGCGCTCACCGCACGGGAACTCATATGGGCGTACAGGGTGGAATTGCCGTTGCCGTGGTCAATGACCACATAGTTGCCATAAGAGGAGTGATAGGCCGAAGTCACCACCTGCCCGCCCTTGGCGGCGTAGATGGGCGTGCCGCCCGGCGCCGGGATGTCGATGCCGGTATGGCTGTGGGGCTGGCCGGTGATGGGATGGATGCGGTAACCAAACGCCGACGTCAGCTTATAGTTGCCCGGCAGCGGCCAATAATAGCCGGAGCCTGTGTTGAGCACCACGTTATTTTGCTTGCGCTGCTCCTCCAGCTCCTTCTGCTTGGCCACGATCTCCGCCTGGATCTCCGCCGCCGCCTTGCTCTCGGCCTCCAGCTGGCGGTTGACCTCCTCCGTGTCGGCGTTGATCTGGTCCAGCAGCGCCTGCGCTTCGGCGATCTTCTCCTCCTGCTCGGCCTTCTTGGCCTCCTGCTCGGCCTTCTTCACCTGCTGCTCGGCCCGGTCGCTCTCCAACTCCGCCTTCAGTTCCTCAATCCGCTTGCGGGTGGCCACCAGATCGTCCATGACCTGCTGGTCATACGCCATGATCTCATCCACAATGGTGATCCGGTCCAGCAGATCGGCAAAGTCGGTGGCCTGGAAGATGATGGACCAGTAGGATACGTCTCCGTCCTCCTCCATGGCCCGCACCCGCTCACAAAAGAGCTCGTACTGCGCCTCTTCCCTGGCCACTGCCTCCACCCGCTCGGCCTCCTTCTGGGTGATGGCCGCGTCATAGTAGGCAATCTGCGCCTCGATGCTGTCCAGCTCGGTCTTGATGGCCGTGAGCTGCTGCTCCAAAATCTGGCGCTTTTCCTGGGCGGCGGCCTTATCGTCGGCCAGGGCGTCCAGCCGATCGTTCAGCTCGTCCTGTCGGGCCTGGGACTCCTTCTGCTGCTCCTCCAGCGCGTCGATCTCCGACTGGGTTACCGCTCCCGCGCTGCCGATGGCCATGGTCACCATAGGCAGAATCATCAGCAAAACCAGCAGCGCCGCCAAAATGCCGGTGAGTACCCGGCGCAGACCAGGCTTCTTTTCATTTTTGTGCGTCATAATCTACTCCTTTGCCGCGGCAGGTCCTTAAACCTGAAGGAACTTCCGAATGGCCATCAGGCTGCCGCCCACCCCGATAATGAAGCCGGTGATGAGGAATACCCCCAGCACCCGCATGGACAAAAGCTCAAAGGGCAGCACGGTAATGAGCTGCATGGTGTCCGAGTTGTCCACCGCCCGCTTGATGAGATCATAGATCCCCCACTGGAAAAAGTAGGACAGCAGCGAACCGACCAACCCCAAAATCATCCCCTCAAACACAAAGGGCCAGCGGACAAAGGCGTTGGTTGCGCCGCACATCTTCATGATGGCAATCTCGTCCCGCCGGTTGAAGGTGGCGATTTTGATGGTATTGGTGATGATAAACAGGGAAATCAGCAGCAGGATCGCCACCAGGATCATGGCCACGCCGCTGGCAATGTTGCGGATGACGGTAAAGCCCTCGGCGATTTCCGGCGCGGAGCTGGTCTTGGTCACCCCGGGGATGGCCTCCACCGCCGCCACCGTCTCCTCCAGCTTGGAGAGGTCGCTCACATGAATGCGGTACCGGTCCCGCAGCACCCCGTCCGGCAGGCTCTGGAAAAGTTCGGTCTCCTCCTGCTTGGCGGCATATTCCGCCATGGCCTCGGCGTCGGTCACGAAGGTGGCGTCCGCCACGTTGGGCACCGCCCGGATCTGCTCCTCCAGCGCCCTGGCCTGGTCCTGATCGTAGGAATCGTCAATGTAGGCCAGAAACTCGTTCTCCGCCTCATACCGGCCCAGCATCTCGTCCAGATTCACCGCCACCAGGGAAAAGGAACCCATAATCAGCAGACAGCAGATGATCATGCACACCGCCGCGAAGGACATCAGCCCGTGGGTAAAGATGCTGAAAAAGCCCTCCCGTATGTAGTAACCCAGATTATTAAAGTGTCTCATTGTCGTAATACCCGCCTGTCTCGTCGCTGATGATCCGGCCATTCTCAATGGCGATGACCCGCTTGGAAAAGCGGTTGACCAGCTCCTTTTCGTGTGTGACCACCAGCACGGTGGTGCCCAGCTCGTTGATCTTCTCCAACAGCATCATGATCTCCAGAGACCGCTGGGGGTCCAGATTGCCGGTGGGCTCGTCGGCAATGATCATGCTCGGATTGTTGACCAGCGCACGGGCAATGGTCACCCGCTGCTGCTCGCCGCCGGACAGCTCGTCCGGCCGGCGGTTGGCCTTCTCCTCCAGCCCCACCAGCTCCAGCACATACTGGATGCGCCGGCGGATCTCCTTGGGAGAGGCCCCCACCGCCCGCATGGCAAAGGTCAGATTGTCATAGACCGTCTTTTTCTCGATGAGCCGGAAGTCCTGAAAAATGACCCCCAGCGTGCGGCGCATATAGGGCACCTGCCGGGGCCGGATGGTGTTGAGGTTATAGCCGTTGACCATGAGACGCCCGTCGGTGGGCGCCACCTCGGCGGTAATGAGCTTGATGATGGTGGATTTGCCCGAGCCGGAGGGACCGACCAAAAAGACGAACTCCCCGTCGTTGATCTGAAAGGAGATCCCCTTCAGGGCCTTGGTCCCGTTGTCATATGCCTTATAGATGTCGGTGAATCGAATCATAGATTACCTCGCTGTGTACTTTTGCCGCGGCATGAGGAAATGTGGAGCGCGGTTTCCCGTGTCCACATTCCCATTTTCCGCCGCAACTGCTGCGTTTAATTGTCGATTCCGCGGGAAATGAGGTATTTCTTGACCATCAGCGCCACCTTGAAGGTGATGGCGTCGTCAAATTCCCGCAGGTCCAGACCCGTCAGCTTCTTGATCTTCTCCAGTCGGTAGACCAGCGTATTGCGATGTACGAAAAGCTTCCGGGCCGTCTCGGATACGTTCAGGTTGTTTTCAAAGAACTTGTTGATGGTGAACAATGTCTCCTGGTCCAGGGCGTCGATGGGGTTCTTCTTAAAAACCTCCTGGAGGAACATCTCACACAGGGTGGTGGGCAGCTGATAGATCAGACGCCCGATGCCCAGATTTTCATAGTTGATGATGGATTTCTCGGTGTCAAACACCTTGCCCACGTCGATGGCCACCTGGGCTTCCTTATAGGCCCGGGCCAGGTCGCGGATGTGTCCCACCACCGTGCCGATGCCGATGACCACCTTCAGATTCAGCTCCTCGGTGAGGGCTTCCTCGATCTGGCGGGCGATCTTATAGAGGTCCTTCCCCTCGGTGGCCTCGGGCAGCTGCTTGATGAGGGCCACGTCGGTCTCGCTGATGGACAGGACAAAATCGCTCTGCTTGTCGGGGAAGAGGGCCTGTACCACATCAATGGCGGCTACCTCGGTGCTGTCCACCTGGCGGATCAGAAAGACCGCCCGGGGCAGCTCGGAGACAAAGTGGAGCTCCTTGGCCCGGACATAGATGTCGCCCAGCAGGATGTTGTCCGAAATGATATTCTTAATAAAGGTAGCCTTGTCGTGCTTTTCCTCATAGTACGCCTTGGCGCCGTTGAGGGCCACCACAGCCATGGAGCAGATCAGTCTGGCCTCGGCGTCGTCCCCGCGCACAAAGGCGGCGTAATCAAACTGGGAGCCCCAGCCGGTCAGCGCCTTGAAGGTCCGGCCCTCGTAGGCCACGATGCCGCCCTCTCCGGCGTTCACCGCGTCCACCACGCCGGGCCAGTGCTCTCCAATGCTGGTCAGTTCATTACAGGCGACCACCGTTCCCTCGGAGTCGATCACGCCGATGGCGCGGTCGGTGTTGTCTTTCATCTGAAGAACGACGCTCTGAAAAATCCTGCTGGACATATGTGACGCCTCCCTATCATATCTATGACTTGCGCTGGGCGCGCGTCCGTTTGTCCCGCACCCATGTTTACACACTCACATGGTTTATTATAACGGCTTATTTTGATCTTTTCAATAGGTAGAGGAAAATTTTTTGTGGAAAATGCCGAATCAGTGCGTTTCTATCTCCGCTTCCCTGTCGAACCCGGCGGTTTCTCCCTTTTCCGGACCGGTCACGCTGCGGCGCAGCTTCTCCAGCCCGGTTAGCTCCGCCTCCGTCAGCGGCCGCCATTGGCCCGGCGCCAGCGCCGGGTCCAGACGCAGCGGTCCCATGGTCAGCCGCTTGAGATAGACCACCGGCTTGCCCAGATGGGCCAGCATCCGCTTGATCTGATGATACTTGCCCTCCCGCAGGGTAACAATGGCCTCGTCCGGGGCCTCCAGCAGCTCCAGCCCGGCGGGCAGGCACACCAAGCCGTCCTCCAGACGCAGGCCGCCAGCAAAGGCCGCACAGTCCGCCGGCCCCAGCCTCCCCGCCACCCGGACAAAATAGCGCTTGTCCACGTGGCTCCGGGGGGAGAGCAGATCATGGGCCAGGGCCCCGTCGTTGGTGAGGAGCAGCAGACCCTCCGTATCCCGGTCCAGACGTCCGGCGGGAAAAAGCCCGATGCGCCGCAGATGGCCGGGCAGCAGCTCCAGCACCGTCTTTTGTCTGGGGTCCTCGGTGGCCGACACCAGACCGGCTGGCTTGTGGAGCATCAGATAGGTGTACCGCTCGCCCGACACCGGCGCGCCGTCCACCAGCAGCACCAGGTCCTCCCGGCGGTACTTCTCCTCCGGCGAGGCCGCCGTTCTGCCGTTGACCGTCACCCGTCCGGCCCGAATCAGACCGCGCGCCTCTTTGCGGGACCACCGCCCCGTCCCCGCCAGAATCTTGTCCAGCCGCTCCATCTCGCTCACCTGCCCTCTTTTCGTCCGGATGGGATTGATTGTACCAGACCACCTCTCTTATGTCAACTTTTGTCCCACCGCCGCAGACATATCCCCCTCTCCCGCCCCATAGAATGGAGCGAGAAAGGAGCGTTGCCCTGTGTTCATTCTTACGGCCAGACTCAGCCGGCGCCGTCTGCTGTCGGTCGGCGCGGCAGCGGCCCTGTGCGCCGCCCTGTTCACCGCCGCGGCGCTGTGGTGTGCCCAGGATCATACCGCCGCCTCCGCCGCCGTGGACGAAAACCGCGTCTCCACCAACGAGGACCGGGTGGCTTACCTCCAGCGCTACGGCTGGCAGGTGGACCCGGACCCCCTCTCGGTGGAGGAGCTCCTCCTGCCCGAGGTCTTTGATGAGCGCTACACCGCATACCTGGACCTTCAGGCCCAGCAGGGCTTTGATCTGACCGCCTGCGCCGGAAAGCGGGTCAAGCGCTATGTCTACCAGATCACCAATTACCCTACCGGCGAGACCGGCATTCAGGCCGGACTCCTCATTTTTCGGGATACCGTGGTGGGAGGCGACGTCCTCTCCACCGCCCTGGACGGCTTTATGCACGGCCTCACCATGCCCACCTGACCAAGCAGAGGGCGGACGGTTTACAAAAACCGCCCGCCCGTTTCTTATCCTTTTTTGCTGTCCATGTGGACGTTGAGATGGGGATAGGTCAGCTCAATCCCCGCCGCCTCAAAGGCGTCCCGCACCTGCTCCAGCAGGTCGTAGTAGAGCTCCCAGTAGTCCGCCGTCTCGCACCATACCCGGATGGTATAATTCACCCAGCTGGCTTCCAGAGCCGTCATACGCACAAAGGGCTCCGGGTCCTTGAGCGACTTGGGATGGGCCTCCACCACCCGCCGGATGGTGTCGATCACGTGCCGGGTGGGGGCGTCGTAGGAGGCCCCGATCACCAGATCCACCCGCCGGCGCTCCTGGGCGTTATAATTGACGATCTTGGCGTCGGCCATCTCGCTGTTGGGGACGTAGATGAGCTTGTTGTCAATGGTCTGGAGCTTGGTATGGACCATGGTGATCTCCGCCACCGTACCGCTCACGCCGCTGGCCTCGATGTAGTCGCCCACCTTGAAGGGCTGGGCCACCAGCAGCTGGATGCCGCTGGCCAGATTGGACAGCGAGTCCTGCACCGCAAGGGAAATGGCCAGGCCGGCCACGCTCAGCACCGCGATGAGACTGGTCACGTCCACCCCCAGAGAGCTGGCCACGATCAGCACCGCCAGACCCCAGCTCAAGATCCGGGCCGTGGTGCGGATAAAGCTGTGGAGGCTCCGTTCAATGCGTCCCTTTTGCAGAATCCGGTCCACCAGGCGCAGAAAGCACTTGACCACCAGCACGCAGACCACCACCAGCACCACCAGCGACAGCAGCCGGGGCAGGGTCATGCCGGTCATGCTCTTGAGTATATCCCCCAGACCGGTGGTCTCCACCACCTCGCTCAGGGCGTCGGAAACCGAGCTGCCGGTACCTTCGGCCACGTCGGTCAGCACCTCAGAAACAGGATTGCTCCCTGTATCCATAAAAACACCTTCTTTCTCAAAACTTCGACCTAGAGTGTAGCATATTTTCTCCCGTCCGACAAGCAAAAAAAGATCCCGCCCAGCCAGGCGGGATCTTTTCTTCTTAAAACAAATCCTTCTTCTTGAGCAAAATCGCCGTGATACCGATGATGACCGCCGTGACCGCCAGCGGAATCCACCAGAATTGATCCAGCGGCAGACCGCCGTTGATGTTCATGCCGTAAAACCCAAAGACAATGTTGGGGATGGTCAGCAAAATGGTGATGGAGGTCAGCACCTTCATAATGACGTTCAGGTTGTTGGAAATCACGCTGGCAAAGGCGTCCATCATGCCGGAGATGATGGAGGAGTAGATATTGGCCATCTCAATGGCCTGGCGTACCTCGATGAGCACGTCCTCCAGCAGGTCGTGGTCCTCCTCGTAGAGGGCGATGATGCGCCCGCGGAGAATCTTCTCCAGGGTCACTTCGTTGGCCTTCAGCGAGGTATTGAAATAGACCAGGGATTTTTCCAGATCCAAAAGCTGAATGAGCTCCTTGTTCCGCTGGGACTTGTAGAGCTGCCGCTCCATATAGTTATAGATCTTGTCGATCTGCTTGAGGTATTGCAGGAAGCGCTTGGCCACCTGGAGCAGCATGTACAGGATGAACTGGGTCCGCTTCTGGGTGTCGGCATTGCGTACCAGGCCGTCCTGGAAATCCTTCAAAATGGAGGTCTCCTTCAGGCAGACGGTGATGATGTGCTTTTCGGTGACGATGATACCCAGAGGCAGGGTGGAGTAGACCACCGCATCGTCCTTTTCCACCGAGGGTACGTCGATGATGAGCAGGGTCTGACCGTCCTCAGTGTCGATACGGGAGGCCTCCTCCTCGTCCAGCGCCGCCCGGAGGAAGGTGGGCTCCACCGCCAGGGTGGCCGCCACGGTGTTCAGCTCGTCCTCGCTGGGATAGGTCAGGTTCACCCAGCAGCCGTCCTGGATGGACTCCAGCTTGGTCATTTTTCCGTTAATCGTCTTATGGATTGAGAGCAAAAAAATCACGCCTTTCCCGGCGCGTCCCCCCTGATGCCATCGGATAAGGCGCGCCGCTGTCGTTTCTGTCCGCCCGAAGGCGTACCGGATGGGCGGCGCGGAAGCTCCCCGTCAAATCCAGGTGTACCGCGCCGCAGGCTGTATCTGTTTTCCACGTTTTCGACTCCAAGGGTCGCTGCTCACGGCGCATATCACTCCTTTTTATTCCTGCTCTTACCAGCTCGCCCTCCCGCGGAGGACCATTGGCACACAACATTATAATCCCCGCCGGGGCGGATTGCAAGCCAAAAAACGCACGTCCCGACCCTTCCGTCAGAACGTGCGCTTTTTTGCCGACGGTCTCCCGTCCTTGCTTAGTGCTTCTGGTTGAAAATCTGGAAGATCTCCCCCCAGCCGTCGTCATCCAGGCCGGTGGGCTCCAGCGTGGCGCTGGGCGTGGAGGAAGGCTGCACCGGCGGGACGTTCCCCCATACCGGCTGCACCGGCTGCTGCACCGGCTGAATGGGCTGCTGTACCGGCTGCACCGGCTGAACCGGCTGCATCACCGGCGCGGTCTGCACCGGCTGTGCCGTGGGTACGGCCTGTACCACCGGCTGCACGGGCTGCGCCGGCTGGACGGTCGGCTGCATCACCGGCTGGAACACCGACGACTGCTGCGCGGCCTGTGCCGCCTGACGCTCACCGGCGGCGCTGAAGGGATTGGCGGGCATGGGAGCGGCGGCATTGCGATGCTCCTCAAAATTGGTGGCAATGACGGTGATGCGGATCTCGTCCTCCATGTTCTCGTCATAGGTGGTGCCGAAAATGATGTTGGCCTCCGGATGGACCGCCTCGCTGACCAGGTTTGCCGCCGCGTCCACCTCGTCCAGGCCCATATCCATGGGACCGGTGAAGTTGATGAGCACGCCCTTGGCCCCGTTGATGGAGGTCTCCAGCAGCGGACTGGAAATGGCCATCTTGGCCGCCTCCTCCGCCCGGTTCTTGCCGGTGGCCCGGCCCACGCCCATGTGGGCCATGCCCGCGTCCTTCATGACGGCGGACACATCGGCAAAGTCCAGGTTGATGAGGCCGGTCTTTTTGATGAGGTCGGAAATGGACTGCACCGCCTGGAAGAGCACATCATCGGCGATCTGGAAGGCGTTGAGGAGGGTGATCTTTTGATCGGTGACAAACTTGAGGCGCTCGTTGGGGATGATGACCAGAGAATCCACCTTGTCCTTCAGATCCTCGATGCCCTTCTCCGCCTGCTGCATCCGGCGGCGCCCCTCGAAATTAAAGGGCTTGGTGACCACGCCAACCGTCAGGATACCGGCCTCCTTGGCCACGTCCGCCACGATGGGCGCCGCGCCGGTACCGGTTCCGCCGCCCATTCCGGCGGTGATAAAGACCATGTCGGTGTTCTCCAGCACCTTGGCGATCTGCGCGCGGCTCTCTTCGGCGGCTTTACGGCCATTCTCCGGATTGCCGCCGGCGCCCCGGCCTCCGGTCAGCTTTTCGCCCAGCTGTACTTTATAAGTCGCCCGGGAGGCATCCAGGAAGGGCTTATCGGTATTCGCCGCGATAAAGTCCACTCCTTCCATGCCCGACTCGATCATGCGGTTGACCACGTTGTTTCCGCCGCCGCCCACACCGATGACCTTAATGGTGACCACATTGTCAGGCCCGGTATCCAATCCAAAAGCCATAATTGCTCCTCCTATGTAAACGATTCTGAAAACTTTGTCGAATGTTGTATGAAAATTCCCTATTTATCGCCGCCTGCCGGCCTGGAATCCATATCTTGGTTTATTTTAGCGCTCTTTGCTCCCGAGGTCAATAGTTCCCGCCGTATTTCCGCAAAGTTTTGGAACATCCGGGTGCCAAAGACCACCACAGCCGCCAGATAAAGCGGTATGCCCATTTGTGCCCCCAGCCAGGCCAGCAGCACCGCGATCACGGCGTTGCCTACCGTGCCCGAGAGGAAAATTCCCAGGGCAAACTGTCCCTTCAGCCTGGCCCGTACGCCGCCCAGCGCCGAGTCGAAGGCCGCCAGCAGACCCGTGGCCACATACACCGACCATCCGGCCGGCACCGTCCACGGACATAGCCAGCCGATGGCCAGGCCGATCACCAGGCCCAATAGATCCAGCAGCATCATCCAGCCCCCTCTCCTTCCGCCTGCGTCGCCGGGCTCAGATGCTCCGACGGGATCACGCCGGTGTACTTTTCAATGAGCAGCTTGTCGCTCATGGTCACCGATACGTTGATCTTCCATTGACGCAGCACATCCACCACGCCGTTGCGCATGGTCAGCGCGTTATACAGTGTGGCCGGATCGCCGATGGCGTAAATCACAAAGGGCGCCGACACCCGCTGGCCGTTGATGAGCACCACCGAGCCGGCGCAGCGCACCTCGCTGGTGGTCAGCACCCGCTGGCCGTTGAGCGACAGGGCCTCCGCACCCGCGTCCCGCAGCTCGTTGAGCATGGTCAGCAGGTCGCTGTCGTGGATGAGATAGTCCGCCTCGTCGCCGGTGGTGTTTTCCGCCGTGGAGTCGGTCATCACCACCATCACCCCGGGCCCCTCCACATCGGTGAGGCCCGCCAGCATGGACAGATGGTCCACCTCCGTTTTGAGGGCGGCGTTTTCGTCGCCGGTGGCCGCGGCGGAGCGGAAGTCCTCCAGCTCCTTCTGGGTCTCGTCCAGCTGCTCCTGGAGCTTGTCCCGCTCCTCCGTGGCCTGGTTATAGAGCTCTTGGAGGGTCTCCAGCCGGGCGGCGCTGGTGGCGTCGGTGGGGCTTCCGTAGAGGCGCACGCTCTTGAGCTGAAGGGCCAGCAAAAAGCCCAGCACCACAAAAACCGCCACCACCGCCAGTTCTCCCCGCTTCCTGTGGGTCTTTCCTTCCATCTACCGTTTCGCTCCTTTTCTTCAGGGCTCTGACGCCTCGTCAGGCTCCACCGGAGCTATCCCCGGCTCCTCCGGCGCCACGCTCACCGCCGGCACGGACGGAGAGACCGGCGCCGTGACCTCCGGCGACGCGGTTCCCTCTCCCCCTTCCCCCGACGGCGTCTCGGCGGGCGGGTCGGGCAGGGCGATATAGCCCGTGGGGAACCAGCGCTCACTTTTGAGCCAGGCCCGATCTCCCTCCGCCGGCAGCGTCAGCGTGCCGCTGACCGTACCCAGCTTGGCTTGCAGCTCCTCCAGCGCCCGGCTCAGCCGCCAGGACTGCTGCTGAAAATCAGAGAGGGGCATCTCTACCGTCAGGGTCCCATTCCAGCCGAACCGGATGGCGTTGTCCGCCGAACAGTCGATGAAGTCGGTGAGCTGCTCCGCCAGGCCGTAGTCCTTCAGCGACGAGAGCAGCTCCTTCAGCGCGTCCAGCCGGCGGCTCTCGGTCTCGTCCACCGCCAGGGGCTTGCCCACCGCCGGCGAGAGGGGGATCAGTCCCAGCAGCTGGGCATGTCCCGCCGCGATGCTCTGGTCCCCACGCTCCAACAGCTTCGCGCCGGCATCCAGCAGCCACCACTCCCCGTCGTAGGAGAGGGCGGCTACCGGCGTGCTCTCGGAAATGGTGATGACCAGCGTATCGGGCAGCTGACGGCGGATGGAAATTTCATCCACATAGGGCAGCTGATTCTTCACCTGGATCACCGCTTGATTCTTGTTGATCAGAAAGAGGTTCTCCCGCATCTCGATCCCGGTGGCATCGATGATCTCCTGGGCGGTGTAGCGGTTCGTCCCCTCTACCTCGATATGACTGACCCGGAAGAACACCGTGCAGGCCGCTACAATCGCCGCGATGATCAATATGGCTGACAGCAGCCGGTAAAGCGCTCCAAAGCGCCCCCGCTGCCGCCGGCGCATCCTTTTACTGCTTCTGCCCGCCATGGCTTATCTCCTCCGTGTCTCCCGGGGACGGCCGTCCTTCCCCTTCTGGCTCTCTCTTTGATTATGTAACAATCCGGTCCTCCGTCCTCCGCACCAAGGCGCCCAGGCCACGCAGACCCTCCTCCAGACCGCTGTATCCCCGGTCCAGATGGCGCAGCCCGGTAATGACGCTCTCTCCGCGGGCGGCCAGCGCCGCTACCACCAGCGCCGCACCGCCCCGCAGATCGTCGGCCCGCACCGGCGCGCCGTGGAGCCGCTCCACGCCGCTCACCGCCGCCACGCGGCCCTCCACCCGGATGTCCGCACCCATACGGCACAGCTCATCCACATGGCGGTACCGGCTCTCAAAAATATGCTCCACAAACAGCGTCGTCCCCCGGGCGGCGGTCAGCGCCGCCATGACCGGCGGCTGGGCGTCGGTGGGAAAGCCCGGATAGGGCGCGGTATGGATGGGACGCACCGCCCGCAGCGGTCCCCGCCGGGACAAAACCACCCGGTCACGGTCTCCCGCCAGCGCGCAGCCCGCTTCGGACAGCACCGCCGTCACCGTGGAAAAATGCCGCGGGTCCGCGCCGGTCACCTCTACCACTCCGCCGGCCGCCGCTGCCGCCGAGAGATAGGTGGCCGCCACGATCCGGTCTCCCATGACGGGATAAGTCCCGCCGTGCAGCAGCTTTTGTCCCTCTACCGTCACCACCGAGGTGCCCGCGCCCTGTACCTTGGCCCCCATGGCCCGCAAAAAGCCCTGAAGGTCGATGATCTCCGGCTCCCGGGCCGCGTTGGTGATGGTGGTGGTCCCACGCGCCGCCACCGCCGCCAGCATGGCGTTTTCCGTGGCCCCCACGCTGGGACGGGTGAGCACCAGCTCGCCGCCGGTGAGCCGGCCGTCGCACAAAAGCCGTCCGCCCTCCTCCCGCACCCGGGCCCCCAGCGCGCGGATGGCCCGCAAATGCAGGTCAATGGGACGGGGACCCAGCTCGCAGCCCCCGGGAAAGGAGAGACGCGCCTCCCCCAGCCGGCCCAGAATGGCCCCCAGAAAAATCACCGAGGAGCGCATCTCCCGCATCAGCCCGTCGGGTACATCGCACCGGGTCAGGGTCGTGGCGTCCACCGTCACCCGCTCCCCCTCCTGCACCGCCCGGCAACCCAGATGGTTCAGAATGGCCAGCGACGCCGTCACGTCGGAGAGCGGCGGGCAATTTTCAATGACGCTCACCCCGGGCGCCAGGATGGACGCCGCCAAAATCGGCAAAACACTGTTCTTGGCCCCGTGGACGTGGACGGTCCCCTCCAACGTCCGGCCTCCGGTGATCATCAGCGCGCTCATATCGCTCCCCCTCCGCATCGGTCTGGATACATTCCAGAGCATCCTATGCCCGGGGGAGCCGGACGGTCAATGGGCGGACTTGCCGCCCTTCATCAGCCCCAGAAGGACCTGATAGATCTGTTCGCCGGCATCCGGCACCGACATGCGGCGCAGCGCCGCCGACATGGCCTCCCGCTTTTTCTGGTCCGCCAGCAGGCCGGCCACCGTCTCATAGAGCTTTTCCCCGGAGGACTCCGCCTCCGGCAGCAAAACCGCGCCGCCCGCCTGGGACAGCACCCTGGCGTTTTTGGTCTGATGGTCGGCCACCACGTTGGGCGAGGGCACCAGCACCGACGGCTTGGCCAGCGCCGAGAGCTCCGAAATGGTGGACGCCCCCGCCCGGCACAGCACCAGATCCGCCGCCGCCATCACCAGCGGCATATCATAGATATACTCCCGCACATCAATGGAGAGATGGGCCTTCAGGTCCACCGCCCGGGCGGCCAGCAGCTCCAGCACATGGGCGTAATCCCGTCCCGCGCTGTGGATGTGGTGGAAGGGCTCTCCCTGCCGGCACTCCTCCGCGATCAGGTCCACCGTCTGCCGGTTCATAGCCGCGGCCCCCAGACTGCCCCACACTGACACCACCAAAGGCCGGTCGTCGGTGAGACCCAGCTGCTCCCTGGCCTCCTGCCGGGTATAGCGGAAGAAATCCCCCCGCACCGGCGTGCCCGTCACCACCACCTTTTCCGGATGGTCGTAATGGCTCCGGCTCTCCTCAAAGCCCACCAGCACCTGGTCCACCACCTTGGAGAGGGCCTTGGTGGTCAGACCCGGCACCGCGTTGGACTCGTGGACCGCCGTGGGAATGCCCCGCCGGGCCGCCGCGCTGATGATGGGATAGGAGGCGTACCCCCCCGTCCCCACCGCCAGGTCCGGTCGGAATTGGTCCAGAATGGCCTCCGACTGCTTTTTGGACTTGCGCATGTTCACCAGGGTGCGCATGTTGTGTACGATGTCCTCCGGCAGCAGGGAGCGACGGAAGTTGGTGATGGTCACCGTCTGGATGTCATAGCTCTCCTTGGGCACCAGACGGGTCTCCATCCCTCCGTCCGCCCCCACGAACAAAATACGGCATCCCTCGTTCCGCTCCTGGAACAGCCGGGCCAGCGCTACCGCCGGGTTGATATGGCCCGCGGTCCCGCCGCAGGCAAAAAGAATGTTCATTACGATCACTCCATCCGTTTTTCCTACTCTTGTTTTGGCGCGGGGATCTGCCGCGATACGCTCAGCACCATCCCCATCTCCGCCAGCTGGATGATGAGGGCCGTGCCGCCGTAGCTGAAAAAGGGCAGTGAAATGCCGGTGGTGGGGAGCAGGTTGGTCACCACCGAGATGTTCAGCAGCACCTGCACCGCCAGCAGGGTGGTAATGCCCACCGTCAGCAGGGCGCCGAACCGGTCCCGGGCGTGGATGGAGATCCAAAAGCCCCGGACCACCAGCAGCGCGAAGAGCAGCAAAATCACGCTGGCCCCGATGAGCCCCAGCTCCTCGCACACCACCGAGAAAATAAAGTCGTTCTCCGACTCGGGCAGGAAGCCGAACTTCTGCCGGCCCTTGCCCAGCCCCACCCCCACCAGGCCGCCGGAGCCGATGGTCATCAGCGATTGGGTGATCTGATAGCCCTTGTCGCTCACGTCGCTCCAGGGGTCCAGCCAGGTATCCATGCGGGTTTTCATGTAGGGGGTGAAGAAAATGACGGTCAGCAGTCCCACGCCCCCTACACCGCCCATCAGCGCCGGCCAGGTCAGGTTGATGCCGCTGGCAAACAGCACCGCCGCGCCGCCTACCAAAATCAGAATGGTGCCCGACATGTGGGGCTCAAAATACATCAGCACCGCGATGAGCAGCAGAATCGCCCCATAAGGCACCAGCTCAAAAAAACCGGTGCGCTCCAGCAGGGTGGCCGGCGCATAGAGATAAGACCGGCGGTTAAACTGGAGGGGCTTGCGCTGGTTGCGCTTGGAGAGCCGGGCGGCAAAGTACATGATGACCCCTACCTTGGCAATCTCCGACGGCTGGAAGGAGGGCAGCGGTCCAATGGCCCTGATCCACCGCTGCGCGCCGCCGTGGGCCTCGCCAATGCCGGGAATGAGCACCAGGATCAGCAGCCCGATGGAGCCGATCAGCACAAACACCGACATCCAGCGAAAGCGCTGGTAGTTGATCTTGGACACAAAGAGCATAATCACCGTTCCGCCCACGGCAAAAATGGCCTGCTTGACAAAATAAGTTGTAGGCGAAACATCCTCGGTAATGGCCGTGGGATAGGAGGCGGAAAAGACCATGATGACGCCGATGCCGGTCAGCAGCAGCACCAGCGTCAAAAAGGGCAGGTCCAGCGGGCCCCTGGCCAGCTGTTCCTCCATGGTCATATCGCGCTTGAGCTTTCTCGCCATGGATCGGTTCCTCCTTCTTCACGGCTTCGGATCTTTTGATATGGGGTTACATGGGGAAACGGTTCATGACCCCCAGGTAGGCAATGACGCATCCCGCCACCGTGACCAGGGTGAACACCACGCACAGCTTGACCTCGCTCCAGCCCCCCATCTCAAAATGATGGTGGAGAGGCGCCATGCGGAAGATCCGCTTGCCGTGGGTCAGCTTGAAATAGGTCACCTGGATGATGTCCGAGAGGGTCTCGGCAATATAAATGATGCCCACCGGAATGAGGATCAGGGGCATATCCAGCGCGAAGGCCAGGCCGCACACCGCGCCGCCCAAAAACAGCGAACCGGTATCCCCCATAAACACCTTGGCGGGATGGAAATTGTAGATGAGAAAGCCCAGCAGCCCCCCCAGCAGCGCGCCGGAGAAAATGCCCAGCTCCCCACGGTCCCACTGGGAAGCCATGACCGTGAAGAACACCGCCACCGGAAGGGTCACGCTGGAGGCCAGACCGTCGATGCCGTCGGTGATGTTGACGGCGTTTACCGTGCCCACCATCACAAAGGCCGCAAAGACCATGTACACCGGCCAATAGATGTGCAGAGTCACGTTGGCGAAGGGGATGTAGAGATCGGGCGTTAAGTATCCCTCATTGCGCAGCAGCACGGTGAACAAAATAGCCGCGGCCAGCTGGAGCAGGAATTTCCAGCCGGCGGTGAGGCCGGTGTTTTCATGCTTTTTTACCTTCATATAGTCGTCCAGAAACCCAATGGCCCCGAACACCAGGGCAAAGAGCAGGGTATACAGCCCGCCCAGACGACCCGTGGTCCAGTAGCTCCAGCTCAGCACGGCCAGCGCCACCGCAATGGCCAGAATAAACATCAGCCCGCCCATGGTGGGGGTGCCCTGCTTGCTCATGTGCCAGGTGGGGCCGATCTCCTTGATGGACTGGCCGGCCTTCAGGGCCCGCAGCGCGGGAATGAGCAGCTTTCCCGCAATGGCGGACACCACAAAGCCCACCAAAATACTGAGCAAAATCAAACCATTCATATCTTTTGAACCTCCATACCTCTCTTTTTCTGGCTGTGTTCACAAAGAGGTATTGTATCACAGCATCCACGCCATTTCCAGCCGAAATATTATACAGAGAAGGGGGTCGTTCTTCCTCTTTTTTCCTCATTTCCAAAGAAGGCCGCCACCACCTGCCGTTCGTCCAGCGGCCGCCGGGTCCCCCCCGTCTCCTGGTAGGTCTCGTGGCCCTTGCCGGCCAGCAGCACCGTATCCCCCGGCCGGGCCAGCGTCAGCGCCGCGGCGATGGCCTTCTCCCGGTCCGGCTCCACCACCTTGGGCTGTCCTCCCGGCATACCGCCCAAAATGTCCTCGATGATATCCATGGGCGCCTCGCTCCTGGGATTGTCGGAGGTCACCACCGGCAGGTCGGACAACCGAGCGGCAATCGCGCCCATCCGAGGGCGCTTCCCCCGGTCCCGGTCCCCGCCGCAGCCAAAGACACAGATCACCCGCCCCTTTGTGGTGTCCCGTACCGCCGTGAGCGCCTTCTCCAGGGCGTCCGGCGTGTGGGCGTAGTCAATAAGGACGGTATAGTCCGCCGGCACCGGCACCACCTCCATCCGCCCGGTCACCCCCCGGGCCTGGGACAGCCCGGCGGCCAGCGTCTCCAGCGGAAGCCCCAGCGCCAGGCCGCAGCCCAGCACCCCCAGGGCGTTGTAGACCGAAAACCGGCCCGGTATCCCCAGCGTGACCGACGCCGTCTGCCCCCTCCAGGAGGCGCGGAAGCACACCCGATCCCGTTCCAGCGTTAAATCCTCCCCCCGCAGGTCGGCGGGACCCTCCACGCCGTAGGTCAGGCAGGCCCGCCGCGCATGGCCGGCATAAAACCGCCCCGCCGGGTCGTCGGCGTTGACCACGCCCCGGACGCAGCGGGTAAACAGCAGCCCCTTGGCCGCCCGATAGGTGTCCATTGTGCCGTGAAAGTCCAAATGGTCCTGGGTCAGATTGGTGAACAGGCCCACCGCAAAGGTCAGCCCGGCGGTCCGCTCCAGCACCAGCGCATGGGAGGAGACCTCCATCACCGCCCAGCGGCAGCCCCCGTCGGCCATCTGCCGCAGCAGCCCCTGGAGCTCCCAGCTCTCCGGCGTGGTGCGGCAGGCGGGCAGGACCTCTTCCCCAATCAGATTGTGATTGGTGCCGATCAGGCCCGCACGCTCCCCCGTCGCCCCCTCCAGTACGCCCTTGAGCAGATGGGTGGAGGTTGTCTTGCCGTTGGTGCCCGTCACCCCCACCAGCCGGAGGCCGTCGGCCGGATGTTCATACCAGTTGGCCGACAAAACGGCCAGCGCCCGGCGGGGATCGGCGGTCACCACCCAGGGGCCCGGCTCCTCCGGCGCCCGCCGGCAGAGCACCGCCGCCGCGCCCCGCGCCACCGCCTGGGCTATATAGCGCTGGCCGTCG
This sequence comes from Pseudoflavonifractor phocaeensis, assembly GCF_016901735.1. Lineage (GTDB taxonomy): Bacteria > Bacillota > Clostridia > Oscillospirales > Oscillospiraceae > Pseudoflavonifractor_A. Next base: position 11,609 of record NZ_JACLZC010000034.1, on the reverse strand, counting down.
GCCCGCAGGCCGGGCAAGGCGGCGAACAGCCCGCCCGGCGTCACCCTCCGGCTGTCGTAGGAGACGGAGGTGATCTCCGTCTCCCAGGACGCGGCGCACCGCAGCACCGGCACGCCCTGCAAAAGCTGATAAAGACGCACTGCGTCCAACCCCTTTGGGGTGCAATCGGGTTCCTTCTCTCAGGTGCCGCTGCCCGCGCCGCCGGTGGCCGTGGTGCCCACAAAGTGGACCTCCACCACCATGCCCATCTCTACCTCCGTGCCGGCGGCAATGCTCTGGCTCTCCGCCCGCACGCTCTCGCTGGTGGTGTCGCCCGTGGATTTGAGATACAGCCCCACATTGGTCAGCGCCGCCTGGGCCTGCTCCCGGCTCATGCCGGACAGGTCGGGAACCGCCACCTTGTCGGTGGGTTTCTCGCTTCCCATGTACAAAATCACCTGGCTTCCGCCGGGAATGGCCACGCCCTGGGCGGGAATCTGGTCGGTGACCGTGTCGCCGCTGCCCACCGTGCGCACCTCCAGGTTGCTCTCGGCCAGACGGGCGGTGGCTTCGGACAGGGTCAGGCCGGTCACGTTGGGCACCGTCATGTCCATGGCCGCCTTCTCGGCGTCGGTGTACTGCTTCTCCACCCCCATGTAGTCCAGGATGTCGGCCAGCAGCTCGCCCGCCATAGGCGCGGCCATGTTGCCGCCGCTGATGTAGTGGCCGCCGGAGGTGTAGTTGGAATTGGGTCCGGTGGGGGTGGGGTTGTCGTAGGCGATGAGCACCACCACCTGGGGATCGTTGGCCGGCGCAAAGCCCAGGAAGGAGACGATGGTATGGTCGTCCTCGTCGGTCTCCGAAGAGCCGGTCTTGCCGCCGATGCGGTAGCCCGCCACATAGGCCTGCTTACCGGTGCCGCCGTCCACCACGCCCTCCAGAATGGTGCGGCAGCGCTCGCTGGTGGATTCGCTGACCACCTGCCGGACCTCGGTTGGCTCGGTGTGCTGGATGACGTTGCCGTCGGCGTCGGTGATGCTCTCCATCACATAGGGCCGCATCAGATGGCCGCCGTTGATGACCGCCGAGGCGGCGGTGATGAGCTGAAGAGGGGTGATCTTGAAGCGCTGGCCAAAGGAGGCGGTGGCCAGGCTGGTCAGGCCGATGGGACTGGTAAACTCCTCCCGGGGCCAGATCAGATTGTCGTTGGGGGTGGGTTCGCCCTGGAGGTCAATGCCCGTCTTATCCTTGAAGCCGAAGGCCTCCAGATAGTCGTAAAAGGTCTCGGCCCCCAGCGCCTGGCCAATCTCGATAAAGGCGGGGTTGCAGGAGTTGGCCACCGCCTTGGCCAGGGTCTGGTCCTTATGTCCCTTGTGGTCGGAGCACCAGATATGCCGGTCGGCCACGATGGCGTAGCCGGGACAGTAGAAGGTGCTGTTCTCGTTGACCACGCCCTCCTCCAGCGCCGCCGCCAGCACCGTGGTCTTGAAGGTGGAACCGGGCTCGTAGGTCTCGTTCAGCGCCTTGTTGGACCACTGCTTGAAGAGCACGTCGGTCTGAGCGGCGCTGCGCTCCTCGTCGGTGAGGGTGGTGTCCGCCGCGATGGCCGTCAGCTCCGCCTGCAATTGACTGTCGATCACCGTGCGCGGGTCGTTCAGATCATAGGTGGGCGAGTTGGCCCAGGCCAGAATCCGACCCGTCTTGGGCTCCATGGCGATGACAAAGCCGCCGTCCTGGACCTCATACTTCTCGATTCCCTCGGCCAGCACCCGCTCACAGTAGTACTGGATGGTGGCGTCCAGGGTGAGGGTCAGGTCGTAGCCGTCGGTGGCGTCGTAGTAGTCCTCGTACCGGTAGAGCATCTGCTTGCCGTGTCCGTCCTTGGCGGTGACCACACGGCCGGTCTGCCCGGCCAGCATGTCGTCGTACATGGCCTCCAGGCCGTAGGCGCCCCGGTTGCCGTCGTTGTAGTTCACCCAGCCCACGATCTGGGCTGCCAGAGTGGAATAGGGATAGTAGCGCTTGGCGGTGGCGTTGAGGTAAATGCCCCGGGAAAGTCCGTTCTCCGAGGCATAGGCGCTGATCTGATCGGCCACGTCCTCATCCACCTGCTTGGCGATGATCTCATACATGGAGTTGGTCTTGGAAAGCCGCTGCAAAATGCTCTCCTGATCCAGTCCCAGCAGCTGGGACAGCGTCTGGGCGATGGACTCGTTGGTGGGCTCGGGATAGCTGGGCATCAGTTTCTCCCGCTCCTCGGCGGTTTCGGCCGCCTGGGCCTTTTCCACCTGCTCCTGATACGCCTCCTGACATTCCAGGATCTCCAGCGGTGAGAGCTGCACGTCATAAGCCGTGGCGCTCATGGCCAGGGTGTTCCCCTTGCTGTCGTAGATGGTACCCCGGTTGGCCACCACCGAACGGTCATAGGTCTGCTGGTCGATGGCCTTGCTCTCCAACTCCTCATGCTGCACGATTTGCAGATAGAACAGCCGGCCAAACATGGGAATAAAGAACAGCACGCCAAACAGGCCCATCAAAATCAGGATGCGGATCAGGACGCTGTGGTTGGCCTTGGCGCTGTCACGCTGGATTTTTTTCTGTTTTTTCATGAGATGCTCCTTAGAATATCATAGGAGGGCGTAAGAAAATTCCACTTTTCTTACGCCCTCTCAGGGATGCCTATGGACCAGAGAGCAAGTCGGACTCCCGTATGGTTGGGGCGCGCTCCCCACCGACGAAAGGGCCCGTGCTATCTCTATGGCAAACTCAGCGGAAGTATTCCACTACTGTGCTTACGATCTCCTTGGCACCGCCCCAGAAGCCGGCCGCGCCGGACTCGGTACGCGTAAAATGCTCCACGCTGTCCGGCTGGGACAGATCCACATAGCAGATCTGGTTCTCCTGGGGACGGATCATGCTGCCATCGGCGGTAACGCTCTGCTCAATGTCGCTCAGGTCGTAGGCCAGCTCATACTTGGCCCGCAGCTTGGCTTCATCGCTCTGGAGGCTCACCATCTGGCTCTGAAGGGACACCACCTCGTCGGACAGCTCCGACAGGCGCACATAGCCCATCAGCAGCAGAACGGCAAACACGCCGATGGCCAGAAAGCCTACCACCGCAAAGGGCGCCACGCGGCCGGCCTCCCGGACCCGTACCTTGGGACGCGCCACCGCCCGGCGGCGGGGACGGACCTGGGGACGGGGCTGAAGGACCTGACTGCCGACGCCGGCGCCGCCCCGTCCTTCCAGACGACGCGCCGCCGTGCCCTCATAGGAGCGGTTTCCTGGTGCTTTGTAGCCGTATCTTGTTCTCCGTTTTACCAGTGTGGCCATGGGAACCAACTCCTTTTCTTTCGTAACTGTTGTCTATCCTACCCGGGCAGCTTCTCCGCCACGCGGAGCTTTGCGCTGCGTGCCCGCGGGTTTTCCTCCAGCTCTTCCGGACCGGCCGTAATGGGCTTGCGGTTCACCAGCCGGACCAGAGGCTTCTTGCCGCACACGCACACCGGAAAATCCGGCGGACAGGTGCAGCCTTTGGCAAAGTCCGCAAAGGCGTTCTTTACCAGTCGATCTTCCAGCGAATGGAAGGAAATCACCGCCAGCCGTCCGCCCGGATTCAGCCGGGGCACCGCCCCTTGCAGCATCCGGTCCACCGCGCCCAGCTCGTCGTTCACCGCGATGCGGATGGCCTGAAAGCACCGCTTCGCCGGGTGCTGTTTCTCCCGCAGCGCGTGGGCCGGCATGGCCGACTTGATGACTTCCACCAGCTCCAAGGTGGTCTCAATGGGCTTTTCCTGCCGCCGGCGCTCAATGGCCGCGGCGATGGGGCCGGCGTAGCGCTCTTCTCCGTACTGAAAGAAGATCCGCCGCAGCTCCTCCCGGGGCCATTCATTGACCACCACCGCCCCGGTCAGCGCCTCCCGCCGGTCCATACGCATGTCCAGCGGCGCGTCCGCCATATAGGAAAAGCCCCGGGTCTTATCATCCAGCTGGGGGGACGACACGCCCAGATCAAAGAGCATCCCATCCACCGCCGGAATCCCCAGCTCGTCCAAAATGGCGTCTATCTCACAAAAATTACGGTGGACCAGGGTGACCCGATCCATCCAGGGGCCCAACCGGTCCTGTGCGGCGTCCAGCGCTGCCTGGTCCCGATCCACGCAGATGAGCCGTCCTCCGTCCAGCCGTCGGGCGATTTCACGGGAGTGCCCGGCCCGACCCAGGGTCCCGTCCAGATAAATGCCTTCCGGTCGAATGGCCAGCGCCTCAATGCACGCTTCCAGCAGCACCGGGCGGTGGGTATATTCCTGTTCCTTCAAAATCCCAGCGCCTCCATACACGCCGCCATCTTCTCCGGCGTCATTTCCTCTTCTTCCTGAGCCGCCCAGACCTGGGCGCTCCAGATTTCCGCCCGGTCATTGACCCCCAAAATCACCGCTTCCCGATCCAGCGCCGCGTATTTCCGCAGCTTTTGGGGGATCACGACCCGCCCCTGACTGTCCAGACTGCACTTTTCCGCGTTGGCGAAAAAGGCCCGCAGCTTCTTGGACTGGCTCATGGGCAGGGCGGACAGTTTTTCGGTGAAGCGCTCCCAGGTGGACATGGGGTAGACCGCCACGCAGGCGTCCACACCGGCGGCCAGATAAAAGACCTCTCCCAGTTCCTCCCGGAGCTTGGCGGGAATGAAGATCCGTCCCTTGGCGTCTATGTTATGCTCATAGGTGCCGGTCATGATCTTCCCCTTTCTCCACCAGGCGGCAGCCGCGCCACTTTGCGCCACTTTGCGCCACCATGGTTTACAGTATAAATGCTGCGCAAAAAAATTGCAATAGTATCCGCGCTCTTTTTTTTGGCCAAACTCCCCCTTTTCCGCCGCATTTCCCTTATTTTCAGCATTAAAAACATATGTTCTATTGAAAGAATCCCTTCTGATTCTCCCCCTCTTTTCCCCTTTACCGCTGGAAACTATAACCGTTTGCCTGTAATGCCAAAATCCGGATGACGCCGGAGGGAGGAAAAAAGTTTCTACAAACACGGTGAAATTTTTTTGTTGAAAATGACATGTCATACTTTGACCGCAAAGTATAAAAAGGTCCGCTCCGGACGCCTCCTGGCGAAGCGTCCGGAACGGACCCGATGGTCAAATCCAAATGGGGGCTCAGCTCTGATCGGCGGCGGCGTCATACGCCCGGCTGCCGGTGGTGTTGCCAGCGGCGGCGCTGCCGTTGACCGCCGCGCGGAACCGCTGACGGGATTTCTTGATCTCGTCATACGCCTCCGACACCGCCTCTTCCGTGCGGCGCAGGGCGTCCTCGCAGTAGTCGTTGGCCGCACGCCGCAGCTCACGGCTGCGCTCCTCGGCCTGACGGAGGATGTCGTTACCCCGCTGCTTGGCCTGGGCCAGCAGCTCGTCCTCCGCCAGGAGCTGCTTGGCCCGCTCCTCGGCCTGACGCTTGATGAGATCGGCCTCCCGCTTGGCGGAGGCCAGATAGTCATTCCGGCTGGAGATGAGCTTCTTGGCCTCGCTGAGCTCCATGGGGAACTGACCCCGGATCTCGTCCAGAAGATCCAGCGCTTTATTCCGCTCAATGATACACTTATCCGCACTCAAAGGCATGTTCTTTGCCTCGTCAATCATCTGATAGAGCAGGTCCATCAATTCTTCCACGCCGCTGGCCATTAGCCATCCCTCCTCTGTTCCTGCATGCGCCGATTTACGTCGTCAATGATCTCCCGCGGCACAAAATCCGAGAGATCGGAGCCGTAGCGGGCCATTTCCTTGACCACGCTGGAGCTGATGTAGGTATACTTGGTGCTGGACGGCAAAAACATGGTGTCCAGCCTGGGGTTCAGCTTCCGGTTGATGAGGGCCATCTGCACCTCATTTTCATAGTCGGACACCGCCCGCAGACCCTTAATCAGGGTACACGCCCGCTTTTCCCGGGCATATTCGGCCAGCAGGGTGGACGAACAGTCCACCTCCACGTTGGGCAGACGGGCCACCACCTTGCGGATCAGGTCCGCCCGCTCCTCCGGCAGAAAGAGCCCGCTGGTTTTGTCCGAGTTGACCAGCACGCAGACAATCAGCTTGTCAAAGCACAGCGCCGCCCGCTTGATGATATTCAAATGTCCCAGTGTGATGGGGTCGAAGCTGCCCGGATAGATGGCGGTCTTCACAGTCCCTCTCTCCTCTCCCGGGCGCCTCACAGCTCCCGCCGGTACAATGTGATTTTGATCTTGCCGTAGCGGTATTCCCGCCCCTTTACATAGGGCGCCCGCAGTTCAGGCAGCGGGGTGTCCACGGCACTTTCGCAGACTATTATACCATTTTCCGTCAAAATGTCAATGTCACAGCCGGTTTCCAGGGCCTGCTGGAGCAGTCCGGAGGCGTAGGGCGGGTCCAGAAACACCAGATCGAACTTTTCACGGCAGCTCCGCAGCCAGGCCATGGCGTCCCCCTGGAACACCTGGGCCCGCTCCGCCAGACGGGTGGCCTTCAGATTCTCCCGGATCACGTTTACCGCGTCCCGGCGCATATCCACAAAGGTACACCGCTCCGCGCCCCGGGACAATGCCTCGATCCCCAGCTGGCCGGTGCCGCCGAACAGGTCCAGCACCTTCCGCCCCTCCACGTCGAACTGCACGATATTGAAAATCGACTCCTTGACCCGGTCGGTGGTGGGCCGGGTCTCCAGACCCTCCAGCTCCCGCAGCCGCTTGCCCCGGGCGCTTCCGGTGATGACGCGCATATTATGACTTCCTTTCCTTCTCTTCCGGCGGGCGCTCCTGCTCCTGACGGAAAAATGTATAGACTGCCTGGGCGGCGCTTGCCGGCAGAACCGCTTCCAGCTCCGCCAGACTGGCCGCCCGTATCTTTTTGACGCTCTTGAAGGTGCGCAGCAGCTCGTTCCGGCGCTTTTCCCCAATCCCCGGAATCTGGTCCAGCACCGAACCCTGCACCCGCTTGGTCCGCTGGAGCCGGTTGAAGGTGATGGCCGACCGGTGGGTCTCCTCCTGAATCTGCCCGATCAGCGCGAAGAGGGCGGGATTTCCCTGCAAGCCCAGCTCCGCCCCCTCCGGCGTCACCAGCCCCCGGGTCCGGTGGCGGTCGTCCTTCACCATGCCGAACACCGGCACCTCCAGTCCCAGCCCGGTCAGCGCCTCCAGCGCCACCTTGGCGTGGTTGACGCCGCCGTCAATGAGGAGCACATCGGGCAGCTGGTCGAATTTCTCGTCCCCCTCCAGATACCGCCGGAACCGGCGGCGCAGCACCTGCTCCATGCTGGCGTAGTCGTCGGGGTGCTCCATGTCCTTCAGCTTGAAATGCCGGTAGTCCCGTTTTTTGGGCTTCCCATCCACAAAAACCGTCATGGACGCCACAATGTCGTCCTTTCCGGTGTTGGAGATGTCATACGCCTCCATCCGTTTGGGGGGATGGTCCAGCCCCATCAGCCTGCCCAGCTGCTCCATGAGCTTGCTCTGCCGCTCCTCCCGACCGGTCCACCGCTCCACCTCCTCCACCGCGTTCTTGTTGGCCAGACGGATCAGGTCCGCCTTGGCTCCCCGCTGAGGCGTCACCAGCGTCACCCGGAACCCGGCCTCCTCCGAGAGCATCCGCCCCAGCGGCGCCTCGTCCTCCAGCTCGCAGGGCAGCAGAATCTGTCTGGGCAGGACCTGCCGTCCGCTGTAAAACTGCCGGAGCAGGGCGGAGACCGTCTCTCCCTCCCCGGCCTCCACCGGGTTGGGCACCAGCTCCCAGTCCTTTGCCGCCAGATCCCCCCGGATATAGTGGAGCACCACAAAGCAGCTGCGGGCCACCCCCTGGTGAAAGCCCACCACGTCGGTGTCCGCCAGCGAACCGGCCACCACCTTCTGCCGCTTGCCCAGCAGCTCAATGGCCCGGTACCGGTCCCGCAGCTCCGCCGCCTTTTCAAAGCGCAGCGCCTGGGCCGCCTCCTCCATCTCCCGGAGCAACTGCTCCCCCGTCTCCTGGAACTTTCCCTCCAGCAGCCGGATGGCCTGGTCGATGGCCTTCCGGTAGTGCTCCGCCGTCATCTCCCGGCGGCAGTAGCCGTCGCATCGGCCCATATGGTAGTTGAGACAGGGCCGTCCCTTACCTACGTCCCGCGGAAAGACCCGGTCGCAGTCCGGCAGACGCAGCGCCGTGCGGATGGCGTCCAGAATGCCCTGGGTGCTCCCACGGGAGCCGTAAGGGCCGAAATAGCGGGCGCCGTCCTCCTCCACCCGGTTGACCAGGGAAAACCGGGGGTATTCCTCCCGCACGGTCAGGCGGATATAGGGATATCCCTTGCCGTCCTTGAGCAGAATATTATAATGGGGCTGATGCCGCTTGATGAGGGAGTTCTCCAGCACCAGCGCCTCGAATTCCGAGTCCGCCACGATGACGTCAAAGTGGTCGATCTGGCTGACCATGGCCCTGGTCTTTTCGGTATGGGAGGCGGAGTCCTGAAAATACTGGCTGACCCGGTTTTTCAGCGCCTTGGCCTTGCCCACATAGATGACCTCGCTGCGGGCGTTCTGCATGATATATACGCCCGGCTTGAGCGGCAGCTCCCGGGCCTTTTCCTTCAGCTCCTCAAAGGTCATCGTCCCACCTCCCCCAGCGCTCTGTCCCTCGTCCGGCGCATGTGGAACCCTTATTATAATCGTTCTTCCCCCGCTCTGTCAAATCCACCGGTTACGCCCGGTGCAGGGTGTAGGTCTGGCCGTCCTTGTAGCAATATACTTCCAGGTCGTTCTTGCCCGCAGCGGTGAAGCGGAAATAATCCACCGCCGTCTCCTTCTCCGTGCCCACGGCGTACACGCCGTCCTCCAAATAGAAATAGCCCTCCAAATCAAAGCTGGGCAGGTTGTAGGAGGCGGTATGTCCGCCTTCGTCGTTTTTCACCATCTTGAAATAGTAGTCGTCCAGCGTACCCGTCTCCCACTCCCCTTCCAGATAAGTCAGGCTCATGTCCTCGTCGGCAAACAGAAGGGCGCTGGCGTTGGGCAGATCCACGATCTCCACCAGCCGGTCATAGTCCGATTCGTCCACGCCATCCCGCTCCATCCGGATCAGGTCCAGATAGTCCGCGCTTCGGGACCAGTCTCCCAAGGCGGAGAAATATTCCTCCGCCTGGTTCTTGTCCCCGTTCAGGTAGGACGCCTTGCCCGCCTCGTAGACCCTGCCGCGTACTCCGCTCAAAAGGTCGCCGGGCAGCAGGTCCGAATATGCGTCGGCCAACTCCAGCGCCTCCAGCTCATCCCCCGCGGCCAGCGTCTCGCTGAGGCTGAGCAGCGCCTCCTGTTCCTCCGCAAGCTTGTCCCGCTCACTCTGGAGCGCTTCCGCCTCCTCCCGGACATCCTCCAGCTCCCGGGTCAGCCCGGACATCTGGTCCTCATATTCCCCGGCGGTCTGTCGTCCGCCCAGCACCCAGCCGATCCACGCGCCGGCAAGGGTCAGGGCCAGCACGCAGCCGAGGGCCATAACTACCTTTCGATTCGTCAGAAAAATGCCCGGCTCCTTGGGCGGCAGATAGGAGATGACCGGCTCCTGTTCCTTGGGAACCTCCGGCGTCCCCCGAACCTCCGGGACGGCGGGCTCTTCCACCACCACGGCGGTCTCTCTCCGCTCCTCCTCCGTCATGGGGACGGGACGCGCCAGCGCCAGCGGCTGCAACACAGGATTGTAGGCTTCCTTCTGCTTTTTCGGGTCTACCCATTCCAGACGCGCCAGCCACATCCCATCGCTGTTGCTGTTCTCCGGCCGCTCCGGCAAAACGTCCTTTCCGTCCTCCCAGACGTGCCGGTTTCCCTTGCCCGTCTGCGGCGCCTCCTTCTCATTCTCATAAAACCCTTCCCAGCTCTCCGGCTGACACATGCGGCACCAGTTCTGGCCCTGGGGAATCTCTCTTCCACAGCTCGGACATTTCATCCTACGTTTCCCTCTTCTCTCTTTTCCATATTTTACTTAATTATGGACAAAAAGTCAATTCCTCTCTTCCACGGGCGGGACGCCCCCCATCCGGTCCACCATTTCCCGGGAAAGACGGTAATCTCCGTCTCCCTTCCGGCAGTATGAGCCGCGGTAACGGTCCCCGCCCACATAGACCGGACGCTGCCCCGCCGGCGCCGGCGGGAGCTCAATGGCGATCACCGCGCCCTGCGCCGTCTCCATTACCTGGGCGCGCCCCTGTCCGCCGCCGATCAGGTCCGCGCTGACCACCTTCGGGTCGGCGCACAGACTCAAAAACTGAGCCAGCATCTCCTCCGGGTCCAGCAGACCCTGGATGTGCAGCGAATGGTCCTCCCACTCCTCCACCCCCAGCAAAATCAGTCCGCCCTCCGTATTGGCAAAGGCCGAATAGGTCTCCCAGATACTCTCCGGCAAGCCGCCGGTGGCCAGCTTGGCCTCCAGACGGTTCCCCTCATGGTAACGCTCCATATGTGTCAGATCCAGCATGGCTTCCACCTCCGCAGCCGAAGTTTGCTTGGGTTCAGTATACAGGAGCTTTCCCATCAGAACAAGCCCCCAAAAAAAGAATCGAATTTCCCCAAATTCCTCCTTGACAAATGGAAGCGTCGGAGCTATAATAATCAAGCGGTCTGCAAGAGACCAAATCAAATATGCGGATGTGCTGGAACTGGTAGACAGGCACGTTTGAGGTGCGTGTGTCCATGACGTACGGGTTCAAGTCCCGTCATCCGCACTCGTTGAATCCCCCGTAACCGGAATGGTTGCGGGGGATTTTTTACTGCCGCAAGGGTTTGCGAGTATTCCTTTCGATATATTTTGTATCAAAAGGAATACTCGCAAAAAATCGCAAACGGATTTGCAAACGTCAAATATCAAGGAAAGCGTTTCGCGTCTTTGACGATTCTAAATTTCCCATGGCCCATCCCTGTTTTCTTTGACCGTTACAGATGGATGTAATATAATCAAGTTGGAGACAATCAAACATTACAGTCAGAAGATATACAAGCACCGAAAGAAAAGAAACGAGCCATCCTGAAGCTTTTGAAAGGCTGGGAAGAGGAATGAAATGAACTGTGGTTTTATGTCTGCTCCTTTGCGTTATCCTGAGCGGATGCGATGCCAGCGAGGCGCAACTGCAAGAGGCCTATCTGGAGGGGTACCGGGACGGGGAGCGAAGGGCCGAGGATGTCGTGGACGAGGCAACCGAAGAGGCATACCAAAACGGCCTGCAGGACGGCGCTGCATCGGCATACGGATGGACTGACTATCAACCCACCTATGAGGGTGAAATCTGGAATGAAGGATATGACCAGGGATTCTACGACGGATACCAGGAACGGAAAAAGGACGAAAAGGCCGGAGCACCGGATCAGTATGAGGACTATGATGAGTGGTTCAAGTTCTGGTTTGGCATATATCCGGAAGACGTGCCTCCGCCGCAGATCACGGGCTAGCGCTCGTGCAGGGCCTACTCAATCTGCTTCCGCTTGGTTCGGAGTTCAGGCTGTCGAAAAAGTGGAACGTGTTGCAGGAAACGTCAAAATACCTGCATGGATGCGGGCGACCACAAGGGTCGCCCCTACAAGACGGGAGGGGATCGCACTCCCCCGCCGAGGGCGGCGGTGCCCACAAGAAAGATGGGGCGGACAGTGTC
>NZ_JACLZC010000033.1 GCF_016901735.1 Pseudoflavonifractor phocaeensis | reverse complement strand
GTGCGGGGGGTCCACGGGACGGTCCGGGGCAAGGCGGTGGTGCTGGCCACCGGCGGAGCCTCCTATCCGCTGACCGGCTCCACCGGCGACGGATACGCCATGGCCGCGGCGGCGGGACATACGATCATCCCGCCCAAGCCCTCTCTGGTGCCGCTGGAGGCGGCGGGAGAGGACTGCCGGAGGATGCAGGGCCTTTCCCTGCGCAACGTGGCCGTCCGGGTGAAGAATCAGAAGAAAAAGGTGGTCTACGCCGAGCAGGGGGAGATGCTCTTCACCCATTTTGGCGTCACCGGGCCGCTGATCCTCAGCGCCTCGGCCCATATGCGGGAGTTTGAGAAGGACCGGTACACGGTGTGGATCGACTTAAAGCCGGCGCTGGACGAGGAGAAGCTGGACCAGCGGCTGCTGCGGGACTTTGCGGCCCAGCCCAACCGGGCGTTTCACAACGTGCTGGAGGGCTTGCTGCCCCGGCTGATGGTGCCGGTGATGGCGGAGCGGTGTGGGATTCCCGGGGACCTGTCGGTGAACGGGGTGACCAGGGCCCAGCGCCGCCGGCTTCTGGAGGAGCTGAAGGGGTTCCGGGTGGACATCACCGGTCCCCGGCCCATCGCCGAGGCCATTGTCACCAGCGGCGGGGTAAAGGTCAGCGAGGTGGACCCCCACACCATGGCGTCCAAAAAGCTGCCCGGTCTTTATCTGGCCGGGGAACTGCTGGACGTGGACGGATATACCGGCGGCTTTAATTTGCAGGTGGCCTGGTCCAGCGGTCGGGCGGCCGGAGAGAGCGCCGCGCTTTTCTGCGCGGAAGACAGAGAATAAAGGAGCAGTGGACATGTCGAAGAAGAGCATCGCCATCGACGGACCGTCCGGGGCCGGAAAGAGTACCCTGGCCCGTCAGATTGCCAAGGCGCTGGGCTTTTTGTATGTGGATACCGGCGCGATTTACCGCACGCTGGCTTTGGCGGCGCTGCGCCGGGGGATCGACCCGGCCAACAGCGCCGACGTACTGGAGGTGCTGCATGGGATCAAGATCGACCTGGGGTACGGGGCGGACGGATTGCAGCACATGTACCTGGACGGGGCGGACGTAACGGAGGAGATCCGCACGCCGGCGGTGTCGGCGGGGGCGTCGGCGGTGTCGGCGATTCCGGCGGTGCGGACCTTTTTGATGGATATGCAGCGGGACCTGGCGGCCAGCCGCGATGTGGTGATGGACGGCCGGGACATCGGCACGGTGGTGCTGCCCGGCGCGGACGTGAAGATTTTTCTCACGGCCACGGCGGAGGAGCGTGCCAGGCGGAGATATGAGGAGCTGCTGCTGCGGGGGACGGAGGTAGACTATGAGACCGTCCTGCGGGACATCGTGGCCCGGGACGAGCGGGACACCAGCCGTACCGCCGCGCCGCTGCGCCAGGCGGAGGACGCGGTGGCGGTGGATACCACCGGCAAAAGCCAGGAGGAGAGCTTGGACCTCCTGCTCAATTTGATAAGGAGGCAGCTTGCGCAATGAAGACCGAAACTTGGTATACGATGATATATACGGCCGTATGGCCCTTTATGAACCTCATCCACCCGGTGAAGGCCATCGGCCGGGAGAATATTCCGGAGGGGGGCTGCATGATCTGTGGCAACCACACCAGCGCGGCGGACCCGCTGATGCTGGTCTACGCGGTCACCCGGGAGAAGTGCCAGGTACGGCCCATGGCGAAGGTGGAGCTGACCCGCCTGCCGGTGGTGGGCTTTTTGCTGCGCAAGGCGGGGGTGTTCGGCGTGGACCGGGGGAGCGCCGACGTGGGCGCCATCCGCACGGCGATGAAGTATCTGCGGGGCGGCGAGAAGGTGCTGGTCTATCCGGAGGGCCACCGGGTGCGCAAGAGCCGGGGCGACGTGCGGGACCCCAAGGCGGGAGCCGCCATGCTGGCGGTGCGGTGCGGGGTGCCCATCCTGCCGGTGTACATCCCGGAGAAAAAGAACTTGTTCCGTCCCACGCCGGTGGTGTTCGGCGAGCCATATTTTCCCAAGACCGAGACGAGAAAGGGCACGCCGGAGGAGTATGAGGCCATTACCGCCGATCTCATGAACCGGATCGACGCGCTGGAGGAGAAGATCGGATGAAGGTGGAGCTGGCCAAATCGGCGGGCTTTTGCTACGGGGTGCGCCGGGCGGTGGAGGTGGCCCAGCAGGCGGCGGCGTCGGGCCGTCCCTGCGTGATGCTGGGGCACATCATCCACAACAACAGCGTCATTGAGGCGCTGGAGGCCCAGGGGGTATCGGTGGTGGAACGTCCGGAGGACGCGCCGGCGGGGAGCGCGGTCATCATCCGCTCCCACGGGGAGGGGAAGGCGGTCTATGACGCCCTCCAGGCCAGAGGCGCGGAGATCATCGACACCACCTGTCCCAACGTCTCCCGCATCCACAAGCTGGTGGCCCAGGCGGAGGCGGAGGGGCGGTGTCCTCTCATCATCGGCAGTCCCAGCCACCCGGAGATCCAGGCCATCGCGGGATGGTGCACCAACGCGGTGGTGCTGGACGGCCCGGAGGCGCTGGGGGACTGGCTGGCGGCGGACCCGCGCCGCTGCCGGATGCCGCTGGCGATGGTATCACAAACCACTTCTACCAGAGAGCGGTGGGAGCGGTGTATAAAAAAAGCAAAAAAAGAGTGTACAAATATCAAAATATCTGATACAATATGTAATGCTACGTGTAAACGACAGGCCGAGGCTCAGGAGCTGGCGGCCCGGAATGAGGCCATGATCGTCATTGGCAGCCGGGAGAGCTCCAACACACGGCGCCTAGCCGAGCTTTGCGCGGCTCTCTGTCCGACGGTCTTGTGGATCGAACGGGCGGAGGAACTGGAACCTTCCAACCTGTACGGGAAGGCTTCTGTTGGAATCACCGCGGGTGCGTCCACGCCCGGGTGGATTATAAAGGAGGTCTATGACAAAATGAGCGAAGAAAACATGGAGATCGAAGAATCCTTTGCTGAAATGCTGGAGAAGTCGATCAAAACTTTAAATACAGGGGAGAAGGTCACTGGCGTCGTCACTGGCATCACGCCGACTGAGATCTATGTGGATCTGGGCGCCAAGCAGGCCGGTTACATACCGGTCTCCGAGCTGACCGACGATCCCACTGTAAAGGTCGAGGACATCGTGAAGATCGGCGATGAGATCGAGACCTACGTGATGCGGGTCAACGATCAGGAGGGTGTGGTCACCCTGTCCAAGAAGCGTCTTGACTCGGTCAAGAACTGGGAGGACATCGAGCAGGCCCGCGAGGAAAAGACCGTGGTCGAGGGCCTCATCACCGAGGAGAACAAGGGCGGCGTGGTTGCCAACGTGAAGGGTATCCGTGTGTTTATCCCCGCGTCCCAGACCGGTCTGCCCCGGGACGCTGCCATGACCGAGCTGGTCAAGCAGAAGGTCCGCCTGCGCATCACCGAGGTCAACCGTGCCCGCAAGCGCGTGGTGGGCTCCATCCGTGCCGTGCAGGCCGAGGAGCGCGCCGCCAAGGCCGCCGAGGTGTGGAACAACATCGAGGTAGGCAAGCGCTACGCCGGCGTGGTGAAGTCCCTCACCTCTTACGGCGCCTTCGTGGACATCGGCGGCGTGGACGGCATGGTCCACATCTCCGAGCTGTCCTGGAGCCGCATCAAGCATCCCTCCGAGGTGGTGAAGGTGGGCGACGCCGTTGAGGTGTACGTCATCTCCTTCGACACCGAGAAGAAGAAGATCTCTCTGGGCATGAAGGACCGCAATCAGGACCCCTGGGCCGTGTTCACCGACAAGTACAGTGTGGGCGACGTGGCCAACGTCCGTGTGGTGAAGCTGATGACCTTCGGCGCCTTTGCCGAGGTCGTGCCCGGCGTGGACGGCCTGATCCACATTTCCCAGATCGCCGACCACCGCATCGACAAGCCCGGCGACGTGCTGGCCGAGGGCGATATGGTGGACGTGAAGATCACCGACATCGACTACGAGAAGAAGAAGGTCTCTCTGTCCATCCGTGCGCTGCTGGACGACGTCCAGGGCGCGGACGCCGAGTAAGGCCCATCCCCCAAACGCATACGCAGGACACAAGAAGGTCCGCACCCGCTCCGGTGGGTGCGGACCTTTTCCGTACGCTGTTTTTTCCGCGAGAAGATACAGAGAAACGAAAGAACAGGAAAATTTTCGGTAAATTTCCTTGCCAAAACGCCCAAAAAGGCGTATAATACAAAGTGTAATAGCGAAGCCTTACAATTTTAGGGAAGCAACCGGAATCAGGAGGTGAGTATCATGTTTCAGATCGGAGATAAGATCGTCCATCCGATGCATGGTGCTGGCGTGGTAGACAGCATCGTACAAAAAAAGGTGGACGGCGTGGTGCGGGAATACTATATCCTCAAGCTGCCGGTAGGCGGTATGATGGTCATGGTACCCACCGAGCACTGCGCGGAGATTGGGGTACGGCCCATCGTACCGGGCGAGGAAGCGGAGCGCATCATCGCGCAGCTCTCCAGCATCCAGGTGGAGATGACCTCCAACTGGAACCAGCGCTACCGGGAGAACATGGCCCGGCTGAAGAGCGGCGATTTGCTGGAGGTAGCGCGGGTCATCAAGGGCCTGGTACAGCGGGAAGGAGAGCGGGGCCTGTCCACCGGGGAGCGGAAGATGCTCCACTCGGCCAAGCAGATCCTGATCTCTGAGCTGGTTTTGGCCCAGAACGCCAAATATGAGGACGTGGAAGCCCGGGTCGAGCAGGCGCTGGCCTGAATCGGGCGGTCATTTCGGCATCGGAACAGGGAGCCCCTCCGGGCTCCTTTTTCGTGTGGAAGGGGAGGAAGCGCATGGCAGGATTTTTGAAGCGGCTCTTTGGCCGGGAGGAAGGGGAGGCGCCGCGCTGCGCGGCGGTGGTACCGGCGGCGGGGTCGTCCACCCGGATGGGCGGGCAGGACAAGATCCTGCTGCCGCTGGACGGAGTACCGGTGCTGGTGCATACTCTGCGGGCGCTGGAGCGCAGCGCCTGGATCACGGAGATCGTGGTGGTGACCCGGGAGGACCTGATGGTGCCCATCAGCCAGCTCTGCCGGGAGGGGGCGCTCTCCAAGGTGAGCAAGGTGGTGGTGGGGGGCGCCAGCCGGGCGGAGTCGGTGCTGCGGGGCATTCGGGCGCTGCCGGAGGAGACCGAGCTGGTGGCCATTCATGACGGAGCCCGTCCCCTGGTCACGCCGGCGGTGATTGACGGGGCCATCCGCATGGCGTGGGAGCGTGGAGCGGCGGCGCCGGCGGTACCGCTGAAGGACACGGTCAAGCGGGCTCATGACGGTCTGGTGGAGGAGACGCCGGACCGGTCGGCGCTGTTCGCGGTTCAGACGCCCCAGGTTTTCGCGGCGGATCTGATCCGGGGCGCGCTGGGCAAGGCGGTGGAGGAGGGAGCCCCCATCACGGACGACTGCTCGGCGGTGGAGCGCCTGGGGATGCAGGTATTCCTGACGGAGGGCGACTACACCAACATCAAAATCACCACACCGGAGGATCTGGCAGTGGCGGAGGCCCTGCTGTCCTGGCGGCAGAGCTGAAAGGAAGAAGCATATGCGCATCGGACACGGTTACGACGTACATAAACTGACACAAGGCCGGGCATTGATTCTGGGGGGCGTGGACATCCCCTACGAAAAGGGTCTGCTGGGCCACTCCGACGCGGACGTACTGACCCATGCGGTGATGGACGCGCTGCTGGGCGCGGCCGGTCTTTGGGACATCGGCCACGCCTTTCCGGACACGGACCCGGCCTATGCGGGGGCGGACAGCCTGCTTTTGCTGGACAAGGTCATGGAGATGCTTTCGGAAAAAGGCTTCCGGGTGGGCAACGTGGACGCCACGATTTTGGCCCAGCGGCCCAAGCTGGCCCCCCACATTCCGCAGATGCGGGCCAATCTGGCCCGGCATCTGGGCCTTTCGTCGGACCGGGTCAATGTCAAAGCCACCACGGAGGAAGGACTGGGCTTTACCGGCGCGGGCGAGGGAATGGCGGCGCACGCGGTGGCTCTTTTGGAGGAGATTTGAGTTTTTGGCCGCTTTTTGCAAAAAGCGGCGGGGTCCAGGGGCAGCGCCCCTGGCCGTCCGCCGCAGCGGACAAAAGTCCCATGCCCGCCTAAAACCCGGACACAACCTGTCCAACCATCCAAACAGGCAGAGCAATGGCCCTGATCCATTCGCTCCGCCTGTTTTTTAACGCCCTGTCAGCCGGGCCACACAGCGCACCAGCCGGGCCGCCTCCCCTTGGGTATTGAAGGCGGAGAAGCTGGCCCGCACCGTCCCCTCCTCAAAGGTTCCCCCCGACTCGTGGGCCATGGGCGCGCAGTGGAGCCCGGCCCGGACCGCAATGCCCATCTGCCCCAGCCGCGCGGCGGCTTCTTCGCAGTCCACACCCGCTATCTGAAAGGAGAGCACCCCGGTCTGGGCGGGGCCGGAAAAGACCCGTACCCTCGAAAGCCTCTTCAGCCCGCCGGCGGCCTGGGCCGTCAGCCGCCGCTCGTGGGCCAGAATTCGCCCCGTGCCCATGCATCGCACAAAACGCAGGCCCTGCAGCAGTCCGGCAATTCCGGGCATATTATGAGTACCGGCCTCCAGCCGATCGGGGAGGAAAGGGGGCATTTCGGGACTGGCAGAGGCGCTGCCGGTGCCGCCATACAGCAGCGGCGCAGTCCGGACCTGCCGTCCGCACAGCAAAAGCCCGGTGCCCTGGGGACCGTACAGCCCCTTATGTCCCGGCATGGCGATAAAGGCGGCGCCCCAACCGTCCAGATCCAGGGGCAGACAGCCGGCGGATTGGGCGGCGTCCACGATGAGGGGTACCCCGCGCTGCCGGCAGAGGGCGGCGATGTCCGCCACGGGGAGGGTATAGCCGAACACATTGGACACATGGGTGCATATCACGGCGTCCACGCCAGGCTCAACGGCTGCCCGGAAGGCGTCCAGCGCCGCCTGAGGACGAAAGAGGGGGGTGGCCGCGATGCGGACCTTGGCGTCCAGGGCGGCCAGAGGCCGCGTCACGGCGTTGTGCTCCCAGCCGGAGAGGACCACCCGTCCGCCCGGCGGCACCAGGGACCGTATGGCGATGTTGAGCGCGTGGGTGGCGTTGGCGGTAAAGATGACCCGCTCCGGATCGGCCACGCCGAAGAGGGCGGCGGCCTCCTCCCGGCAGCGGAAGGCGAGGGCGGCGGCCTGGGCGGCGGCGGGATGTCCGCCCCGTCCCGGAGTGGCCAGGCGTCCCACGGCCCAGGCGGCGGCCCGGACCACGGCGGGCGGCTTTTGGAGGGTGGTGGCGGCGCAGTCCAGATAGATCATAACAGCACCTCCCGATAGCTGCCGTCTCCGGCGGTGAGGTAGACCTGTTTCGGGGTCAATTCCGCCCGGCGGAGGGCCAGAAGGGCGGCGGCCAGGTTCCGTTCGGCGATTTTGACCGAATAGCCGCAGCCCTCGCCGGCGATGCGCTTGGGGGAACGGAGGATATAGGCGGTGATGCCCGCCCGCTCCAGGGCGGTGGCCGTCCGCTGGGCGTAGGTCAGGGAACGGCAAAGGATGAGATAATAGACCATGGCAGAACGCTCCTCTCGCCCCATCCTATGCCGCGGGAGGGCGGGGGGTGCGGCGGCTGTCCGGCGGAAAGGGGGCTCCATGAGAAAAGCGCCGATTCTCCTCGGAAAATCCCTGGGCATACGGTGCAAAATGGACAATTAGAGCACTGAATTCATAGAAATTTAATGGTTGCCGTATTGCCAATGGAGGAGAAACAAAGTATAATATTGACTGCTGAATAGACCGGCGTTGGATGGATGGAAGGCCGATCGGCGGCATGTGTGTACCGGAGAGACGGCAAAAGACCGGGAATGGAGCGTTGCACATGGAATATTTTCTTCAGATCCTGCAAAATGTGATCAGTGTTCTGCGGCTGATCCATATTGCGGACATCATCGACGTTGGCATCATCGCCCTTCTGATCTATAAAGTGATGATGCTGGTCCGGCGGACCAGTACCGGCCAGGTAGCCAAGGGCGTGGTGCTGGTGCTGGTGGCGGCGGGACTGTCGGAGTTTTTCGAGCTCTATACATTGAACTTTCTGCTCAACCAGGTGGTATCCTGGGGCGTTCTGGCCCTGGTGATCCTGTTCCAGCCGGAGATCCGCAAATTTTTGGAGCAGATGGGCAGCAGCCGGCTGGGGGACCTGATGGGCCATCCCAACGCCCCCGACGAGATTGAGCACGCCATCCAGCAGACGGTGGAGGCGTACACCTCCCTTTCCAAGAGCAAGACCGGCGCGCTGATGGTCTTTGAGCGGAAGAACCGCTTTGACGACTGCATCAAGACGGGCACCGCCCTGGAATGCGAGGTCAACAGCGAGCTTTTGAAAAATCTTTTCTGGAACAAGGCGCCCCTCCATGACGGCGCGGTCATCGTGCGCAACGGGCGCATTGTGGGCGCGGGCTGCGTGCTGCCCCTGTCGGGCAACGTAAATTTGTCCCGGGATCTGGGGATGCGCCACCGGGCAGGCATCGGCGCCAGTGAACACTCCGATGCGGTGGTGGCCATCGTCTCGGAGGAGACGGGCTCCATTTCGGTGGCGGTGGGCGGGATGCTCAAGCGCCATCTGGCCCCCGAGACGCTGGAGCGGCTGCTGCGCAACGAGCTGCTGCCCCGGCAGGAGAGCGAGGAGCAGAAATTCAGCTGGCTCCGCAACCGGCTCAAGGGCATGAAAGGAGGAGAACAGAGTGGAGAAAATCAAGGAAAGTAAATGGACCTACGCCATCCTCTCTGTTCTGGTGGCCATCATCATGTGGATGTATGTGGGCTCCGACCTGAATGTGGAGACCACGGTGGAGCTCTACAATATCCCCGTGGTCTTTGAGGGGAAGGACGACCTGGCCGACCGGATGCTGATGATTACCGAAGGAGCGGACCAGACGGTCAACCTGAAGCTGCGGGTCAACCGCAGCTCTCTCTTCAAGTTCAACAGCGACACGGTGAGCGTTGTGGTGGACGTCTCCAAGATTGAGGACCCCAAGGAATATACCAGCACCTACCGGCTGGTGACGCCCAATACGGTTTCCAGCTCCAGCGTGACCGACCTGACGGAGAACAAGGAGATCACCTTTACGGTTGCCCGTCTCGTTGAGCGCAATGTGGAGGTGCAGGGCCGTCTGGACAGCGACGTAGTGGTGGCCGACGGCTACCAGATTGGGGAATTCTCCATTGTACCGGGCACCGTCTCGGTGAGCGGCGAGTCGTCGGCGGTGAACCAGGTGGACCACGCGGTGGTGGTGGTGAGCAGCGAGGCGCCCCTGTCGGAGACCTACACCGGCGAGCTGCCGGTGCAGCTGGTGGGGACGGACGGCCAGATGCTGGATCAGGAAGCCCTCCACCTGGCGGTGGACATGGATACGGTGCAGGTGACGCTGCCGGTGGTGCAGACCAAGGAGGTCAAGCTGACGGTGGACCTGAAGGCGGGAGGCGGAGCCACGGCCGACCACGCGGAGGTGGACATCGAGCCCAAGTCGATCACCGTGGCGGGGAGTGCCAGCGCACTGGAGGGCCTCACCGAGATCACCCTGCCCAAGATCATCGACCTGAGCCAGATCTATACCCAGGAGGAATATACCATCCCCATCCAGTTGGACAGCGAGCTGACCAACGTCAGCGGGGTGACCCAGGCCACGGTGACGGTCAAGCTGAGCGGTCTGACCTCCCGGACCATCGAGGTGGAGACGGGGAGCATCGAGCAGGCCAACCTGCCCGAGGGGTACACCGCCACTGTGGTGACCCAGTCCTTTCAGGTGCAGATCCGGGGTGAGGACGCCGAGGCGGTGGAGTCTGTAATTGCCTCCCAGCTGCGGGTGGTGGCCGATTTGAGCGGCGTCACCGCGGTGGGCAGTCAGACGGTGCCGGTGCAGATCTATCTCAACGGCAGCAGCGACGTGGGCGTGGTAGGCTCCTACCGGGTATCGGTGTCGGTACAGCGGGAGTGAAGGGGAAAGAGGAGTTGACATGGTACAAACGGCAAGAGTAAAGCGCCTTTTGGCCGATGGGCGGGCGGAGGTCGCGGTGCCGCGGAAGTCGGCCTGCGGCCACGACTGCTCCCAGTGCGGCGGCGGATGCAGCGAGATGCTGGTCCAGATGGAGGTGACCACGGTGGCGGCCAACCCGGTCCAAGCGGAGCCGGGGGATACGGTCCGGGTGGAGAGCGACTCCAAGGGCATCCTGCGCATCGCGGCGGTGGTCTATCTGGTTCCCTTTCTCCTCTTTTTCGTGGGCTACTATCTGGTCGGCGGACTGTTTGGCAGCGAGAGCGGCGCCATCGCCGCGGCCATCGCGGGCTTTTTGCTGGGGCTGTGCGGCGCGGTGCTGCTGGACCGGCAGGTGAAGCGGAGCCGGCAGAACGCCTTCCGCATCACCGAGATCCTGCGCGGCTGAGGTGTTCGGCTATGTACGGCCCCTCCGCGCCGAGCTGAAGGTGCGGGAGTGGGAGAGCTATCAGGCGGTATACTGCGGCCTGTGTACCGCCATGGGTCGGAAATACGGTTTTTTGTCCCGTTTTTTTCTCAGCTACGACTTTACGCTGCTGGCCATGCTCCTTCTGCCGCCGGCGGAGGGACCGGGGCGGACCCGGTGCCGCTGTCCGGCCAGGCTGTGGTGCGGGAAGAAGCCCTGCACCGCCCCCCATCCGGGGATGGACCGGGCAGCGGGGGAGAGCGTGATCCTGGCCTGGTGGAAGTTACAGGACACCCTGGCCGACGGGAACTGGTGGGAGCGTTTTTTGGCCCGGGGTCTTTCCCTGGCGCTGGGGCGGGCCTACCGCAGGGCCCGGGCGGACTGTCCGGACTTTGACAAAACGGTAAAGGAGTGCCTGACGGAGCTTCACGATCTGGAGCGGGACCGGACGCCCTCCATCGACCGGCCGGCGGACGCCTTTGCCCGTCTGCTGGCGGGGGCGGGTCCGGTGACGGGCCGGGACGGTCCGGACCGGGCCATGTATCAGCTTTTGTACCACCTGGGCCGGTGGATCTATCTGGTGGACGCCTGGGACGATCTGGCGGAGGACCGGGAGAAGGGGCGCTACAATCCCATTGCCCTTCGCTTTTCCGGCGCGGAGGAGGAGAGCCGGGAGGCGCTGGCGCTGACGCTGCGCCACTCCCGTGCGCTGGCCGGTTCCGCATCTCAGCTGGTGGAGCTGGGCCAATGGCGGGGCATTGTGGACAACATTCTGTATCTGGGCCTTCCGGCGGTGGAACGCCTGGTACTGGAGGGACGGTGGGGGAGCCGGAAGGGCCGGCGGGACCCCTTGTCGTCCTAATAAGAGAGAAATCATACAAGATAGGAGACAAAACACCATGACCGATCCCTACCGGGTGTTGGGTGTGGAGCCCAGCGCCACTGACGAGCAGGTCAAGCGGGCTTATCGGGAGCTTGCCCGCAAGTACCATCCGGACAACTATCAGAACAATCCTCTGGCGGACCTGGCCGAGGAGAAGATGAAGGAGATCAACGAGGCCTACGACCAGATCACCAAGGAGCGGGCCGGCGGCGGGCAGAGCTACCAGAGCGGCGGCTATCAGGGGAGCTATCAGAGCGCGTCCAATGCCGGCGGGCAGGGCAGCCACGGGGTGTATCAGCAGGTGCGCCAGGCCATCAATCTGGGGGATCTGAACCGGGCGGAGCAGTTGCTGCGCACCGCCCCGGCCCAGAACGGGGAGTGGCATTTTCTGATGGGCAGCATCGCCTACCGGAAGGGCTGGCTGGACGAGGCCATGCAGCACTATCAGACGGCCTGTTACATGGACCCCTCCAACGGGGAGTACCGGCAGGCTCTGGCCCGGATGCAGCAGGGGGGGCAGGCGTATCAGCCCTACGGCTACGGGGGCGGAATGGACGCCTGCGACTGCTGCGCGGGGCTGATGTGTCTCAACTGCCTGTGCGGCGGGTGCAACTGAGATGGGCCGGGGCGCACAGACCAGACGCCTGGCCGCGGGCGCGGTGCTGACGGCGCTGTCGCTGGCGGTACTCTTTGGGTCCTGCTATCTCCCCACCGGCCGGATGGGCCTGGTGGCGGCGGCGGGATTGCTGCCGGCGGCGGCGGTGATCTCGGCGGGCGGGATCAAGGCGGGACTTTTGTGCTACGGGGCCTCGGGACTGCTGGCCCTGCTGCTGCTGCCGGACAAGGGGAACGCCCTGCTGTATCTCCTCTTTTTCGGCCTTTATCCCATGGTGAAATCGGCGGCGGAACGGCTGGCTCATCAATGGCAGCGCTGGCTGGGAAAGCTGGCCTTTTTCTACGGGATGCTGAGCGTGCTGTGGTTTTTGGCCGGGGAGGTGCTGACCCCCTTCCTGCCCGCGGCGCTGGACAGCACGCCACTGGTGTACGGAGTGGGTACGGCGGTGTTTGTGGTCTACGACTACGGCTTTACCAAGCTGATCGGATTTTATATGGCGCGGGTCCACCGGTATCTGTTCCGGTAATTCCGTCTGTGCCGCCCTCTTTTCAAGGGGCGGAAGATCTGGTATAATCTAAAGATACCATCTGCAAGAAGGAAGGGAAGTCTGTGGTCAAGAGCATGACCGGCTATGGACGCGGCGAAGAGGTCCGCGGCGGCCGCAAGATCACGGTGGAGGTCCGGTCGGTGAACAACCGGTATCTGGACTGTAATATCAAGCTGCCCCGGCTTTACGTCTTTGCCGAGGAGGCCATCAAATCTCTGGTACAGGGGACCATCAGCCGGGGAAAGGTGGATGTATTCGTCACGCTGGGCCCGTCGGAGGAAGGGGACGTCAAGGTGTCGCTCAACCGTCCGGTGGCGGACGGGTACTACCGGGCGCTGCGGGAGATGCGGGAGAGCTACGGCCTGAAGGATGAGATCACGGTGTCGCTCCTCTCCCGGTTCCCCGACGTGTTTCTGGTGGAGAAGAACGAGGAGGACGTGAAGGCGGTGGCGGCGGACATCTGCGCCGTGCTGTCGCTGGCCCTGGCCGACTTTGACGCCATGCGCACCCGGGAAGGGGAAAAGCTGGAGCAGGACGTGGCCTGCCGGGCTGACACCATCGAGGCCCTCACCGGCCGGGTGGAGGCGCGGAGTCCGGGCATCGTGGCCGATTATCGGGCCCGGCTCACCGCCCGCATCACCGAGGTGCTGCAAAACACCCAGCTGGATGAGAGCCGCATCCTGACCGAGGCGGCTATTTTTGCGGACAAGGTGGCGGTGGACGAGGAGACCGTCCGCCTGCGCAGCCATCTCTCCCAGCTGCGCCAGATGCTCCGGTCGGAAGGCCCGGTGGGGCGCAAGCTGGACTTCCTGATCCAGGAGTTCAACCGGGAGGCCAATACCATCGGCTCCAAATGCAGCGACGTGGAGACCGCCGGCATCGTCGTGGACATCAAGGGCGAGATCGAGAAGATCCGCGAGCAGATCCAGAACATCGAGTGAGGCGGGTATGAGGCTGGTGAACATAGGCTTTGGCAGTCTGGTGGCGGCGGAGCGGGTGCTGGCGGTTATCAGTCCGGAGTCGGCGCCCATCAAGCGCCTGATCCAGGAGGCCCGGGAGCGGGGCAACCTGATCGACGCCAGCTTTGGCCGCCGGACCCGGGCGGTGCTGGTGCTGGACAGCGACCATGTGCTGCTCTCGGCGCTGGAGCCGGAGGAAGTGGGGCAGCGTCTGGGCGTGTCGGAGGAGGAATCGCAGGGATGAAGAAGAAAAAGCAGAAGGGACAGCTGATCGTGCTTTCCGGCCCGTCCGGGGTGGGAAAGAGCACGGTGATCGCCGAGCTGCTGGGGGAGCGGCGGGACATGTATTTTTCGGTGTCCTTTACCACCCGTACCCCGCGGGTGGGCGAGGCCGACGGCGTGAATTACAACTTTGTCTCCCGGGAGACGTTTGAAGGGATGATTGCCCGGGAGGAGCTGCTGGAATACGCCGAGTATATGCACAACTATTACGGCACCTCGCTGAAGGTCATCCAGGACAAGCTGGCGGCGGGGATCGACGTGCTGCTGGACATCGAGGTCCAGGGCGCGGCGACGGTGCGGGCCAAGTGTCCGGAGGCGGTGCTGATCTTCATTATCCCGCCCTCCTTTGAGGAGCTGTCCCGCCGGCTGCATGGCCGGGCCACCGACCCGGAGGACGTCATCAGCGGGCGGCTTCAGCGGGCCCGGGAGGAATACCGGAACATCCCGTCTTATGACTATCTGGTGGTAAACGACAAGGTGAGCCAGGCGGCGGCGGAAATCATCGCCATTCTGACGGCGGAGGACTGCCGCGTCCGCAACCGGATGCACCTGGTGGACGACGTGTGAGTGAAGAGACTGAAAAGGAGACTGATGGAATATGATGCTCTACCCTGCAATGAAGGATTTACTGGCCCAGGTGCCCAGCCGTTATATGCTGGTGAATGTGGTGGCCCAGCGGGCCCGGCAGATCGCCAGCGAGGCGGAAAAGACCGGCGTTCCTCTGGACGATAAATCGGTGTCCATCGCCATCCGGGAGGTGGCCGAGGGCAAGGTGATCCCCCAGGCGGACGAGGATTGACCCAAGACGGAAGGCAAGCGCCGGGGCCGGTGGCCGCTGACGCTTGCCTTTTTGGCTGACAGAGAGGAGGTACCGGGATGGAAGGGGGCGTGTTGGCGGCCCGTGTGGCCCTTTCGGCGGCCACCTATGCCATTGATAAGCCCTATACCTACCTGGTTCCACAGGGACTGGCCCCCACGCTGCGGGCCGGGATGCGGGTACTGGTACCCTTTGGGGCGGGCAACCGCCGGACGGAGGGGATCGTGCTGTCGATGGAGCCGCTCCAGACGCCGCCGGAGAAGTGCAAGCCGGTGCTGACCCAGCTGGACGAACAGCCGGTGCTGGAGGAGGAGGGGCTGCATTTGGCGGTGTGGATGGCGGAGCGGTATTTTTGCACGGTGTATGAAGCCGCCCGGGCCATGCTGCCGGCGGGGCTCTATTTTTCCCTTCAGAACCGCTACCGGGTCCGGCCGGAGGTGAGCCAGGCCCAGGCGGAGGCGGCGGCGGGCAAATCGGAGCTGGCCCAGAAGGTGGTGGAGCTGCTCTACGCCGCCGGCGGTTCGGCGGAGCTGGGGCACATCCGGGCGGCCTTTGGGGCCAGGGACCCGGGTCCGGCGCTGCGCCGTCTCACCGAGCGGGGGGTTCTGGCGCTGGAGACCAGCGCGTCCCGGGGGGTGGGAGACAAGCGGGAGCGGGTGGCGGTGCTGGCCATTCCGCCGGAAGAGGCGCTGGCCCAGGTCTCGCCACGGCGCCGGACCGCGCCCATGCGCTACGCGGTCACCGAGCTGCTGTGCGCGCTGGGGGAGGCGTCGGCCAAGGAGCTTTGCTACTTTACCGGCGCTTCCATGGCCACGCTCCGCTCCCTGGCCAAAAGCGGCATCCTCACGCTGGAGGAGCGGGAGGCCTTCCGCCGGGTGGACCCGGGACCGGTGGAGGCGGCGGAGCCGGTGACACTCAACGAAGAGCAGCAGCGAGCCTTTGAGGGTCTGGACGCGCTGGCGTCCGCCGGGCGGGCCGCCGCGGCGCTTTTGTGGGGGGTGACGGGTAGCGGCAAGACCCAGGTCTATCTCAAGCTCATTCAAGCCACCCTGGACCGGGGGAAAAGCGCCTTGGTGCTGGTGCCCGAGATCGCCCTGACGCCCCAGCTGCTGCGGCTCTTTACGGCCCATTTTGGGAGCGGTGTGGCGGTGCTCCACAGCTCTCTGCGGGCGGGGGAGCGGTATGACGAATGGAAGCGCATCCGGTCGGGGGCGGCAAGGGTAGTGGTGGGCACCCGTTCGGCGGTGTTCGCGCCGCTGTCGGACCTGGGGCTGGTGGTGCTGGACGAGGAGCAGGAGGGCAGCTACAAATCGGAGCAGGTGCCCAAATACCACGCCCAGGAGGTGGCCAAATACCGCTGCGCCCGCTGGAACGCCCTGCTGGTGCTGGGCTCGGCCACCCCGTCGGTGGAGAGTATGTACCAGGCCCAAACGGGGGTATACCATCTCTTCACCCTGTCCCGGCGGTATAACCGACAAAAGCTGCCTTCGGTGGAGATCGTGGACCTGAAGGAGGAGCTGAGAGGGGGCAACGGAGGCTCCATCAGCGCGCCGCTGCGCCGGGCGCTGGAGGAGAATCTGGCCCGTGGGGAGCAGAGCATTTTGTTCCTCAACCGGCGGGGCGCCAGCCGGATGGTGAGCTGCGGCGAGTGCGGGGCAGTGCCCACTTGTCCCCGGTGCTCGGTGTATCTCACCTATCACTCGGCCAACGGACGGCTGATGTGCCACTACTGCGGCCACTCGGAGCCTCTGCCCCGGAGCTGCCCCCAATGCGGCGGGCTGCTGAGCTTTCAGGGGGCGGGGACCCAGCGGGTGCAGAGCGAGCTGGAGAGCCTTTTTCCCCACACGGAGATTTTACGGCTGGACGCCGACGCGGTGTCGGCCACCCACTCCCACGAGGCGCTGCTGGACCGGTTCCGGCAGGAGAAGGTCCCCATTCTGGTGGGCACCCAGATGGTGGCCAAGGGGCTGGACTTTGAAAATGTCACCCTGGTGGGGGTCATTTCGGCGGACCAGTCCCTCTATCTGGACGACTACCGGGCGGCGGAGCGGACCTTTTCGCTGCTCACCCAGGTGGTGGGCCGTGCCGGCCGGGGGAGCAAGACCGGCCAGGCCATGATCCAGACCTTTACGCCGGAAAACGACGTGATTACCCTGGCGGCCCGGCAGGATTACGGGAGCTTTTACCGCCAGGAAATTGAGATGCGCCGGCTGCGGGGCTGTCCGCCCTTCCGGGATCTCTTTGTGCTCACGGCCTCGGGGCTGGAGGAGGGCGCGGTTTTTCGGGCCTGTCTCCGGCTGCGGGAGACGCTGGAGGCGTGGCTGCGGGGGCCGGAGTGGCGGGAGCGGCCGGTACAGATTCTGGGCCCGGCGCCGGCGTCGGTGGCCAAGGTGAACAACCGTTACCGCTACCGGGTGACGGTGAGCGCCCGCAACGACCGGTCCATGCGCCGGCTGGTGGCCCATCTGCTGCGCTGCGCCCAGCAGGACAAGCAAAACCGCGGCATATCCGTTTATGCCGATACCGACCCTATGGACTAGGGATATCGTTTGATTGAGGAGGAAACAACCATGGCTTTGAGGACCATTCTGACCGAAGAGGACGCCGCGCTGCACAAGAAGTGCCGGGCCGTCACCAAATTTGACGCCCGTCTGGGCGACCTGCTGGACGACATGAAGGAGACCCTGGCCCATGCCAACGGGGCGGGGCTGGCGGCCCCTCAGATCGGGATTCTGCGCCGTGTGGTCGTGGTGGTGGACGGCAATGACCAGATGCTGGAGCTGGTGAACCCGGAGCTCATCTGGACCGACGGGGAGCAGGAGGGCTTTGAGGGCTGTCTCAGCGTGCCCGGCCGCTGGGGTGTGGTCAAGCGTCCCATGAAGGCCAAGGTACGGGCCCAGGACCGCCATGGCAATTTCTTTGAGGCCGAGGGGGAGGCCATTGTGGCCCGCTGCTTCTGCCACGAGCTGGAGCATCTGGACGGCCATCTTTTCGTGGAGCACACTGACCGGCTCTACACCACCGAGGAACTGGACGCCATGATGGAGGAGGAGCAGTAAATGCGCATACTCTTTATGGGCACCCCCGCATTTGCGGTGCCCTCTCTGGAAAAACTGATTGCGGACGGCCATGAGGTGTGCGGGGTATTTACCCAGCCGGATAAGCCCAAAAACCGGGGCATGAAGCTGCTGCCGCCGCCGGTGAAGGAGTGCGCCCTGTCCCATGACATCCCGGTGTACCAGCCCACCAAGCTGCGGGACGGGACGGCGCTGGCGCTGATCCAATCGCTGGCGCCGGAGCTCATCGTGGTGGCGGCCTACGGCCGGATCTTGCCCGACGACATTCTGGCGGCGCCTC
This sequence comes from Pseudoflavonifractor phocaeensis, assembly GCF_016901735.1. Classification (GTDB taxonomy): domain Bacteria; phylum Bacillota; class Clostridia; order Oscillospirales; family Oscillospiraceae; genus Pseudoflavonifractor_A. Next base: position 14,646 of record NZ_JACLZC010000033.1, on the reverse strand, counting down.
CCAGGGGGTGCGTCAACGTCCACTCGTCTCTGCTGCCCAAGTACCGGGGCTCGGCCCCCATCAACTGGGCCATCCTCAACGGGGACAAGGAGACGGGGGTCACCATCATGCACATGGCCCACGATCTGGACGCCGGCGACATCATCGCCCAGGCGGCCACGGAGATCGGCCCCGACGAGGACGCCGAATCCCTCTATGACCGTCTGGCCGTACTGGGGGCGGAGCTGCTGGGCCGGGTGCTGCCCGCGATTGCCGACGGCACCGCGCCCCGGCAGCCCCAGGACCCGGAGAAGGTCACCTTTGCGCCCATGCTGGACCGGTCTCTCTCGCCGGTGGACTGGACGCGGGACGCTCAGGCCATCCACGACCAGGTGCGGGGCCTGCGGCCCTGGCCGGCGGCGGTGACCGACGTACTGGGCAAGACCACCAAGCTCTTTGCCACCCGGGTCAGCGGGGTGCCCACCGCCAAGGGACCGGGGACGGTGGTGGAGGCCGGGAAAAACGGCATCGGCATCGCCTGCGGCGACGGGAGCATTCTCTATATTACGGAGCTCCAGGCGGAGGGCAAAAAGCGCATGGCCGCCGCCGACTATCTCCGGGGCAATCCGGTGACGGTGGGCTGATTTTATGGGGACCGTGCTGTGGAACGGGGCGGTTTCGGCGCTGGTGATTGGGCTGGGGGCGGGTCTGGTCCTCCGATGGGGGGCGGTCTGCGGTCTTGCCCCGTGGAGGGGCTGGCAGATACGGCCCTATCCGGCGGAGGGTGAAACCGCGCCGAGCCGTCAGCGGCTGGGGCAGGTCTTTGCCCTGGCGCTGCTCTTCCGGCTGCTGGTCTTTTTGGCGGGCAGCCTGGCCTACTGCGCCGGCAAGGGGCAGCTGAGCCTGGAAGGGCTGCTGGCCTGCTGGGTCCGATGGGACGCGCAGCACTATGTGAAGCTGGCGGAGCTGGGGTACAGCGGCTATATAGAGGACGGGCAGCACCTTTTTCTGGTGTTTTTCCCCCTCTATGTATGGCTCACCCGGCTGGTGAAGGTTTTGGTGGGCAATACCGTTTTGGCGGGATTGCTGGTGTCGTGGCTGTGCTTCGGGGGCGGGTGCCTCTACACCTACCGCCTGGTATCCCTGGACTACGGCGAGGAGACGGCAAAACGCACCCTGCTGCTGCTGTCGGTCTTTCCCTACGCCTTTTTCTTTGGGGGCGTGATGACCGAGAGCCTCTTTTTCCTCACCGTGGCCGCCGCTCTGTGGCACATCCGCCGGCATGAATGGCGGCGGGCGGGCCTTTGGGGGCTGCTGTCGGCGCTGACCCGGATGCACGGGCTGCTGCTCATGGGCGCGGCGCTGGCGGAGTATGGCCAGCATTGCGGTCTGTTTGCCCCGGGGAGGGACTGGAAAGAGAAGCTTTGCCATTTTTTGCGCACCTTACCGGCCATTCTGCTTCCGGTGCTGGGGACGGCGGGCTATCTGCTCTTAAACTGGTGGGTGGACGGGGACCCCTTTTCCTTCACGGTGCAGCAGGCCCACTGGAGCCAGGGTTTTCTGTGGATCTCGCAGGTTCTGGCGTATCTGGTGCAAAACGCCCTGTCCTACCCCTCGCTTTCGGTGCGTCTGGAGCTGTGGATACCGGAGGTGTTGCTGTTCGCGGCCTTTTTTGCCCTGATGTGGCAGGCCCGGGGGCGCCACCGCGGAATGTACACCCTGTACGCCTTTGTGACGCTGGTGCTGGACTACTCCCTCTCATGGCTGCTGAGCGCGGGACGGTATCTCTCCTGCGCGCTGCCCTTTTTCTGGTTCGCGGCCTGTTTGCTGGGGAAAAGACCCCGCCTCACGGCGGCGCTGGCGGGCGTTATGGCGGCGCTGTTTGCCCTGAACCTGGTTGGGTATTTCAACTGGGCCCAGATCATGTAACGACCTTTGTCAGGAGGAGGCAAGTATGCCCTACTTTTTCTATGGATTTGACCCCTATTACTGGATGATCCTGGTGCCCGCCCTGCTGATCGCGGCGGCGGCCCAGTGGCAGGTGAGCGCGTCTTTCCGGCGGTGGTCCCGGGTGCCGGTGCGCCGGGGGATGACCGGCGCCCAGGCGGCGGAGGCGGTGCTCCGGGCCCACGGCGTCTTTGACGTGCGCATCGAGCGGGTCCGGGGCCATCTCACCGACCACTACGACCCCCGGACCAACACCATCCGCCTTTCCGACAGCGTGTACGACGCGCCCACCGTCTCGGCGGTGGGGGTGGCCGCCCACGAGGCGGGGCACGCGGTGCAGTACGCCGTGGGCTACGGCCCCATCCGGCTGCGCAGCGCCATCATTCCGGTCTGCAATGTGGGCTCTCAGCTGTCGCTGATCTTCATTGTGCTGGGTCTGATTTTGTATGTGGAGCCCCTGTTTGCGGTGGGGATTCTGCTCTTCTCTCTGGCGGTGGTGGCTCAGATTGTCACCCTGCCGGTGGAGTTCAACGCCTCCCGGCGGGCCATGGAGACCCTGGGCAGCACGGGACTATTGGACGGCGAGGAGCTGACGGGGGCGCGGAAGGTGCTCTCGGCGGCGGCCATGACCTATGTGGCGGCGCTGCTGGTGTCGCTGGCCCAGCTGGCCCGGTTCCTGCTGGCCTTCGGCGGCCGGAGGCGGGACTGATGGGGGCGCGTACGGTGGCCCTCCAGGCCCTGCTGGCGGGAGAGAAGCAGGGGGCCTGGCCGGACGGCTTTTTGAAAAAGGCCATCCGGAGCGCGGGCCTGGACAGCCGGGACGGGGCGCTGTGTACCCGTCTGGTGTTTGGGGTGCTGCAAAACCGCCGTCTGCTGGACTTTTATCTTGCCGGGCTTTCCAAGACGCCGCTGGAAAAGCTGGAGCTGCCGGTGCTGGAGCTGCTGCGGCTGGGGGCCTATCAGATTCTGTTTCTGGACCGGGTGCCCGACCATGCCGCCGTCAACGAGGCGGTGGGGGAGGCCAGGAAGCGGGCCCGCAACCCCCGGGCGGCGGGGATGGTCAACGGCATTTTGCGCAGCCTGTCCCGTCAGAAGGAGGAACTGGTCCCGCCGGAGGATCTGGGCGTGGGATACAGCCACCCGGACTGGCTGGTGGAAGCGTTCCGGGCGCGTCTGGGGGAGGAGACCGAGGCTCTGCTGGCGGCGAACAACACGCAGCCGGCCACCTGCGCTCAGGTGAACACTTGTAAAGGAGATACCCTTTCCCTCATAGACGACCTGCGGGGCGCGGGGGTAACGGCGGAGCCCCACCCCTGGCTGTCCGACTGCCTGCTTTTGGAGGACACCGGCGACCTGGAGCGGCTGGACGCCTTTCAGGAGGGGCGGTTTTACATTCAGGACGCGGCGGCCCGGTTGGCGGTGTGGGCGGCGGACCCACGGCCGGGGATGGAAGTGCTGGATGCCTGCGCCGCGCCGGGGGGCAAGAGCTTTACGGCGGCCATCGCCATGGGAAACCGGGGCAGGGTGGTCTCCTGCGACATCCACCCTCATAAAATAGCGCTGCTTCAGACCGGCGCGGCGCGTCTGGGTCTGGACTGCGTTGTCCCTCAGCTCCAGGACGGAAAGAGCTGTAAAGAGGAATGGCTTGACAGCTTTGATCTGGTGCTGGCCGACGTACCCTGCTCAGGTCTGGGCATCATCCGCAAGAAGCCGGACATCCGTTATAAGGACCCCAAGCCTTTGGCCCGTTTGCCCGAGATTCAGGGGGAAATTCTGGCCAATGTGGCCCGTTATGTGAAGCCGGGCGGGGTGCTGCTCTATGCCACCTGCACCCTGCTCCGTGAGGAGAACGAGGGCGTGGTGGAGGATTTCCTTGCAAAGCGAAAAGACTTTACATTAGAGCCGTTCTCTCTGCCCGGCCGGTTTGCCGGGGCGGAGGAGGGGATGGTCACCTGCTGGCCCCACCGCCATGGAACCGACGGCTTTTTCATGGCCCGGCTGCGGCGGAAGGGGAAGGAGAAGCGCTATGACTGACATCAAATCCATGAATATGCCCGAGCTGACCGCCTTTTTGAAGGAGATGGGCCAGCCGGCCTTCCGCGCCAAGCAGATTTTCAGTTGGATGCACCGGGGGGTCCGGTCCTTTGACGAGATGACCAACCTCTCCAAGGACCTGCGCCGCACGCTGAACGAGACCTGTCTCCTCACCGTCCCCACGGTGGAGCGCAAGCAGGTCTCCGCTCTGGACGGGACGGTCAAATACCTCTGGAAGCTGTCCGACGGCAACTGCATCGAGACGGTTTTGATGCGCTACAAACATGGGAATACTGTGTGTATCTCCTCTCAGGTGGGGTGCCGGATGGGCTGCGCCTTCTGCGCGTCCACGCTGGGGGGCAAGGTACGGGATCTGCGGCCGTCGGAGATGATCGACCAGGTGCTCTTCACCCAGCTGGACGCGGGGGAGCCCATTTCCAATATCGTCCTCATGGGCATCGGGGAGCCGCTGGACAATTTTGACACGGTGCTGCGCTTTCTGGAGCTGGTGAACCATCCGGAGGGCTTAAACATCGGGATGCGGCACATTTCCCTGTCCACCTGCGGGCTGGTTGAAAAAATTGACAAACTGGCCGATCTTAAGTTACAATTGACTTTGTCGGTCTCCCTCCACGCGCCGGACGACGAGACCCGCAGCCGCATCATGCCGGTGAACAAAAGTGTGGGTGTGGAGCGGCTTTTTGCCAGCTGCCGGCGGTATTTTGAAAAGACCGGCCGGCGGATCTCCTATGAATACGCCATGATCGACGGGGTGAACGACAGCGACCGGCAGGCCGATCTGCTGGCGGCGCATCTCAAGGGGACGCCGGGCCATGTGAACCTCATCCCCCTCAACGAGGTGAAGGAGAGCCCGCTAAAACCCAGCCGCCGGGTGGCCCAGTTCCAGAGGCGGCTGGAGTCCCACGGCATCACGGTGACGGTACGGCGGAAGCTGGGGGGCGACATTGACGCCTCCTGCGGCCAGCTGCGGCGCAAGCGGGAGCTGGAAAAGCGCACCTGAGAGAGAAAGGTCCTCGCGCTGTCCGCGCGGCGGGGACCGGAGAAAAAATCCGCGCGGAGAGAAGGACATAGAGCTATGATCAGAGCATGGGGCATCACCGATCAAGGAAAGGTGCGACAACAGAATCAGGACGCCTATTATGTGGAGGTACGTTCGGAGGATCTGGCGGTGGGTCTGGTCTGCGACGGTATGGGCGGCGCCCGGGCGGGGAACGTGGCCAGCCTGCTGGCGGTGGAGCAGTTCACCGACACGCTGCACGGTCTGCCCGACGAGCTGCGGGAGGACCCGGAGGCGGTCCTGGCCCAGGGGATGGCGGCGGCCAACGCCGCGGTCTATCACCGCTCCCACACCGACCCGGACTGCTGGGGGATGGGGACCACCATGGTGGCCGCCATTCTGGTGGAAGGGCGGGCCTATCTGCTCAACGTGGGAGACAGCCGGGCCTATCACATCGCCGACACGGGCATCGAGCAGGTGACCCGGGACCACTCCCTGGTGGAGGATATGGTACGCCGGGGGGATCTGACGCCGGAGGAGGCGCGGAACCACCCGCAGAAGAACCTCATCACCCGTGCGCTGGGCACCGAGGAGTGGGCCAGGCCGGACTTTTACCGCCAGCATCTGGAGGGGGGCAGCTGTCTGCTGCTCTGTTCCGACGGGCTGTCCAACGTGGTGAGCGACCAGGAGTTGTTTTATGAGGTGTGGTATGGGGGCGACCGGTCGGAGTGCTGCCGCCGTCTGCTGGACATCGCACTTTCCAGGGGTGCGCCGGACAATGTGACCTGCGTCCTCTTTGAGCTTGAATAAGGAGGGTAATGACTATGGAACAGTACATAGGAAAATTACTCGACAACCGATATGAGATCATGGAGCGGGTGGGGACCGGCGGCATGGCGGTGGTGTTCAAGGGACGGGACCACCGGCTCAACCGTCTGGTGGCCATCAAGATTCTGCGGGAGGAGCTGGCCCAGGACGCCGACTTCCGCCGCCGCTTCCACGACGAATCCCAGGCCGTGGCCATGCTGTCCCATCCCAATATCGTGGCCGTGTATGACGTATCCCGCTCCGACGATTTGGACTACATCGTCATGGAGCTGATCGAGGGGATCACCCTCAAGCAGCATATGCACCGCAAGGGGGGCAAGCTGAGCTGGCAGGAGTCCCTCCATTTCATCATCCAGATCATGAAGGCCCTGTCCCACGCCCACAGCCGGGGCATCATCCACCGGGACATCAAGCCCCACAATATCATGGTGCTGCGGGACGGCACCCTGAAGGTGGCCGACTTCGGCATCGCCCGGGTGACCTCGGCCAACCAGAACACCATGACCCAGGAGGCTCTGGGTTCGGTCCACTATATTTCTCCCGAGCAGGCCAGGGGGAGCCACATCGACGCCCGCAGCGACATTTACTCCGCCGGCGTGGTGCTGTATGAGATGCTCACCGGCCGTCTGCCCTACGAGGGGGACTCGCCGGTGGCGGTGGCCATCCAGCACATCAACTCGGTGCCCCTGTCGCCCCGGGATCTGGAGCCGGACATCCCCGAGGCCCTGGAGGCCATCACCATGAAGGCCATGGCCTCCGACGTGAACCGGCGCTACATTTCGGCCGACGCCATGCTGGATGACCTGGAAGCCTTCCGCCGCAATCCGGAGGTGGACCTGAGCTTCCAGCCGGACCCCTTCCAGGACCCGGAGGACGAGCCCACCCAGATCATCGGAGCCAACTCGCCCAGCAGCATCACCCGGGGGCAGCGGCGGGTGGCGCCCAATCACTATGAGACCAGCGGCCAGACCACCCGGGTCAAGCGGACCGTACCGGAGCCCCCCCAGGAGGAGCCGGAGGAGCCGGAAGAGCGGAGCAGCGTGTGGACCATTGTGGCGGCCTCGGCGGCGGTGCTGGTGTTTCTCATCGGCATCGGCATCTTTGTCTACTCCACGGTGTTCGGCTCCGCCGGCAAGCCGGCCCAGCTGAGCATTCCCAACCTGTTGGGCATGACGGTAGAGGAAGCCGTGACCATGGAGGAGATCGTCAGCCAGAACATCCAGATCGTGGAGGGCGACCCCATCCCCAGCAACGAGTACGCGGAGGGAGAGATTGTCGCCCAGGACCCGGACGGCGGCACCAAGGTGTCCGACAGCGAGGAAGGCCGGATCATCACGGTGAACGTGTCCGCCGGTCCGGAGGCAAAGCTGACCATGCCCGACCTGACCATCTACACCTGGGCGGAGGCCAAGGTGCGGCTGGAGAATCTGAACATCAAATATCAAAAGGAAGAGGAAGCCTCGGAAGAGGTGGAAAAGGACCATGTGATCCGGCAGGACCCGGCGGAGGGGACCGCGCTGGAGGAGGGCGACCGGGTCACCGTATGGGTGAGCACCGGCGCGCCGGAGGTGCCGGTAACGGTGCCCGCCTTCCTGACCCAGACGCTGACGGCGGCGCGGAACATGGCCGAACAGGCGGGGCTGAAACTCCAGGTGAAGGAAGCCTATGACGACACCTGGCCGGAGGGCTACGTCATCGACCAGGACCCGGCGGCCAATACGGAGCTGGCCGAGGGGGCCACGGTGGTCATCACGGTGAGCAAGGGGCCTGAGCCGGTGGTCTCCACCGAGCCCAGCACCGCGCCCAGCGACCCGCCGGAGGACCCCAGCGGCGGCGAAGGGGAGGAAAACCCGCCCGAGAGCACCAGCTCCACCAAGCGGATCTATGTGGACCTGCCCCAGGACGGCAGGGAGAAGGTACACGTCAAGGTCACCCTGGACGGAAAAACGGTCTATGAAGAGGAAAAGGAGACCAGTTTCCAGTCCATCCCGGTGGACATCACCGGCAGCGGCACCCAGCAGGTGACCATCTACATCGACGGCCAGGAGGACAGCTCCTACCCGCTGGACTTCTGACCATGGGAGAGGGGATCATTTTCAAGGCCCTCAGCGGCTTTTACTATGTGGACGACGGGCAGCGGCTGGTGACCTGCCGGGCCCGGGGCAAGTTCCGCCACAAGAAGGAGACGCCGCTGGTGGGGGACCGGGTGACCTTCACTCCCCTGGAGGAGGGGACCGGGGCGCTGGACGCCATTTTGCCCCGCAAGAACGAGTTCCAGCGCCCGGCGGTGGCCAACATCGACCTTCTGGTCATCATCGCCTCGGGGGCGGTACCGGTGACCGACCCCTTCCTCATTGACCGGGTGGTGTCCATCGCCGAGGGGAGAGGCTGCGAGAGCCTCATCTGCATCAACAAATGGGATCTGGAGCCGGCGGAGGACCTCTATGAGACCTACCGAAAGGCGGGCTTTGCCACCTTCCGGGTCAGCGCCGAGACCGGCGAGGGCGTGGAGGCGCTGGGGCAGGCCATAGCCGGCAAGGTTTGCGCCTTTACGGGCAATTCCGGCGTGGGCAAGTCCAGCATCCTCAACGCCCTGGAGCCGGACTTTGGGCTGGCCACGGGGGAAGTGAGCGACCGGCTGGGCCGTGGACGGCACACCACCCGCCATGTGGAGCTGTTCCGGCTCAAAAACGGGGCCATTGTGGCCGACACGCCGGGCTTTTCCTCCTTTGACACCGAGGGCATGGAGCTGCGGGCGCCCCAGGAGCTCCAATACACCTTCCGGGAGTTCGCGCCCTATCTGGACCAATGCCGGTTCCAGGGCTGCGCCCACGTCAAGGAGAAGGGGTGCGCGGTGCTGGAGGCGGTCAAGGCGGGCGCAATTCCCCGCAGCCGGCACGAGAGCTACGTGCGGCTCTATCAGCAGGCCAAGGAGGTGCCCGAATGGAAGCGGCGGCAAATGCGCGGGGAGTGATTTTCGGTGCGGCGCCCTGTGAGGACTGGGGCTTTTTGGCGGACTATCTGTCTCCGGGCATGAAGGTCTACTGTGCCGACGGCGGCCTATCCGGGGCGCTGGCGGCGGGTCTGACCCCCGACCTGGTGGTGGGGGACTGGGACTCGGGCGGACATCCCCTGGAGGGCGTACCCTGCGCGGCGATGCCCGCCGAGAAGGATCTGACCGATTTGCAGGCCGCCATGGAGCTGGCCCTGGCCGACGGCTGCACCGAGCTGGTGCTCTGCGGCTGTGTAGGGGGGCGGCGTCTGGACCACACGGTGTTCAACCTGCTGCTGCTGGAGTGGCTGAAGGACCGTGGGGGGCGGGGGCTCATCGTGGACGGCGAGAGCGAGACCCGGCTCTTGGACGGGGAGAGCTGCCTGCTGTCCGGCGGTCCCCGGTACCGCTATTTATCTCTGGCCCCGCTGGACCGGGTGCTCACCGGCGTGACGCTGGAGGGGGTCAAGTATCCCCTTAAAAACGCGGTGCTCACCCGTGGGGACACCCTGAGCGTCAGCAACGAGCAGACCGCGCCCCAGGCCCGGGTCACGGTGGGCAGCGGCCGGGCCCTGCTCATCCGAAGCCAGCGGGACTGACATTCACACAGAAAACCGCTCCCTGCGTATACTGGAACAGACCAGGAACGAAGGGGGCGGTTTTTTTGCCGTCTGGGGAAGGACGGGGGCTGGCCGCCGCGGCGGCGGCCATATTGGCGGCGGCGGTGCTGCCGCACGGGATGATTGCCTTTGGACTGGGGGCGGCGCTGGGCTACCAGGGCTGCCGCTGGCTCCGGGGCTGGGAGCGGAGAGAGGGGGGAGAGAGATGAAGATCGTGGTGGTCCGGTCGCCCAAGGCGTTTCGGGGCTTTTTGAAGCTGGTGTTCGGCCTGCGGTAAGGGGCGGTTCTGTGATGGGGCTGGGTTACATATAGTGTTCCAAGGACCGATGACAAGGAGTGGAATGCTATGGAATTGGAGTTGGAAACCCAGCCCCTGCGGGGCTATGAGACGGTATTGGAGACCACCGTGTTTCGGGAGGAGACCCTGGAATCCATCGTACCCGACGCCTGCCCGGACATTCAGCGCATCGTGGACACGGAAGCCCGGGTGGAGCTGGGGAGCCGGGAAGCCCAGGAGGGCCGGGCGGAGGTAAGCGGGACGGTGCGGGCCTCGGTGCTCTACCTGCCGGAGGACGGCGGCGGTGTGCGGAAGCTGGAGATCGCGCTGCCCTTTGTCTGCACGGCGGAGGGCCCGGGGGTACGGGGAGGCTGCACGGTGACGGCGGTTCCCCGGGTGGTAAGCGCCGAGACCCGGAGCCTGAATCCCCGCAAAGTGCTCACCCGGGTGGAGGTGGCGGCGGAGGTCCAGGTGCTGGCCCCCGGTCAGCGGCAGATCGCCTGCGGGGCGATGAGTCCGCCGGAGCTGGGGGTGGAGCAGCTCAAGCAGGAGGAGGGGACCTACGGTCCGGTGTGTACGGCGGAAAAGCCCTTTCCCTTTGCGGACACGCTGACCATTCCGGCCAGCCGGCCGGCGGCGGAGGAGCTGCTGTGCTGCCGTCTGTCGTCCGAGTGCGGCGAGGCCAAGGTGATCGGAAGCAAGCTGATTTTCAAGGGGACGGTGTTTCTCCGGCTGCTCTACCGGGCGGCGGGGGACGAGGTATGCACGGCGGTTTTTGAGCTGCCCTTTTCTCAGATCATGGAGGCGCCGGAGGCGGGAGAGGGCTGCGACGTGACGATAGAGGTCACGCCCCTGTCGGCCGACTGCGCGCTGGCGGGGGGCGAGGGCCGGGAGCTCCGGGCCGAGCTGGAGCTGCTGGCCCAGGCGGTGCTCCGGGCCCGGCGGCCGGTGACGCTGCTGTCCGATTTGTACAGCACGGTGTATGAAGGGGAGACGGAGGGGGAGATCCTCCCGCTGGAGGAGCTGGTGGAGCAGGGCGTCCGCCGGGAGACGGTGCGGGAAGTGGTGGAGACCGGCGTGGACGTGGGGACGGTGTGCGACGTCTGGGTGACGGTGGGCCGTGTGAGCCAGAGCCGGGAGGGCCCCCGCCTGAAGCTGGAGGCGGAGGCGGAAGCGGCGGTGCTGTGCCGCACGGCGGAGGGGACGCTGGAATCGGTGCGCCGCCGGTTCACGGTGGCCTGCCCCCTGGAGCTGGGGGAGGGCTATCAGTGCGGCTGGGTGTGCCGGGTGGGGCAGGAGGTCCAGGCGGCGCCGGTGTCGGGGGGTCTGGAGCTGCGCTTTCCGCTGGATTTCCGCTATTTGGCCAAGCGGGTGCGGCAGACGCGGGTCATTTCGGCGGCCCGGCTGGACCAGGAGCAGCTGCGGGACCGGGCGGACCAGCCCTCTATTGTGCTGCGGCTGTCCGGTACCGGCGAGCGGCTTTGGGATGTGGCCAAGGCCTACGCCACCACGGAGCAGGACATCTGCCAGGCCAACGGTCTGGATGAGGGGGATCTGCCGGCGGGGCAGCTACTGCTCATTCCCCGCAAGCGGCGGGTGGAAGGATAACACAGACAAGGTCAGGACTCCGGCCCTCGGAGTCCTGACCTTCTTTTACGCCCGCCCCTGAAAAGGAAAGGGGGCGCTCCTGGCATAAACCACAGCTTATCCCCATACTCATGTAGGGAAACTGTCTGGAGGGAAGCTGGCCCCCCAACGGCAGACTGAAGGAGGAATCAGGAGTGGAAGAGCGCAAAATTTATGAGGATATCGCCCGTCGGACCGAGGGGGATATCTACATCGGCGTGGTGGGGCCGGTGCGGACGGGCAAATCCACCTTCATCAAGCGTTTCATGGAGACCATGGTCATCCCCAACATCGACAACGTGTACCGGCGGGAGCGGGCGCGGGACGAACTGCCCCAGAGCGGCTCCGGGCGGACGGTGATGACGGCGGAGCCCAAATTCGTACCGGAGGAAGCGGTGGAGGTGGCCATGGACAGCGGCGCCCGGTTTTCAGTGCGGCTCATCGACTGTGTGGGCTATCTGGTGCCGGGGGCGGTGGGGCAGCTGGAGGACGACGCCCCCCGGATGGTGACCACCCCCTGGTTTGACTATGAGATCCCCATGACCGAGGCGGCGGAGGTGGGCACCCGGAAGGTCATCGCCGAGCACTCCACCATCGGCATCGTGGTGACCACCGACGGCACCATCACCGACATTCCACGGGAGGACTATCTGGAGGCGGAGGAGCGGGTCATCACCGAGCTCAAGGAGCTGGGCAAACCCTTTTTGGTGGTGCTCAACTCGGCCCAGCCCCACTCGGAGCGGGCCCAGGCCATCCGGGCGGATCTGGCGGGGCGGTACGACGTGAGCTGCGTATGCGTCAACTGTCTGGAGCTGGACGAGGGAGCGGTGAGCGACATCATCAAGGGGGTGCTCTATGAGTTCCCGGTGAAGGAGCTGGATTTGTATCTGCCGCCCTGGGTGGACGCCCTGCCTTACGACCATCCCATCAAGAGCGATCTCTATCAGGCCATCCGGGCGGGAGCCGAGGGGATGCGCCGCATCCGGGATGTGGCGGGGGCGGTGGAGGCCATGGAGCGCTGCGAACGGTTCAGCGCGGCGCGGGTGACGGGCATCCAGCTGGGGACCGGTCTGGCCGCGGCGGAGCTGGAGCTGCCCAGGAGCCTCTTTTATGAGACCATCTCCCAGCAGTCCGGCTTTGTCATCCGGGACGACGGGGATCTGCTGGGTCTGCTCACCCAGCTGGCCCGCGTTAAAAGCGACTACGACAAGGTGGCCGACGCTCTGGCGGAGGTGCGGGAGACGGGGTACGGCATCGTCATCCCGGGCACCGACGAGCTGGTGCTGGAGGAGCCGGAGATCGTGCGGCAGGGGGGACGCTACGGGGTACGGCTGAAGGCTTCCGCCCCTTCCATACATATTGTATGAGCCAAAGCGAAGGAAAGAACCGGCGGCGGGGTAGATTTTGATTGCCGTGGCGGCGGAAAAACGGTATAATGAAAAGTACTGGACAGGCCCCTGTCCCGGAGATAGAGGGGGAAAATGTCATGAACCGTTTTAAGACCGTCAACCAAAAGTTTATCATACAGAGCATTTTGCTCTTTTTGTCCATCAGCATCGTATCCTTTGTGGGGGTCTTTGTGGCCGGACGTACCGGCTACAACAGCGCCAACCAGATGGGGGCCATGACGGCCAATTACCTCCGCCTGCAGATCGACTATTTTATGGAGGAGTACCGGCAGATTTTGGGCCATGCCATCTATACCGTCAACGGGATGATGGCCCAGGGAAAGAGCAACGAGGAGATTGGGGCATGGCTGGAGGAGTTTTCCGGCGAATACCAGAATACCATGATCTATGACGAGAGCGGGTTGTATGGCGTGGTCCGTGGGGAGGGAATTTTCAGCAGCGGCTGGGACCCGCCGGAGGACTACGATATGTACAGCCGCACCTGGTACATCCAAGCCATCGAGGCCAACGGCGCCTGCGCCCGCTCGGAGGTCTATGAGGACGCCAAGGACAAGATCCGCATGGTAAGCCTCTCTCAGTGTCTGGATGACGGCGTCAGCGTTCTGACGCAGGACATCCGGGTGGGAGACATCCATATCGACTGGGAGGAGGGAAGCGACGTTTTCCCGGGCACGGCTACCGTGGTGGACCAGAACGGCAGCGTCATCCTCCACCAGCAGATTGGCGAGAAGCACAGCGTCTGTGAACTAGATAATTTTACCAGCCAAGACTATCTGGACCTCATCGGCCAGTTTGACGGGGACAGCGGCAGGATCAGCTGGACGGGGGAAGCGGGCAGCTATATCCATTACTACGCCGTAGACGAGACCGGCTGGACTTACATCGTCACCATTCCCCGTGAGATCATCACCCGGGACGCGACCTATCTTTTTTATTTACAGCTGACGCTGCAAGGGCTGTTTTTACTGGTGGCCATTTATCTCAGCGTGCAGAATTATTTGCGCACCCGCCACCGGCAGAAGGCGGTCAACTGCTTTGAGGCGCTGGGTCAGACCTACTATTGTGTGGTGCTGGTGGATACGGCCAACAACCGCTGCGAGATCATCAAACGGGAGATCCGGGACCGGAGCCGCTGGGGACGCTTTTTTGACTACCAGGACTTTCTGGACCGGGTCAGCGGTACGGTGACCAACCGGGAGGATCAGGAGGAGCTGTGTCGTCAGTTCTCGGCCCAGGAGCTGCGCCGGCTGCGGAGCGGCGACCGGAGCCGGTGTTATATGGAGTACCAGCGGGACATGGGCGGACAGCACCGCTGGGTGAGCGCCGAGGCCTTCGCGGTCACCGGCGACGCGGACAATGAGGACGTGATCGTGGCCTTCCGCATGATTCACGAGGAGAAGATTGCCGACCTGGAGAAGAGCCGGCTGCTGCGGGAGTCGCTGGAGAGCGCCCGCACCGCGTCCGAGGCCAAAAATGACTTTCTCTCCCGGATGAGCCACGATATGCGCACCCCCATGAACGCGGTGCTGGGCTTCACCGACATGGCCCGCCACCATCTGGACGACAAGCAGCGGGCCAACGAGTGTCTGGACAAGGTAACGGTGGCCTCCATGCAGCTCCTCCATCTGATCAACGAGGTGCTGGACACGGCCAAAATCGAGCAGGGCAAAATGGAGCTTCAGCTGGCGCCGGTGGAGCTGCACAGCCATCTGGAGAGCGTGGCCGATCTCTTCCGGGCCCAGGCCCAGGTGCAGCAGCAGCAATTCCGGCTGGAGCTCTCTCCCTTCCGGGCGGGCTCCATCCTCACCGATGTGCGCCGGCTGGACCAGGTGCTCAATAACCTGCTGTCCAATGCCATCAAATATACGCCGGCGGGGGGCCACATCACCCTGAAGGCGGAGGAGCTGCCGGGGGAC
>NZ_JACLZC010000032.1 GCF_016901735.1 Pseudoflavonifractor phocaeensis | reverse complement strand
ACCCTGTCGGAGCTGGCCCAGACCCTCCTGACCGCCGGACGGGCCGACCCCGGGAGCGCCCGGGACGAGCTCATGCACACCATGGCCTGCAAGGCCGCCATCAAGGGGGGACAGAAAAACGACCCCCAGGAGCTTTTGCGGGTGGCCAAGGCGGTGATGAGCGGCGCGGTGCGCTGCTGTCCCCACGGCCGGCCGGTGGCCATCGAGCTGGAACGGCGGCAGCTGGAGCATCAATTCAAGCGCAGCTGACGGAAAAAGTCCGGACGGCGACAGGATGCGACGCCAAATATAGCACAAAATGGCTATGATGGAAACAGACCGGGGCCGCTCAGGCCCGAGAAAGAAAAAGGAGTGTTTCCGTTATGCCCAAGATCAACAATTTGCAGGACCTGTTTTTGTTCCGCGCCCGTCAGACCAAGGCCAATGTGACCGTGTTTTTGATGAACGGTTACCAGATCCGCGGTCAGATCACCGGGTTTGACGCCTTCGTGGTCATCGTCACCACCGACGGCAAACAGCAGGTCATTTATAAGCACGCCATATCCACCATTACGCCGGAGCATCCGGTGGACGTACATCCGGACGCTTCCGCCGTCCGGCGCAGAGGGGAAAGCGAGGCAAGACCGTAACCACGGGACCGCCTCCCTGCCCCGCCGTGGGAGGTCTCCATGAAGCAAGGAAAATCCATCAACCGAATCATTATGCTGGCGCTGCTGGCCGCCATCCTGGTCTATCTGGCGGCCACCGTGGCGGGCGCCCTCACCAATCCCTATAGCCTGGTGCAGTGCTATGCCGTCACTGTGGACGTGGCCCAGGAGGCCACCGGACTGCTGGTGCGGGAGGAGCAGGTGATCGCCGGCGACAGCAGCACCGCCGAGCTCCTCTACTCCGAGGGGGAGAAGGTGGCCAAGGGCGCTGCGGTGGCGGTGGTCTATCACAGCAGCGACGCCATTACCCGCGCCGCCCGCATCACCGCCCTGGAGCAGGAGATCACCCAGCTCCAGTACGCCCTGGACGCCACCGGCGCCGTCAGCGATAACGCCCAGCTCAACCGCCAGATCATCGACGCCATCACCGCCCTGAAGATTTCATCCTCCAGCGGCGACTTTACCCGCCTGGAGGACGAGGCCCTGGAGCTGCGCACCCTCATCTATCAGCGGGCCGACGCCTACGGGCAGGACGAGGGGGGCGTGGAGGCCATGCAGAGCCGGCTGAGCAGCGCCGCCGCCGAGTTAGCGGCCCTCCAGAGTCAGGCCAGCCAGGATACCACCTACATCACCGTGGACCGGCCGGGCATCTTTTCCGGCCTGGTGGACGGCTGGGAGAGCGTCGTTACGCCGGACATGCTCTCCGACATGAGCCCCAGCCGGCTGCTTGCCCTGGAAAACCAGCAGCCCGCTTCGGTCAGCGCCGTGGGCAAGCTCATCACCGACGACACCTGGTATTTCGTATGCAACCTGACCCAGGAGGCCGCGGAGGGCTTTTATACGGGCGGAAAGGTAACGGTCCGCTTTTCCCGGGACTGGGCCGGCGAGGTGGAGATGAAGGTGGAGCGCATCAGCGACCCGGAAAACGGACAGGTCACCCTGGTGCTGTCCACCGCCTACTTCCTCTCCGACACCACCCTCCTCCGCCGCCAGACGGTGGAGATCATGCAGGAGAGCATAGAGGGCATCCGGGTACCGGCCAACGCCGTCCGGGTCCTGACCAATGAGACCACCGACGAGGAGACAGGACAGACCACCCAGACCTATGTGACCGGCGTCTACGCTCTGGTGGGCACCCAGGCCGAGTTCAAGCCGGTGGATATCCTCTACCAGGACGACGGCTACTGCGTGGTGGCCACCGACACCGGCAGCAAGACCGCCTTGCGCTCCGGCGACCAGATCATTCTGGCCTCGGCCGAGATCTACGACGGGATGGTCATCGGGTGAGATAAGAAAAGATAAGAGATAGGGGGAAGCCGTATGGCGCTTGCGGAAAATATTGCGGCGGTGCGGGACAAGATCGCACAGGCGGCCCGGGAGGCGGGAAGAGACCCGGCGGAGATTACCCTGGTGGCCGCCACCAAGGTCCAGACGTCGGACACCATCCGGGCGGCCATTGCAGCCGGGATTACCGTCTGCGGGGAGAACCGGGTCCAGGAAATGACCGCCCACCTGGCGGACAACGCCTATGAGGGCGCCGCCCTCCATTTTATCGGACACTTGCAGACCAATAAGGTCAAATTCGTGGTGGGACGGGTGGATCTCATCGAATCGGTGGGGTCGGAGCACCTGCTGCTGGCCATTGAAAAGCAGGCCGAAAAAATGGGGCTGGTCCAGGATATTTTGCTGGAGGTCAACGTGGGCGGCGAGGAGAGCAAGAGCGGCGTGGCCCCCGCGGACCTGCCCGCCCTGGCCCGTCAGGCCGCCGCCCTGCACCACGTCCGTCTGCGGGGGCTGATGGCCATTCCGCCGGCGGCAAATATTCCCGGTGAAAATCAACCTTTTTTTGACAGAATGTATCAGCTTTTTGTTGACATAAGGGAAGAGATGGATAATAATAAAACTGTTATTGATTGCCTGTCCATGGGGATGAGCGGAGACTACCCCGATGCCGTTCGGGCCGGCGCCACCCTGGTGCGGGTGGGAACCGCCCTGTTTGGCCCAAGACCGCCCCTCCATCCCTGAGACCTGCATGAACATCCGTCTACGGTCGCCCCAAAAGACCGACTGAGATAATGATAGGAGGACACGAAACTATGGGACTGATTGACGAGATCAAACGCCTGGCCCGGCCCTATGAGGACGAGGACGCCG
The DNA here is from genome assembly GCF_016901735.1 of Pseudoflavonifractor phocaeensis. GTDB lineage: Bacteria > Bacillota > Clostridia > Oscillospirales > Oscillospiraceae > Pseudoflavonifractor_A. The sequence goes on along the minus strand of NZ_JACLZC010000032.1, from coordinate 29,944 downwards.
ATACCGCCTTTGAGGACGAGTATGAGGACACCGGCCGCGGCGATTACAGCGACCGGCGGTCCAGCGACCGCAGCAAGTCTGCGCCCAAGAAGAGCGATACCCCCGCCTACGGCGGAGACAGCGACCGGCGCAGCAATAAGGTTCTCAATATCCACACCACCACCCAGCTCCAGGTGGTGCTGGTCAAGCCGGACCGCTTTGAGAATGCCGCCGAGATCGCCGACCACCTGCGGGAAAAGCGCACCGTGGTGCTGAACCTGGAGTCCACCAATAAGGACGTGGCCCGCCGCATCCTGGACTTCCTCTCCGGCGCCGCCTACGCCAACGACGGCAAGGTCAAGAAAGTCGCCCTCTCCACCTACATCATCACCCCCTACAATGTGGACATCCTGGGTGACCTGATCGACGAGCTGGAGAACAACGGTCTCTACTTCTGACCGATAAGCGGATTTTATTTCACCGAGAAATGAGGAATGCTGCATGATGACCCCTCAGGATGTCTCCAATCAGGTCTTTGCCAAGGCGACCTTTGGCGGATACAATATGGTCATGGTGGACGAATTCCTGGAAGTACTCACCGAGGACTATACCACCCTCTATAAAGATAACGCCGCGCTCAAAGCCAAGATAAAGGTACTGGTGGAGAGAGTAGAGGAATACCGGTCCACCGAGGACGCCATGCGCAAAACGCTGCTTGCCGCCCAGCGGATGGCCGAGGAGCAGGTGGCTCAGGCCGAGCGGCAGAAGGAAGAGATCCTGCGGGGCGTGGAGGAAGAGCTCCAGACCCGCCGGGACGCTCTGCTCAAAGAGATCGCCGCGCAGGAAGAGCGCCTGGCCGCCGCCAAGGAGTCCACCGCCGCCTATCTGGCCAAGCTCAAGGAACTCCACCACAGAGAGCTGGAGTATCTGGAGGGCCTGTCTATGATGGTTCCCAGCCCGGCGCCCGCCGCACCGGCGGCTCCCATTACGCCCATTCCCACCGCCGCCGCGCCCGCGCCGGAAGCGCCCGCCGCCTCCGCGGCCCAGCAGCAGGACCCGGCAACCAAGATCACCGTGGAGGTGCCTGTGGAGGACCGGAAGGAGGGCGGACTGTATGCCGAGCTTATGGAGCTCAACATGAGTCCCGCCGAGGGAGAGCGCCATAAGCGCCCCACCCGTCAGCCCATCGAGACCGAGACCGACGACCGGCCCCACTGGGATGACCCGGACGACACCGCCCCCACCAAGCGCATCGACTTCTCCAACCTCCAGTTCGGCCGGGAGTACGAGGTAAAGTAACGGTTTTTGCCGCCGGGACTTGACATTGCGCCGAAAAGCGCATAAGATAATGGCACCCTGTTTGACAGGTGCATAGAGCTACACGCACGGATGAGGACACGTTCCCCCGAACGCTGCCGCATACAGAGAGCCGCCGGTTTGGTGAAAGGCGGCGCGGCGCCCGGACGGAATATCCCCTCGGAGCGTCCCGCTGAACCCACAGTAAGCGGGGACGGCTGGCCCCGTTACCGGCCATTGAGCGGCCGCGTTTTTGCGCGGCAATGAGAGTGGTACCGCAGAGGTTAAAAAGGACCTTTGTCTCTTTGAGAGACAGGGGTCCTTTTTTTGCACCAAAAACCAACAAAGGAGTTTTGCACCCATGGATTACAATCAGACCGTCCATCTGCCCCAGACCGACTTCCCCATGCGGGCCGGCCTGCCCAAGCGGGAACCCGACATGTTAAAGGCCATGTACGACAACCGCCTCTATGAGAAGATGATCGCCCGCAACGAGGGCAAGCCCACCTTCGTCCTCCACGACGGCCCTCCCTACGCCAACGGCAACATCCACATCGGCACCGCCCTGAACAAGATCCTCAAGGACATCATCGTCAAAGAGAAGAACATGACCGGATTCTGCGCCCCCTATGTGCCCGGCTGGGATACCCACGGCCTGCCCATCGAGAGCGCCATTCTGCGGGACAAGAAGGTCAAGCGGGACGAGCTCACCACCAGCGAGTTCCGGGAAAAGTGCAAGGAGTACGCCCTGTCCTTTGTGGACAAGCAGAGAGAGCAGTTCAAGCGCCTGGGCGTGCTGGGCGAGTGGGATAACCCCTATCTGACCCTCACCCCCGACTTTGAGGCCAAGCAGGTGGAGGTCTTTGGCAAGATGGCCGAGCAGGGCTTCATCTACAAGGGCATGAAGCCGGTCTACTGGTGCCCCCACGACCAGACCGCCCTGGCGGAGGCGGAGATCGAGTATCAGGACGACCCCTGTACCACCATCTTTGTGAAATTTCCCGTCCGGGACGACAAGGCCAAGCTCTCCCAGTACGGCGATCTGTCCCAGATGTATTTCGTCATCTGGACCACCACCCCCTGGACCATTCCCGGCAACTTCGCCATCTGTCTGGGGGCCGACATCGACTATATCCTCCTCCAGGTCCCCAACGGCGAGATCTATATTCTGGCCGAGGCCCTGGCCCAGGGGGTGTGCAAGGCCGCCGGCATTGATTACAGCGCTTGCCGGGTGCTGGCCAACCTGAAGGGCAGCGAATTTGAGCTCATGACCGCCACCCATCCTCTCTTCGACCGGGAGAGCGTGATTCTCAACGGCGACCACGTCACCCTGGACGCCGGCACCGGCTGCGTCCACACCGCCCCCGGCTTCGGCGCCGAGGACTTCGCCATCTGCCAGCAGTACGACAAGGCCGGCCTCACCCACATCGGCGTGCCGGTGCCGGTGAACGCCAAGGGCGTCATGACCGACGAGAAGTACAACGGCCGCTACTACGCCGAGGCCAACGAGGCCATCCCCGGCGACCTGGCCGCCATGGGCGCCCTGCTGGCCAGCGAGAAGATCACCCACTCCTACCCCCACTGCTGGCGGTGCAAGAACCCCATCATCTACCGGGCCACCGAGCAGTGGTTCTGCTCCGTGGACGCCATCAAGCAGGCCGCCGTGGACGCCTGCGACACCATCCGGTGGAAGCCCGACTGGGGCAAGGAGCGCATGACCTCCATGATTACCGAGCGCAACGACTGGTGTATCTCCCGCCAGCGGGTGTGGGGCGTGCCCATCCCCATCTTCTACTGCGCCGAGTGCGGGCAGGACATCGTCACCCCCGAGACCATCGCCCATGTGGCCCAGCTCTTCCGGGAGCACGGCTCCAACGTGTGGTTTGACCAAGAGGCCGACCAGCTGGTCCCCGCCGGCCTCAAGTGCCCCAAGTGCGGCCACACCCACTTCACCAAGGAGACCGACATCATGGACGTGTGGTTCGACTCCGGCTCCACCCACGCCGCCGTGCTGGACGAGCGGGATTACCTCCACTTCCCCGCCGACGTGTACCTGGAGGGCGGCGACCAGTACCGGGGCTGGTTCCAGTCCTCCATGCTGACCTCCATCGCCACCAAGGGCGTGGCCCCCTACAAGCAGATCATCACCCACGGCTGGACCGTGGACGGCGAGGGCAAGGCCATGCACAAGTCCCTGGGCAACGCCGTGGGCCCCGAGGAGGTCATCAAGGATTACGGCGCCGATATGCTCCGCCTGTGGGTGGCCTCCGCCGACTACACCCAGGATATGCGCATCTCCAAGGACATCATGAAGCAGCTCTCCCAGGCCTATCTGAAGATCCGCAACACCGCCCGCTATATGCTGGGCAACCTGTGCGACTTCGACCCGGACACCGACGCGGTGCCCGTGGAGCAGATGGAGTCCCTGGACCGCTACGCCCTGGACCGGTACAACGCCCTGGTCAAGGCCGTGCGGGAGGCCTATGACCGCTACGAGTTCCACGGCGTCTACCGCGCGGTGTACAACTTCTGCGTCATCGACCTTTCCAACTTCTATCTGGATATCATCAAGGACCGCCTCTACTGCGGCGACGTGTTCACCCGCCGTTCCGCCCAGAGCGCCCTGTATGTCATCCTGGACGGCATGACCCGCCTCATCGCCCCCATCCTGGCCTTCACCTCCGACGAGATCTGGCACGCCATGCGCCACGCCAAGGATGTGGACGCTTCCAGCGTCCTCCTCAACGATATGCCCGCCGCCAACCAGGCCCTCACCCTCAACGAGGAGGAGGGCGCCAAGTGGAAGCGGCTGGTGTCTCTCCGCGACGCGGTGAACAAGGCCCTGGAGAACGCCCGGGCCGCCGGCGTCTTTAAGAAGGCCCAGGACACCGAGGTTACCCTGTCCGTGTCCGCCGCGGACGCCGCCTTCCTGGAGGGCGTGGATCTGGCCGCCCTGTGCATCGTGTCCAAGGTGGAGGTGACCACCGGCTCCATCGAGGGCGAGGAGAGCGGCGAGTGCCTGGTGCCCTGCACCATCGCCGTGCGCTTCTCCCAGGCCCCCAAGTGCCCCCGCTGCTGGAACCACAACGAGCACATCGGCACCGAGGGCCATCATGCCGAGCTGTGCGACCGCTGCGCCGCCGTGGTGGAAAGCAAGTAATTTCCCGTTTTGATGATACGAAAACCGCCGGACCGTTTTGAACGATCCGGCGGTTTTTTGCATGGTCGCCCGCGCCGGTTACCCCTCCTTCTGAAAGGCCAGCACCCGGAAGGAGGCGCGCACCGTGAGCCGGTCCAGCCCTTCCAGCCGGGCCACCCCCGCTTTGGGGGTTTTCCAGCAGTAGGGGGTCATGCGGAAGAGGGCCATCAGATCCTCGTGGTCGGTGATGGGGACGGTGTTTTCCACCTTTATCTCCCCCGATGTGGAAAACCCGGGGTAACGGATACTCTCCTCCGGGTTGGGATAGGGGGTGTCATACAAAACCGCCTTCAATTCCCACAGGTGGTCCGGGGCGGGCACCACATACAAAAGCCGTCCGCCCGGGCGGAGCACCCGCAGAAACTCCGCGGCCGCCATGGGGGAAAAGCAGTTGACGATCAGGCCGATGCTGCCGTCGGCCACCGGCAGATGGTAGGCCGAGGCCACGGCAAATTCCGTCTCTTTGTCCCGCCGGGCGGCGTGGCGGAGGGCGGCCTTGGAGAGATCAATGCCGGCGATTTCGGGCCCTTTGCCCGATTCCCGCAGGGCCCGGGCGATACCGGCGGTGTAATAGCCCTCGCCGCAGCCCGAGTCCAGGAGACGCACCCCCGGCGGGGAATGGCGCACGGCTTCCTCCTCCAGGGCCGCCCGGAGGGGCGCGTAATACCCCGCCGTCAGAAAGCGCACCCGGGCGGATACCATCTCCTTGTCGTCCCCCGGCGCTTTGGAGTGCTTCTGGTTGGGGGGCAGAAGATGGACGTAGCCCTCCCGGGCGATGTCATAGCTGTGGCCGGCGGGACAGCGGTATTGACGCCCCTCCCGGACCAGCGGCGACCGGCAGACGGGGCAGCGAAAAAGACTCATGGCGCATAAACTCCTTTTCGGCTTTTTTTCTCTATCATTTTACCGGAAGATATGGTATCATGTCTAGGATTGTAATCATTTTTTCAGATAAAAAAGGAGCTTGCATATGATCACCGTCTCTGACCTGACCTTGCAGTACAGCGGTCAGCCCCTCTTTTCCCATGTGGACCTCCAGTTCACCAAGGGAAACTGCTACGGCATCATCGGCGCCAACGGCGCGGGAAAATCCACCTTCCTGAAAATCCTCTCCGGCCAGCTGGAGCCCACCAAGGGCGAGGTCTCCATCCTGCCCAAGACCCGTATGTCGGTCCTCAAGCAAAACCAGAACGCCTATGACGCCTACAACGTGATGGACACCGTCATCATGGGCAACCAGCGCCTCTACGACATCGGCAAGGAGAAGGAGGCCCTCTACGCCAAGGAGGAGATGACCGAGGCCGACGGCATCCGGGCCTGTGAGCTGGAGGAGGAGTACGCCGAGCTGGGCGGCTGGGAGGCCGAGAGCGACGCCTCCCGTATCCTTCAGGGTCTGGGCATCGGCACCGAGTACCACTACAACGACATGGCCACCCTGGACGCCCGCCTCAAGGTGAAGGTGCTGCTGGCCCAGGCCCTCTTCGGCAATCCCGACATCCTCCTGCTGGACGAGCCCACCAACAACCTGGACATCAACGCCGTCAACTGGCTGGAGGACTTTTTGCTGGACTTCCAGGGCACCGTCATCGTGGTCAGCCACGACCGCCACTTCCTCAACACCATCTGCACCCACATTGTGGACATCGACTACAACAAGATCAAGCTCTATGTGGGCAACTACGACTTCTGGTACGAGTCCTCCCAGCTGGTGCAGTCCCTCATCAAGAACCAGAACAAGCGCAACGAGGAGAAGATCAAGGAATTGCAGGAGTTCATCTCCCGCTTCTCGGCCAACAAGTCCAAGAGCAAGCAGGCCACCGCCAGAAGAAAGCTGCTGGACAAGCTGACCGTGGAGGAGATGCCCGCCTCCTCCCGCCGCTATCCATGGGTGGCCTTCTCCCCCGAGCGGGAGGTGGGCAAGGACATCCTCTTTGTAAGCGACGTGTCCAAGACCATCGACGGCGTCAAGGTGCTGGACAAGGTGTCCTTCATCGTGAGCCACGACGACAAGATCGCCTTTGTGGGAGACAATGAAAACGCCCACACCGCCCTCTTCAAGATCCTCACCGGCGAGATGGAGCCCGACGAGGGCACCGTGAAGTGGGGCCAGACCGCCACCTTCTCCTACTTCCCCAAGGACAACAGCGCCTTCTTCGAGGGCCACGACGAGAACCTGGTGGAATGGCTGCGGGAGTTCTCCCCCGATCCCCATGAGAGCTATCTCCGGGGTTTCCTGGGCCGGATGCTCTTCTCGGGCGACGACGTCTACAAGAGCGTCAAGGTTCTCTCCGGCGGCGAAAAGGTGCGGTGTATGCTCTCCCGGATGATGCTCTCCGGGGCCAACGTGCTGCTGCTGGATCAGCCCACCAACCACCTGGACCTGGAGTCCATCACCGCGGTGAACAACGGCCTGTCGGCGGTGAAGTGCAACGTGCTCTTCTCCTCCCACGACCACCAGCTGGTGCAGACCGTGGCCAACCGTATCTTTGACTTTACCCCCGACGGCAAGCTCGTTGACCGCCGCATGACCTACGACGAGTACCTGGAGAGCCAGAGCGCCCAGTAAACGCCCCTTTGCGGTAAGCTTTTTTTGCCTATTGGGGCAAGCTGTGTTATAATGACCCTTGTACCATTTTCATCCGGAAAGGATGCTGATTATGCGAAAAGAAGTACTCGCGTCCCTCTCTGCCCTGGTGCTGGGGCTGGCGGGCTTCGGTCTGCGCAAGTGGGAGCTGGCCACCGCCTTCGAGCCGGATACCGGCCTGGTCACGCCCTGGATGCCGGCCACCATCGCCCTGGCGGTGCTGTCGGTGCTGGCCGCCCTCTTTTTCCTGGTGCTGGCCCGGGGCCCCCACTACGCCTTCCCCGGCGGCTATGACGAGGCCTTCGCCGCGAAAGGCGATCAGCTGCCCCTGATGGCGCTGGTGCTGAGCGCCTTCCTCATGGCCGCCTCCGGCCTGTGGAACCTGCTGCTCCATTTTGTGTTCCGGGAGGCGGTGTTCTCCGTGACCCGTCTGGTGCAGTCGGTGCTGTCGGTGCTGGCGGCGGCGGCCATCCTCTATCTGGGCCGGCAGAGCTACCGGGGAGAGCCGGCGGGCAAATACCCCCTGCCCCTGCTGGCGCCGGGCTATCTCTTCTGCCTGTGGCTGGCGGCCGCCTATCAGAGCCGCGCCGCCGACCCGGTGGTACAGGACTACATCTATGAGCTGCTGGCCATCATCTGCGCCCTGCTCACCGCATACTATGTGGCCAGCTTTGGCTTTGCCAAGCAAAAAAAGACGGGCCGCACTCTGTTCTTCGCCCTGCTCACCGTATTTTTCACCCTCACGACCCTGGCCGACAGCCATGACGGCCCCACCCTGCTGCTCTACGCCGGCGCGCTGCTCTACGCCGGCGCGGCGGCCTTCCTCCTCCTCCGCACCGAGGGCCAGCCCCACCGCAGCCCCCTGCCCCAGGAGGAGCCCCAAGCAGAATCTTCAAACAGGGAGGATATCACCCAATGAGTCAGAAGTTCTATCTCACCACCCCCATCTACTACCCCAGCGATAAGCTCCACATCGGCCACACCTACTGCACCGTGGCCACCGACGCCATCGCCCGCTACAAGCGCCTCCAGGGCTATGACGTCATGTTCCTCACCGGCACCGACGAGCACGGCCAGAAGATCGAGGACAAGGCCAAGGAGGCCGGCGTCTCCCCCAAGGAGTACGTGGACCGCATCGTGGAGGGCGAGCGGGGCGTGCTGGACCTGTGGAAGCTGATGAACATTTCCAACGACCGCTTCATCCGCACCACCGACGATTACCATGTGGCCGCCATCCAGCGCATTTTCAAGAAAATGTACGAAAACGGCGACATTTATAAGGGCACCTACAAGGGCAAGTACTGTAAGCCCTGCGAGTCCTTCTGGACCGAGAGCCAGCTGGTGGACGGAAAGTGCCCCGACTGCGGCCGTGAGGTGCAGGACGCCCAGGAGGAGGCCTACTTCTTCCGCCTGTCCAAGTACGCCGATAAGATTCAGGACCTGCTGGAGAACACCGACTTCCTGGAGCCCCGCAGCCGGGTCAACGAGATGGTCAACAACTTCATCAAGCCCGGCCTGGAGGACCTGTGCGTCTCCCGCACCTCCTTTACCTGGGGCGTGCCGGTGGACTTCGACCCGGGCCACGTGGTCTATGTGTGGGTGGACGCCCTCTTCAACTACACCACCGCCCTGGGCTTCCTCAATGACAGGTACGACGACTACGAGGACTTCTGGCCCGCCGACGTCCACATCGTGGGCAAGGAGATCGTCCGCTTCCACTCCATCATCTGGCCCGCCATGCTCATGAGCATGGGGATGCCCCTGCCCAAGAAGGTCTTTGGCCACGGCTGGCTGCTGCTGGACGGCGGCAAGATGTCCAAGTCCAAGGGCAACGTGGTGGACCCCTATATCCTGGCGGAAAAATTCGGCACCGACGCCCTGCGCTTCTTCCTGATGCGCACCTTCCCCTTCGGCTCCGACGGCAATTTCTCCAACGAGCTGCTCATCCAGACCATCAACACCGATCTGGCCAACGACCTGGGCAACCTGGTGAGCCGCACCACCGCCATGGTGGGCAAGTACTTCGGCGGCCAGCTGCCGGAAGGCTGCGCCCAGTGGGACGCCCCCACCGACGCCGACGCCGACCTGAAGGCCATGGCCGAGGACCTGCGGGACAAGTACCAGGAGGCCATGGACGCCTACGCCCCCCACAAGGCCCTGGAGGAGGTCTTTAAGGTCATCCAGCGGGCCAACAAGTATATCGACGAGAACGCCCCCTGGGCCCTGGCCAAGGACATGGAGGCAAACGGCAAGCGTCTGGCCCATGTGATGTACAACCTTCTGGAGGCCACCCGCGTCTGCGCCGTCCTTCTCACCCCCTTCATGCCGGAGAGCATGGACAAGCTCTTTGGGCAGATCGGCGCCTGCGAGGGCTGCCGTACCTGGGAGAGCGCCGGCGTCTGGGGCAGCCTCAGCGACACCGCCGCCGTGTCCAAGGGGGAAAACCTCTTCCCCCGGGTGGACCTGGACAAGGCCCTCCAGGAGCTGGAGGAGGCCGCCGAGGCCGCCAAGAAGGCCGCCCTGCCGCCGCTGGAGATTGAGCCCCTGCTGGACGAGCCGGTGGACTTCGACACCTTCTGCAAAAACGACCTGCGGGTGGTGAAGGTGAAGGACTGCCAGAAGGTGAAAAAGTCCAATAAGCTCCTGAAGTTCACCCTGGACGACGGCACCGGTACGGACCGTCAGATCCTCTCCGGCATCGCCATGTACTATGAGCCGGAGGCCCTCATCGGCAAGACCCTGGCCGCCATTGTCAACCTGCCTCCCCGCAAGATGATGGGTCAGGAGAGCTGCGGGATGCTCCTGTCCGCCGTCCACACCGAGCAGGGGCAGGAGAAGCTCCACCTCATCATGCTGGATGACGCCATTCCCGCCGGCGCCAAGCTCTGCTGAAGTCTTAATCTATTTTTCATCTTTCTTTTATTCCTCTTTTACCGGCATATGCTATCCTTTTCTCAACCAAACGAAAAAGGAGCGATATGCGATGGTAACGGCCATTACGATTGCGGCGGGCGTCGTCCTGCTGCTGGCGGTGCTCTCCCTGGTGCTGCCGCTGGCGGCGCTGGTGTGCGGCGTGCTGCCTGTGGTGCTGACGGTGGCGGGGGTGTATTTCCTCATCGGAGCCCTCAGCCGCCGCTCGGCCCGGCTGGAGGACTACCTCCCGGCCGCCGCGGCCCTGGGCGCGGCGTTCCTGCTGCACCTGATGGGATGAAAATGAAGATTTTCTTACATTTCCCGTCAAAACCTTGACGAAAACCTCTCATGACCAATATAATGGTGTCAAAAATGAGAGGAGTGAGGGCCATGGACGCCCAAATCCTGGTGGTGGATGACGAGCTGGAGATCGCCAGCCTGGTGGAGGTCTATTTGCAGAGCGAGGGCTTCCAGGTCCGCACCTGCGGCACCGCCGCCCGGGCCCTGGCCCTGACCGAAGAGCGGGAGCCGGATCTGGCCATCCTGGACGTGATGCTGCCCGACGGGTCGGGCTTTGACCTGTGCGCCCGGCTGCGGCAGGAGCACCATTTCCCCGTCCTCATGCTCACCGCCCGCACCGGAGACCAGGATAAGGTCACCGGCCTGACCCTGGGCGCGGACGACTATTTGACCAAGCCCTTTAACCCCCTGGAGCTGGTGGCCCGGGTCAAGGCCCAGCTGCGGCGCTATACCTGCTACAACGAGACCGAGCGGATGGAGAGCGACACCATCGACATCCACGGCCTGGTCATCTCCCACGCCACCCACCAGTGCTGGCTGTACGACCAGCCGGTGAGCCTGACTCCCCTGGAGTTTGAGGTATTGTGGTTGCTGTGCGACCACCGGGGCCAGGTTCTCTCCGCCGAGCAGATCTTTGAGACGGTGTGGAAGGAAAAGTATCTGGAACGGAACAACACCGTCATGGTCCACATCCGCCGCATCCGCGAAAAGCTGGGCGAGCCCTCCCGCAACCCCCGCTTTATCAAAACCGTGTGGGGCGTGGGCTACAAAATCGAATAACCTACTTTCTTTCGCCCTACTTTCTTTCGAGAAAGAAAGTAGGCAAAGAAAGCTTCCATCTGCCCCCGGACCGGCGGTCCGGGGGCTTCCTTTCCCCTTCACCCGCTGCAAAAAATAAAGCAGGCAAAGAAAGCTTTCATCAGCCCCCAGACTGCGGTCTGGGGGCTTCCTTTTACAAGAGAGAATGCCGGCAAAAAAGCTTCCATTTCGTACCCGGCTGGTAACCCTTACAGAACTTAACACACCAACCAGGTGCCAACTGCGGGTAGAAGGTCATTGTTTTAACGCGGTTTCGGCGCACCTGGGGGATTGACAAGGGGGGTATCCCCCCTTGTCCCCTTTTGGTCCAGGCCCTTTTCGGGAAAAGGGCCTGGCGCCGCCCGCGGAGGGCAAAAGCCGACGCCTCCGGAGCGATCAGACAGCAAAAAGCCCGCCCTCTGACGAGGACGGGCTTTTTTGGGAGGCAACGGAACACAAACCCTTAGAGGAGGGAAAGGGCCTCTTCATCCGCCACCAGGATGAAGTCAGGATGGTACTGGAGGATGGAAGCGGGCACGTTGGGGGTCACAGGGCCAAAGAAGGCTTCCTTGACGGCCTGGGCCTTGTTGGCGCCGGAGGCCACCATCAGCACGCGGCGGGCCTGGAGAATGTCCCGCACGCCCATGGTGTAAGCGTGGGTGGGTACGTCGTCGATGGAGGCGAAGAAACGCTTGTTGGCCTCCCGGGTGCTCTCGGTGAGGGTCACCTTGTGGGTGCCCAGGGAGAAGTGGTCGTCGGGCTCATTGAAGCCGATGTGGCCGTTGACGCCCAGACCCAGCAGCTGGAGGTCGATGCCGCCAAAGTCACGGATGACTTGGTCGTAGCGGGCGCACTCGCCGTCGCCGTTGATGCCGCTGGGCACGTTGGTGTTCTTCAGGTCGATGTTCACATGGTCAAAGAGGTTGTGACGCATGAAGTAGGCGTAGCTCTGGTCATGGTCGGGGGTCAGGCCGGCGTACTCGTCCAGGTTCACGGAGCGGACGGCGGAGAAGTCCAGCTCGCCGGCGTGGTTCCACTCGATGAGCTTTTTGTAGGTGCCCACCGGGGAAGAACCGGTGGCCAGACCCAGCACGCAGTCGGGCTTGAGGGCGATCTGAGCGGCGATGATGCGGGCGGCGGCGGCGCTCATGGCGTCGTAGTCCTTGGCCTTGATGATTCTCATGAGAAAAGTCCCTCCTGATATAAAATAGAGTTAGATGATCTGTTCGCCATCCACATAGACGGCGTGGAGCGTGAGGTCAGGGTTGAGGAGCAGCAGGTCGGCCCGCTTGTCCACGGCGATGGAGCCGATCTCCCCGTCCAGCCGGACGGCCTTGGCGGGGGCGCTGGTGACGGCGGTGAGGGCGTCCTCCAGGGGGATGCCGAAGGCGACCACGTTTTGCAGCTCGGCCAGCAGGTTGGAGGAGGAGCCGGCCAGGGTGTCGGTGCCCTGGAGGGTGGCCTTGCCGTTCTTCATCTCGATGGGCTGCCCGCCCAGCTCATAGGGGCCGTCGGGCATACCGGCGCAGCGGAGGGAGTCGCTGATGATGACCAGCTTTTCCCCAAAGAGCCGGTGGGCGGTGCGGATGGCCGAGGGGTGGATGTGGAGGCCGTCGCAGATGAGCTCCACGGTGGCGCCGCTGTCGAAGGCCGCGCCGATGACCCCTGGCTCCCGGTGGTGGAGGGGCGGCATCCCGTTGAAGAGGTGGGTGGCGTGGGACGCGCCGGCGGCATAGGCGGCCATGGCGGTGTCATAGTCGGCGGTGGTGTGGCCGATGGAGACGGTGCACACCGGAGAGACGGCACGGATGAAGTCCAGACCGCCCTCCTCCTCGGGGGCCACGGTGACCAGGCGCACCTGGTTGCCGCTGGCCTCGTTGAGGCGGCGGAACAGATCGGCGTCGGGCTTGTGGAGGTTTTCGGCGGCCTGGGCGCCCCGCTTGGCGTAGGACAGGAAGGGGCCTTCCAGGTGGATGCCGGCGCACTTGGCGCCGTCGGCGGGACGGACAAAGTCCCGGATGGTGTGCATGGCGGGGGTGAGGACCTCCTCCTTGAGGGTCATGGTGGTGGCCAGGAAGGAGGTGACGCCGTGGGCGGCGAAGTAGCGGGACAGAGTGGGCAGCCCCTCCGGCTTGCCGTCGGAGAAGTCCTCGTTCATGGCGCCGTGGGTGTGGACATCCACGAAGCCGGGCACCAGATAGCGGCCCTCCGCGTCCACGTCACAGGACCAGCTGGCGGGGCCGATGGCGGTAATCACGCCGTTTTCCACCGCCACGGAGCCCTTTTGAAATTTGCCGTCTACAAATACGTTGGCGTTTCCGATAATCATACTTACACCTCCGGCAGAGAAGCGGCGGCGGCGCTCTGACCCACCCGGCGGGTCTGCTCGTCGGGCAGGGCGGGGAAGAGCTTGCCGGTGCACTCGGGGTACTCGTCGGCCAGGACGCGCTTGGCCTCCTCCAGGATGATGTCGCCGCCCTTGCCGGACATCACCCGGCCCAGCAGCAGCACGTGCTTGCAGTGATAGAGGTCGTAGTAGTAAGCCAGGGCGTGGCCCAGATAGACGCCGATGGAGCGGTACACCCGGGCGGCGGCCTCGCTGCCCTCCTCCATGGCCTTCTGCACCACCTTCAGCTTTTCGGCGGGAGACAGGGTCTCGGCCAGCGCGATGCCGGCCCGGGGAGCCAGCTTGATGACGCCGTCCTGGGAGAAGTACTTGACGCCGCAGCCGATGTCCCCCGACCACTCGTCCTCCATGGCTTCGGGGTTCACGTCCACCGGCATGAAGGCCAGCTCGTTGAGCCAGCCGGTGATGTTGCCATGCTCGTCCACATAGCCCACGGCCTCGCTGGTGCCCATGGCGATGCCCAGCACGCTGTTCTCCCCCAGACCCATGGCGCCGGCCAGCGCAGACACGTCGCCGTCGTTGCACACCACCAGGGGCACGTCGGGACCAAAGACGTCCCGGGCGGCCCGGATGTAGATGTCCTTCACCTTGGCGTCAAAGTCGGCCTTGGAGACCTTCAGGAAGAGGGAGGCCACCATGGTGCGGTTGTCGATGTAGATGCCGGCGGAGGAGACGCCCACCGCGTCCACCCGGGGCATATGAGCGGCGGCGGACTTAAAGGCGGCCACAATGCCGTCGTAGTGATAATCGGGGTCGGCGTTGGTCTTGGGGAACCAGACCACCTCTTCGGAGTAGACGCTCTTGCCGTCGATGACGGCGGACACCTTCCGGTCGGAGCCGCCGGCGTCAAAGCCCACCCGGCAGCCGCCCAGATGACGGCCGATGGCCTGGGAAGCGCCCTTCTCCTCGGGCACCTGGTCGCAGTAGACCACCTCAAAGGGATGCTCGTACACGCCGGCCATAAAGTCGGCGTCAAAGGCGCGCTTGCCGGTGGGGGCGTAGGTCTCTTTCAGGAACTCGTACACATCCTCGTCACCGCTGACATAGATCTTGAAGCCGCCCTGGAGCCAAAGCATGGACTTGACCAGCCGGTCGGCATAGTAGCGGTCAGCCTCCCGGCCCTCGGGGGTGCCCTGGAGGAAGGTGCGGCATACAGCCACCTGTCCGCCGGAACGTTCCACCGCAAAGGCCACCGGCTTTTTGGCGGTCTTTAAGAAAGCGCGGTTGAACTTAAGGATAGGCATGAAAGCGGGGTCCAGATCGGGGATGTTCTTCACGTCAAAGTCAATACCATACCGATTCATAGCTGCATGTCTCCTGTTGTGAAAAATTTGATAAATTTATTGCGATTTTCAGTCTGTACGGCTATAATTGAGACGGAGTTGTGTGCCCGGGCAGGGGCACACAAACTCACGTCGCCCGTTTTACCGGAAAAACTGTATTTCCTTCTCCCGGTATGTCCTATTTTAGCACGAAAAAACCCATTTGTCATCATTAGGAGAAAATAATTTTACACAAATAAGAATTGTGAAAATCCTTTTCACTCCCCGCATTTGACACATAAAAATCACCTAAATTGCCATATATAACAACAAAGAGCCGGTGTTTTTTTAATACAGAGGAATGAATCTGAAAAGGGACACAATAACGCTGGTTTTCTCCCAGTGGTGTCCGGACAGCGAAAGCTATATGACGGGCGGATCTCAATAAGGAGGCCGTGCAGACTTGAGCGCAAAGGATATTTTTGAAACCATCAGCAGTCAATACTATCAGTTAACCAATTCTGAAAAAAAAGTAGCCGACTATGTGCTGGCAAACCGGATCAACGCCCAGTATATGTCCATCTCTGAGCTGGCCGAGGAGTGCGAGGTGGCCGACGCCACCATCTCCCGCTTCTGCCGGCGCCTGGGATTGAGCGGATACAGCGCCTTTAAGCTGGAGCTGGCCAAGGGCTCCCTGAACGCCCGGGGCATGGCCCAGGAGAGCGATGTCCGGGCGGCGGCGGAGGACGAGGGGCGGAAGGATTTTGACGTGATGTGCAAGGCCCGGCTGCGGGAGAGCATGGCCGCCCTGGAGCAGACCGCCAAGCTCATCTCCCCCGACCAGCTGCGCCGGGCGGCGGAGATGCTCTATAAGGCCCGGCGGGTGGTGTGCATGGGTCAGGGCAGCTCCATGGTGCTGGCGCAGGAGGCCTGGACCCTCTTCTCCACCATCTCCCCCAAATTCGTCTTTATCTCCGACTCCCACTTTCAGCTCAACAGTGTGGCGATCATGTCCTCCGAGGACGTGATCCTCTTCTTCTCCTACTCCGGCTCCACCCGCGCCCTTCAGGACGTGATGAAGGTGGCCAAGGCCCGCAACATTCCGGTGATTCTGGTCTCCCGCTTCCCCAAATCCCCCGGCGGCCAGATGGCCGACGTGGTCCTCCAGTGCGGCTCCAACGAGGGCCCCCTTCAGGTGGGCTCGGCGGTGGCCCGCATCGCCCAGATCTTTGTGCTGGACCTCCTCTTCACTGAGGTATGCGGCCTGGACCCGGAGGGCTCGGTGCGCAACCGGGAACTGGTGGCCGAGGCGGCCTCCATGAAGCACCTATAATCCCCCGGCGTTCGATGGAAGGCACGGCAGTCAGCCGTGTCTTTTTTCGTTTGGAAAAAAAGGACTTGACAAAGCGCCCCGTTTGGGCTATCATTTTTTCGTGGTTAGCCATAACTAACTTTGGCGGACGTTTCTTCTGCGGCGTCCGTCCCCCTTTTCCGATATAGTTAGCTAAAACTAACTAAAATGATAGAGAGGAGTCCCTTCATGAATCCTGCCCTGGAGCAAGCCCTGGTCCAGCACTGCGCCGCCACCCTGCTGGGCGTCAAGGCCGGCAGTCTGGTATCGTTGTCAAACCGTGAGATCCCCGGCCTTACCGGCGAGCTGAGCCGCTACAATATGCAGCTGCGTCCCTGCGGACTGGTATTTGTGCCCATGTGCCAGTGCCGGGAGCGGACCTTGGTGCTGGTATTCCGCCCCGACGACCTGGAACGCCGCCTCAGCGACCCGGAGGCGCGGCGTATCCTGGACCGGGCCGGCTATCCCGTGGTCCGGGGCGTGGGCGCATTGGTGGCCCATCTCCGCCGCCGGCTGGCGGAACAGCAGGACTTTCCCCATGAGATTGGGCTCTTTTTGGACTATCCCACCGAGGACGTGGCCGGATTTCTGCGGGACGGCGGCGCGGGGAGCAAATTCTGCGGCTATTGGAAGGTCTACGGCGACGTGGACGCCGCCAAGGCCCGGTTTGCCTCCTTTGACGCCTGCCGGGACTGTCTGGCCCGGCAGCTGCGGGAGGGCGAGACGATTTCAACGCTGCTGGGCGCGGCGTGAAATAACCTGATGGATCATCCGAACGGAGGTATTTGGTATGAGTAAGATGGCAGTGATTTTTTGGTCCGGCACGGGCAATACGGAGGCTATGGCCAACGCCGTGGCAGAGGGCGCCAAGAATGCCGGCGCGGAGGTCTCCCTGCTGCCGGTGAGCGCGGTTTCGGCCGAGGAAGCCGCCGCATATGATGTCCTGGCTCTGGGCTGCCCGGCCATGGGCGCCGAGGTGCTGGAGGAGAGCGAGTTTGAGCCCTTCTTTGCCGCGCTGGAGGGGAGCCTCGCCGGTAAGCCGGTGGCGCTCTTCGGCTCCTACGGCTGGGGCGACGGCCAGTGGATGCGGGACTGGGAGGCGCGGACCAGCGCCGCCGGCGCTGTGCTGAAGGCTCAGCCTCTTATGGTCAATGAGACACCCGACGACGACGCCCTCTCCGACTGCCGCGCCCTGGGTGCGGCCGCCGCCGTCTGATCCACCCCCCTTTCCCGTCCGGCCCGCCGTGGGAGGTCTGCGCTCCCACGGCGGGCCGGATGTTTTTGTCGCTTTTGCCCGAGGAATTTTTGACAGTTAGCTATTGACAACTTAGGTTAGCGGTAGTAAACTGTCATGCGACAAGAGATTAGCAAAAGCAAACCGTTTGGCGGTGCGGAGAGGGGGCACAGAGCATGATGCCGTTGACGATGGCCCAGCCGGGCGAGACGGTGACCATTCGCAAAATCACCGGTAAGGACGAAGTCCGTCAGCATCTGGCGGAGCTGGGGTTTGTGGTGGACAGCAAAATCACGGTTATCACCCAAATGGGCGGCAATCTGATCCTGAAGGTAAAGGACAGCCGGGTGGCCCTGGACAAGAGCATGGCCAACCGGGTGATGATCTGAGAGGAGGAGAGCGGATGAAAACATTAAAAGACGTGAAGGTGGGAGATACCGTCACCGTGGCGCGGCTCCACGGGGAGGGGGCCGTCAAGCGGCGCATTATGGACATGGGCATTACCAAGGGCGTGGCCGTCCATGTGCGCAAGGTGGCCCCCCTGGGGGACCCCATGGAGCTGAACGTACGGGGCTATGAGCTGAGCGTGCGCAAGGCCGACGCCGCCATGATCGAGGTGGTATAATTTTTTGTGTTTTGGTTAGCAAAAGCTAATTTGGAGAAGGAGTGAAGCACATGAGCGTGACCATTGCCCTTGCCGGCAACCCCAACTGCGGCAAGACCACCATGTTCAACGACCTGACCGGCTCGGCCCAGTATGTGGGCAACTGGCCGGGGGTGACGGTGGAGAAAAAGGACGGACGGCTCAGGGGCCGGAAGGACGTGACCATTCAGGATCTGCCCGGCATCTATTCCCTGAGCCCCTATACCCTGGAGGAGGTGGTGGCCAGAGGCTATCTGGTGAAAGAGCGGCCCGACGCCATCCTCAACATTCTGGACGGCACCAACATCGAGCGCAACCTCTACCTCACCACCCAGCTCATCGAGCTGGGGCTCCCGGTGGTGGTGGCGGTAAACATGATGGACGTGGTGCGCAAAAACGGCGACCAGATCGACCTGAAGAAGTTGGGTAAGGAGCTGGGCTGTACCGTGGTGGCCGCCAGCGCCCTCAAGGGCGAGGGCAGCATGGAGGCGGCACAGGCGGCGGTTCAGGCCGCGGAACGGGGCGCGGCGCAGGATCAGCCCGCCGTCTTTACCGGCAGCGTGGAGCACGCCATCGCCCACATTGAGGAGTCCATTGAGGGCAGGGTGGACCGGCAAAGCCTCCGCTGGTACGCCATCAAGCTCTTTGAGCGGGACGAGAAGGTCCGGGAAGAGCTGGGGCTGGAGGAGAGCCTGCTCAAGCACATCGACCTTCACATCCAGGACTGTGAAAAGGAGATGGACGACGACGCCGAGAGCATCATCACCAATCAGCGCTACGCCTACATCAGCCAGGTGGTGGACCGGTGCGTCAAAAAGAAACGGGAACGCCACGGCCTCACCACCTCCGACAAGATCGACCGGGTGGTCACCAACCGCATCCTTGCCCTCCCCATCTTTGTGGCGGTGATGGTGCTGGTCTACTCCATCTCCATGGGCGGCTGGGCCGTTTCCATCGGCACAAGAGCCACCGACTGGGCCAATGACGGCCTGTTCGGCGACGGCTGGTTCGTCCCCTTCACCGCCGACACCGAGGCGTGGGAGGAGGACTCCGGCGCCTTTGAGGAAGCTTCCGCTATGATCGCGGGCTACGAGGCCGGCGACGCCGAGGTCTACTTCTACGACGACGAGACCGGCGAGACCACGGTGGTGCCTGTCACCGAGGAGGCCTACCAAAGCGCCCTGACCGTGGAGGAGCCCGACCCCAACGCCTACGGGACCTGGGTGCCCGGCCTGCCGGTGCTGGCGGAAAACGCCCTGACCGCCGTGGGCTGCAACGAGGTGCTCCAGGCCCTCATCCTGGACGGCATCATCGGCGGCGTGGGGGCGGTGCTGGGCTTTGTACCCCAGATGCTGGTCCTCTTCCTGCTGCTGGCCATCCTGGAGGACTGCGGCTATATGGCCCGCATCGCCTTTATCATGGACCGGATCTTCCGCCGCTTCGGCCTGTCCGGCAAGAGCTTTATCCCCATGCTGGTGGCCACCGGCTGCGGCGTGCCCGGCATCATGGCCTCCCGCACCATCGAGCAGGACCGGGACCGGAAAATGACCATCATGACCACCGGCTTCATCCCCTGCGGCGCGAAAATGCCCATCATCGCCCTCTTTGCCGGGGCGCTCTTCGGCGGCTCCGCGCTGGTGGCCACTTCGGCCTACTTCATCGGCGTGGCGGCGGTGGTGATCTCGGGTATCATCCTGAAAAAGACAAAAGCCTTTGCCGGCGAGCCCGCCCCCTTTGTCATGGAGCTGCCCGCCTACCACGCCCCCACCGTGGGCAACGTGCTGCGGGCCACCTGGGAGCGGGGCTGGTCCTTCATCAAGCGGGCCGGTACGGTGATCCTGGCCTCCTCCATCGTCCTCTGGTTCCTCCAGGGCTTCGGCTTCACGGACGGCGGATTTGGTATGGTAGCCGACAACAACGACTCTCTGCTGGCCGCCGTGGGGCACGCCGTGTCCTTTGTCTTTCTCCCCCTGGGCTTCGGCACCTGGCAGGCCACCGTGGCCACCGTTACCGGTCTCATCGCCAAGGAGGAGGTGGTCTCCACCTTCGGCGTCCTCTTCCCCGGCAACCTGACAGCGGAAGTGGGCATGGCCTTTACCCCCATTGCCGCCTACTCCTTCATGATCTTTAACCTGCTGTGCGCCCCCTGCTTTGCCGCCATGGGCGCCATCAAGCGGGAGATGAACAATCCCAAGTGGGCGCTGGTCGCCATCGGCTATATGTGCCTCTTTGCCTATGGGGCGGCCCTGGTGGTCTATCAGATCGGCGGACTGATTGCCGGCACGGTGGGCTTTGGACCCGGCACCGTGGTGGCTGCGGCGCTGGTGCTTCTGGTCCTCTATCTCATGGTCCGGCCCAACAAGTATAACGCCGACTATGACAAGGGTGCTACCCTGTCGGTCCGTCTGGGCAAGGGCGTCCGCGCCTGAGCCCGGCGGTGGAAAGGAGTCCAATATGCCTGGTATGAATCTGGCTTCGGTGCTCATTGCGCTGGCCATCGCCGCGGTTTTTGTGGCCATCGTGGTCCACGAGGTGCGCAAGAAAAAGCGCGGCTGCGGCTGCGGCGGCGACTGTGCCGGCTGCGGCGGCGCCTGCGGCTGTCACCATACATCCCATCCCCAATAAACAGCGGCCCGTTCTCTCTTCGTGGGAGGACGGGTCATTTTCCTGCTTTGCAGGACTTACCAGTCCGTTTTTATCCGCGGAGACAGGAAAAGAGGAGCTCCCCACAGCGCCCAACCTCGTAGGGGCGACCCTTGTGGTCGCCCGCTTTCATGCAGGCACGTTGATGTTTCCCGCACCGGGTTCCACTTCTTCGAGAGACTCGGGCGCCATATATGGCGCCCCTACTTTCTTGCAAATGGTAAAAGAAAGAGGAAGCCCCCGGATGTTGGGTCCGGGGGCAGATGGAAGCTTTCTTTGCCTACTTTCTTTCTCGAAAGAAAGTAGGTTAGATTTTGATTTTGAAGATGGCCTTCTTGATGGCGGCGGGGCCGCCGACCTGCACGGCGGTGCGGTGGGCGTCCTTGGGGTAGCAGAGCAGGAAGTCGCCGGCGTTGAGGACCACGCTGCAATTGGGGTCGCCCTCCAGAGGCAGGAAGTCGTCCTTCTCCACGAACTCCTTCTGCTCCATATTGTCGATGAAGTTTACGTCGATCTGCTCGGGGCCGCGGAGCATGAAGTGCAGGTCCAGGTACTGCCGGTGGGCCTCCCAGAAGCGGTTCCCGGCAGTGGTGGTGGTATACTCCACGATGTTCACAAAGAGGTCGTCGCCCTCGATGGGGTGGCTGCCCTTCTCGTAGGAGAGGAGGTCGTGGGCCTGGGCATAGTCAAAGCACTTGCGGACCTGAGACTCCAGCCAGGAAAAATCCTTCAGGTCGCGGATGTTACCGAATACCATGGTAATTCCTCCTTATTTTGACCGCGCCTCCCGGCATACACCGGGAGGCGCGGTTGGTCCGGCAGTTGGTATATGCCGGTCAGTCCTTGTAAATGGTGGTGTGAGGATCAATCTGGGTCTTTTTGCCGGCAACAGCAGTCCAGATCATGGAGGCGGGGATGCCCACGATGAGGGACACGGCAATGGAGATGATGGAGTACACCCAGATGGACACGTCGGCGGAGTAGGGGCCGTACTTGATGAATACCATCACAGCGGAGGCGGCGATGAAGGCCGCGGTAGCGCCGAAGGTGTTGGCCACCTTGGTGAAGGCGCCCAGGATGAAGGTGCCCACCAGGATGCCCAGGACCAGGCCCATGAAGCCGTTGAACCACTCGTAAGCGGAGGTCACGCCGGTGTTGGCCAGGAACATGGCCACCGCGATGGCGAAGATACCAACCAGCAGGGACACCCACTGGCCGATCTTGGTCTGGGTCTCGAAGCTCAGCTGCTTCTTGGACAGGCGCTCCTGGATGTCCAGGGTCCAGCTGGAGGCCACGGAGTTCAGGCCGGTGGACAGCGTGGACTGCGCGGCGGCGTAGATGGCGGCCAGCAGCAGGCCGGTGATGCCCACGGGCAGCTCAAAGGCGATCCAGGAAGCGAAGATCTGGTCCTGCTGGGCGGCGGGGGGCAGGGGGTTGCCCTGCACGTTGTAGAACACATACAGGCCGGTGCCGATCAGGTAGAACGCAGTGGCGATGAAGATGGACAGGCAGCCGTTGGCCAGCATCATCTTGTTGAGCTTCTTGGTATCGGTGGTGGTGGTGAAGCGCTGCACGATGTCCTGAGAGGAGACGTAGGAGCTCATGGTGTTGAAGCCGGCGCCCACGATCAGGAGGAACACGCTGTTCTTGAGGAGGTTGGGGTCAAAGATGGGCTCGTTGGGAGCGAGGAACTTGCCGCCGTTGACAAACTCGTTGAAGATGGAGCCCAGGCCGCCGTCCAGGTGGGCGATGAGGAAGATCAGACCGAAGGTCACGCCGATGAGGAGGACGGAACCCTGGATAAAGTCGGTCCACAGCACGCTCTTCAGGCCGCCGGTGTAGGAGTAGATGATGGCGATGATACCCATAATGATAATCAGGATATTCACGTTGATGTTGGTCAGAGAAGACAGTACCATGCAGGGCAGGTACATGATGATGGACATACGACCAATCTGATAGATGATGAACATGACGGCGCCCAGCACCCGGAGGCCCTTGCTGTGGAAGCGGATCTCCAGATAGTGATAAGCGGTATCAATGTCCAGCTTGCTGTAAATGGGGAGGAAGAACTTGATGGTCAGGGGAATGGCAAGCAGCATGCCCAGCTGAGCAAACCACATGATCCAGCTGCCGGCGTAGGAGTTGCCGGCCAGGGACAGGAAGGAAATGGGGCTGAGCAGGGTAGCGAAGATGGACACCGAGGTAACCCACCAGGGCACGGTGCCGTCGCCCTTGAAGTATTCCTTACCCTTCATCTCTTTCTTGGCGAAGTACAGGCCGGCAAACAGGACGGCCAGCAGGTACACAATCAGTACCGCCAAGTCAATATAAGTAAAACCTTGCATTACGCGATCTCCCTTTTCAATTCATTACGCGGGAGCGGACCACACACTTCCGCTCCCGCGGCTGGTGTTGGGAACAGAAACAGCGATTAGAGATACTTGGCCTTGGCGGCGCACACCATCTCGGCGGCAGCCTTGGCGACGGCCTTGTCGGCCTCCTGCAGGTTCTCCAGAGGCGCGCGGACGCCGCCGATGTCCAGACCGGCGTTGATGCGCAGCATCTCCTTGGCCACGGCGTACATGTTGGCGTGGCTGGAGCACATCTTGTAGATGATCTCGTTGATGTCGTACTGGAGGGCGGTGGCGGTGTCCCGCTCGCCGGCCGCGATCAGGTCGTTGAGCTTGAGGAACAGCTCGGGCATGACGCCGTAGGTGCCGCCGATGCCGCCGTCAGCGCCAATGGCGCGGCCGGCCACGAACTGCTCGTCGGGACCGTTAAAGACGATGAACTCGCCCTTGGCGGCCAGGCCGGCGGCCTTGAACATCTGGATGTCCTGGGTGGGCATGGAGGAGTTCTTCACGGCCACCACGTTGGGGTTCTTCATCATCTCGGCAAAGAGGCTCATGGTCAGCGCGGTGCCGGCCAGCTGGGGAATGTTGTAGATGACAAAGTCGGTGTTGGGGGCGGCGGCGGAAATGGCGTTCCAGTAGCCGGCGATGGAATACTCAGGCAGGCGGAAGTAGATGGGGGGGATGGAGGCGATGGCGTCCACGCCCACTTCCTCGGAGTGACGGGCCAGCTCCACGCTGTCGCGGGTGTTGTTGCAGGCCACGTGGTTGATCACGGTCAGCTTGCCCTTGGCAACGGCCATCACGTTCTCAATGATGATCTTGCGCTCCTCCACGCCCTGGTAGATGCACTCGCCGGAAGAGCCGTTGACGTACACGCCCTTGACGCCCTTGTCCACGTAGTACTGGGTCAGCGCGCGCACCCGCTCGGGGCTGACGTTGCCTTCGTCGTCATAGCAGGCGTAGAAGGCGGGGATAATGCCCTTATACTTGTCCAGTTTGCTCATGATAAATTCCTCCTCTTTATTTTCCCCTCCACGGCGTGGAGAGATTTTATCAAAACCGCACATCCGCGCGGCAGGGCACGGGATCACTGGCGGGCAATCAGCTCGCTGAGCATGGTGTCCACCATGATGAGGCAGCGGGGCACGTGGAAGGGGCCCTTGAAGGTGCAGCCCTTGCAGGCGGGCATGGTGGGCTTGCCGTCCCGGCGGAGGTAGCCGTACCACTCGCCGTACTGGTCGTCGGCAAAGTAGGTCTTGCAGTAGTCCAGCACCTTGAAGAACCAATCCAGGTACTTCTCCTCGCCGCTGTCGCGGTACATCATGAGGGAGGCGATGAGGGTCTCGTTGTGGGGCCACCAGAGCTTCATGTCGTGCTCGTAGGCCTCGGGGGGGAAGCCCTTGCAGTCCACAAAGTAGAGGATGCCGCCGTACTCCTTGTCCCAGCCGTTTTCGATGGCCATGTCAAAGACCTCCATGGCCTTGCGGCGCAGCGCGTCGTCGTTGGTGTGCTTGGCCTGCTCCATGAGGAACCAGGAGCACTCGATGTCGTGGCCGGGGTTGACGAAGCGGCCGGCGGAGATGTCGCCCATAAACTCGCCGTTGGGGCCGACGGTCTCCAGGGTGCACTTGAGCTCGGGTTTGTGGTGATATTTGAAAATGGTGTCCACGCACTCCTTGGCCCGCTGATCGTAGAGCTCCTGCTGCTCGGGGTCGCAGCGGCGGAGGACGGAGGTGATGTTCAGATAGATCATGGGATCGGCCAGGGCGCGGCCGGTGCGGGTCTCGGGAATGGTCTTGGGGCCCATGCCGGTGGGGTCCTTGATGAGGCCGTTGTTCAGGTTCCAGATGAGCTCATAGGCCCGGCGGGCACGCTCCAGGTACTCCCGCTCACCGGTGAGGCCGTAATACTCGGCGTTGGCCAGGGCGTAGAAGCCCTCGGAGAAGCAGTAGCGGCGCTGGCGGAGGGGCTTGCCGTCGGCAGTGACGGTAAAATACATCCGGTCGCCGGCCTCGCGGTTGATGCAGTACTGTTCCATAAAGTCCAGGCAGCTCTTGCTGGCCTCCATCCACTCGTCCCGCTTGCCGTACACATGGCACAGATAAGCGTATGTCCAGCCGCAGCGGCCCTGCATCCAAACGCTCTTATCGGTGGAGAACAGCCGGCCCGTCCGGTCCAGGCAGGTGTACACGCCGCCGTGCTCCTTGTCCATGCCGTACTTCAGCCAAAAATCGGCGCTGATCTCCAGCTCCTTTTTTACCCAAGCCTGGGCTTCCTTCAATTTCGTCAGATCCATGTTGAAAAGACCTCCCTTTTCCTGTTCACTTCAAGGACCTTACACCTATGAAAAAAATTTTTTTCTTGTTCCGGTATTATCATAACACCAGTGAAAATAATTTACAATTTGGAGTATTGTTCAAAAATATTTTAATTTTTATGTGGATAATCACAAAAACCAGGGAGAAAAAGGGAGCCGCAAACGGAAAATTTCATAAACGAATCAGTTTGAATTGGTGCCGGAATTGGGAAAGAAAAGAAAGAAAATAGTTTGAAACGTGGAATTTAGTAAAGAAAATCCATATTTTCGGGTTGGAAGCAAAGCTTCTGAAGGAATTAAAAATAAAGACGGCGCACCGGAATGAACCGATGCGCCGTCTATTTTATATCCAGATCGTTTCGGAGTTCACACGTATGCCCCGGCGAGATTTTTTAATACAGGGCGGCAAGCATGGCGTCGACCTGGGCGGAAGTGGCGGGAGACTGGGGGGAGAAAGTGTCGCCCTCTACCCAGGAGAGAAGGCCCTGCTGATGGGCCCAGCACAGGGCGGGCTGGGCAAAAGCGGAAATCTGGCTCACGTCCGAAAAGTCGCTCAGGCCGGCATAGTCCATGAGCATGGGACTGCCCTGGGCGCGCCACAGGATGGTAACCAGCTGTTCCCGGCTCAGGGGATCCTCCGGACCAAAGGCTCCGTTGTCGTAGCCGCTGACCAGATGTTCGCTGGTGGCCCAGCGGATGGCTTCGGCGTAGGGATGATTCTGGGCTACGTCGGTATACTGCATGGCGTAGTTGACCGCGGGGTTGCCCGCCTGGGTATACAGCGTGGACATCAGTTCCCCACGGGTCAGCGCCTTGGACGCCTGCTGGGGGAGCAGCATCAGATGGGAGGCGTGGGTCTGGGCGGGATAGCTTTCCGCAATATCGCCATACCAGGCCATGACTGCATCGCCGGCCTGGATGTCATCCAGCGATACCTCCGTACCGTCATAGGAGGAAAGGCCGGTCTCATCATCCGCAAGAATGCAAAGACCGCCGTTGTTGGTTGTGATCTGCACCGTTCCGTTTTCGACGGAGACCCCTTCTACCTTATGGTATTGGGCGCAGCCCACGTCCATGGGGATGCTGCGCACCACCGCCATGGCGAAAGACTGGGGCGGAATGGACATGGTGGCCACAGGGCTATGGAAAATATAGAGACTCTCCCCTTCTTCCAGGGTGGCGGGATCGGATTTGGCACACGCACCGCTGTCGATCCACAGGGTCTCATCGGAAATGTTCATCACATAGTCGCCGTAACGCTGGGAAGAGAGATGCAGCTGGCGGATGGCGCCGTCGGACTGCCGGACGATATTTTCCACCCGGCCATAGTAGAGCACACTGGCAGGAAGGACCGAGGAATCTTCCACTGTCGTGGGCGCGGAAACAGGCTGCCCGGCGGCAGCGGCGGGTATTCCCATGGAGCAGGCCAGAACTCCGGCCAGAATCAGGGCGGGAAGGTTCAGTTTCATAACCACAACTCCTTTTTGACTGTTTGAACCCCGGGGCTTCTGCTCTCTTTAGACGGGGGACGTGGGAAAAAGTTCCGTCCGCAGCGAGAAAAAAGACCGCGGACAGTATAGAACCGTCCGCGGTCTGATCACACGTTGCCTTCCCCTTTTTCAGGGGCGGCGGTTACTGCATGGAATTCTCGTAGGCCTCGATCATTTTCTTGACCATCTGGCCGCCCACCGAGCCGGCCTCCCGGCTGGTCAGGTCGCCGTTGTAGCCCTGCTTGAGATTGACGCCCACCTCGCTGGCGGCTTCCATCTTGAACTTGTTGAGGGCCTCGCGGGCAGAGGGGACGGCGGGCTGATTGGAGTTGTTGGACTTAGACATAACATACATCTCCTTTGTTGATGTGTGGACCGAAAGTCCGCTCTTATGATTGCCCCGGAACGGATTTCTATGTGTGCTCCCTCGCTGCTAATTCATGACAGAATTGGAGAAACGACCTGATTTAACAGTAGAGCGGGACAGTTTAGCCGGCGCTTCCCTTCTTTGGCCGCCGCGGACCGCCGGCAGGGCGCGCGGCGGGGTCCGGCTTTGCGCAATGTGCATAAGGGTAGGAATAAAAACCCCCCATTTTGGGAATGGTTTTTGATAGATGAAGAGAAAATCACGACCAGACCCGGGGTTTTGTGAAAATGGTTTTGATTTTAGGGGACCCAGATGCTATAATAACCTTGCCTTAGCGTGCGCACACCTGTGCGCCCAAGAAAAGGAACGATTCGGGCCGGCTGCTTTCTTGCCGGCCATTGCAAACGCAGAGGCTTTTTTCAGCCCTGCCCTGGAATAGAGAAGGTGCGGTTTTGACGAAATATGTGATTAACGGCGGAAAGCCGCTTTACGGTACGGTTCCCATCAGCGGCGCGAAAAATGCGGCGGTGGCCATCATCCCCGCCACCCTGCTGGTGGACGGCGTGTGCCGGATCGAGAATATCCCCCAGATCAGCGACGTGACCCTGATTTTGAATATCCTGCAGGAGCTGGGCGCCGATGTGCGCACCGTGGATCGGACCACGGTGGACATCGACTGCACCCACATCCACAACGCCAAGGTGCCCGAGGAGCTGGCCCGCAAGATCCGGGCTTCCTATTATCTCATCGGCGCCCTGCTGGGCCGCTTCGGTTCGGCCCAGGTGCCCCCGCCCGGCGGCTGCGACCTGGGCGCCCGTCCCATCGACCAGCACATCAAGGGCTTTGCCGCCATGGGCGCCGACGTGGACGTGAGAGGCGGCTATATCCACGCCAAAGCCAGAAACGGCCGCCTGGCCGGCACCCAGGTCTATATGGATATGGTGTCGGTGGGCGCCACCATGAATATCATGCTGGCCGCTACCCTGGCCAACGGCCTCACCATCATCGAAAACGCCGCCAAGGAGCCCCATATCGTGGACCTGGCCAACTTCCTCAACTCCATGGGGGCCGACATCATGGGCGCCGGCACCGACGTCATCAAGATCCGCGGTGTGGACCGGCTGGTGGGCGGCGTCTACTCCATCATTCCCGACCAGATTGAGGCGGGCACCTATATGGCCGCCGTGGCCGCCACCGGCGGCGAGGTCCTCATCAAGAACGTCATCCCCAAGCACCTGGAGTGCATCACCGCCAAGCTGGAGGAGATGGGGGTGGAGATCGAGGAGCGGGACGACGCCGTGCTGGTGCGCAGCGACGGACGGCTCACCCGGACCAACGTAAAGACCCTGCCCTATCCGGGCTTCCCCACCGACATGCAGCCCCAGATCGCCGCCGACCTGTGCCTGGCCAAGGGCACCAGCGTCCTCACCGAGGGCGTGTGGGACAACCGCTACCGCTATGTGGACGAGTTCCGCCGGATGGGCGCCCAGATCCAGGTGGACGGCAAGATCGCCGTCATCGAAGGGGTGGAGGGCCTGACCGGCGCACGCCTCCGGGCCTGCGACCTCCGGGCCGGCGCGGCCATGGTTATCGCCGCTCTGGCCGCCAGCGGCACCTCCGAGATCAGCAACATCCACCACATCGAGCGGGGCTATGAGGACATTGTCCGCAAGCTGTCCAACATCGGCGCCGACATCCGGGTGGTGGTCACCCCCGACGAAGAGCAGCAGACCGAAGCCCACGCCGGCTGAGCCTGGATGCAAGAAAGAGCCTCTGGGAGAGGGAGCATGCCCCTCTCCCCTTTTGCCATGCCCATTTTTGGAAAAATCTGAAAGGAGCGAAAGCGCCCGTGCTCACCCTCACTACCCTGGCCTCCGGGTCCAGCGGCAACTGCACCCTGGTCTCCGACGGACATACCCATCTCCTGGTGGACGCGGGCATCTCCGCCCGGCGCATCACCACCGCCCTCAAGGCCATGGACATCGACCCGAAAACCCTGGCCGGCGTTCTCATCACCCATGAGCACTCCGACCACATCTCCGGCTTGGCCACCCTCACCAAGCAGCTCCCCTTCCCCCTCTACGCCAGCGCCGGCACCGCCCGGGCCCTGCTGGACAAGCTCCCCGCCCTGACCGAGGACCGGGTGCGGGCCTTCATTCCCGGCGACACCTTTGAGATCGGCGCGCTGGGAGTGGAGACCTTCCCCACCCCCCATGACGCCGCCCAGAGCACCGGCTATGCCCTCACCGCCGGCGGGCGGAAGGCCGCCGTCGTCACCGACCTGGGCCACGTCACCCCGGAGGTGGAGGAGGGCATCCGGGGCGCGCACCTGCTGGTGGCCGAGACCAACCACGACCCGGAATGGCTCCGATCCGGCGATTACCCCTATTTTCTCAAGGAACGCATCCTGGGCAGCCGGGGGCATCTCTCCAACGAGGACGGGGCCCGGCTCATCTGCGCCGCCGCCCGGCAGGGCGTCCGGACGGTGGTGCTGGCTCACCTCTCCAAGGACAACAACACCCCCCAGCGGGCCTACGACACCGTGGCCATGGCCCTCATGCGCCAGGGGGCGGAGCTGGACCGGGACGTGGTGCTGGACGTGGCGCCCCGGGCCGCCGCCGGCCGCCGCTACACCGTATAGGGAGGAAGGAAGATGCTGTCCGTTACCCTTTTGTGCGTGGGCAAGCTCAAGGAAAAATTCTACATAGAGGCCGCCGCCGAATATCAAAAGCGGCTCTCTCCCCTGTGCCGCTTTGCGCTGGTGGAGCTGCCCGAGGAGCGCCTGCCCCAGGACCCCTCCCCCG
>NZ_JACLZC010000031.1 GCF_016901735.1 Pseudoflavonifractor phocaeensis | reverse complement strand
ATGGCCCCCTCTCGTCAAGTTGTTGTGTCGCAACTCAACTTTAACCGATGAGGCCCTATCCTTCATCCTTTTTTATTCAACTGTCCAACATGTATTGTACTCCTACAAGGCGGGGCTTTTTGGCGGGGAAAAGGAGCTTGTAGCAGGGGGAGATTTATGGTATCATAACTTCCGTATAGCCATATCTGAGGAAAATGAGGCGGATACCATGGAACAACTGGAAGGACGCACCTGGGCGGAGATCGACCTGGGGGCGCTGGAGCATAATTATCGCGCGCTGCGCGCCATGCTGGAGCCGGGCTGCCGGTTTTTGGGCGTGGTGAAGGCCAATGCCTACGGGCATGGCGCGGTGCCGGTGGCCAGGCGCCTGGAGGCGCTGGGCTGCGACTACCTGGCGGTGGCCACGGTGGACGAGGGGGCCGAGCTGCGGGAGAGCGGGATCACCCTGCCCATCCTGGTGCTGGGCCATACGCCGGCGGACCGGCTGGAGCGGGCGGCGGCGCTGGACCTGACCCAGACCATCTTTGATTTGGAGAGCGCCGGCCTTCTGTCGGAGGCGGCGGGAAAGCTGGGAAAGAAGGCCAAGATCCACCTGAAGGCGGACACGGGTATGTCCCGGCTGGGGCTTTTGTGCGACGAGGCCCACCTGCCGGAGACGGTGGATACCATGGCGGCCATCTGCGCCAAGCCCAATCTGGAGGCGGAGGGGATTTTCACCCACTTTGCCGACGCCGACGGCAGCGAGGCCTATACCATGATGCAGTTTACCCGTTTTCTGGACCTGCTGTCGGCGCTGGAGGCGCGGGGGATCACCTTTGCCATCCGGCACTGTGCCGCCAGCGCGGCCACGCTGAAATATCCCTGCACCCATCTGGACATGGTGCGCCCCGGCATCGCCCTCTATGGCCACTATCCGGACCCCTCCTGCGAGGGGCTGGACGGCCCCGGCCTGGC
Organism: Pseudoflavonifractor phocaeensis; assembly: GCF_016901735.1. GTDB lineage: Bacteria > Bacillota > Clostridia > Oscillospirales > Oscillospiraceae > Pseudoflavonifractor_A. The sequence goes on along the minus strand of NZ_JACLZC010000031.1, from coordinate 31,946 downwards.
GCCGGTGATGGCGCTGAAAACCCGGGTGGCGGCGGTCCGCACGCTGCCGGCGGGGACCTGTGTGAGCTACGGACGCACCGCCCGCCTGGAGGAGGAGACCACCCTGGCGGTGCTGCCCATCGGCTATGCCGACGGCCTGCGCCGGAGCCTTTCCAACCGGGGAGACGTGCTGCTGAACGGGACACCGCGTCCCATTGTGGGCCGGGTGTGTATGGATATGTGCATGGTCCGGGCGGACGAAACGGTCCGGGCGGGGGACGTGGCCACGCTGTTCGGGGCGGAGTGTCCCATCGAGCGGTATGCCGCGCTGAGCGATACCATCCAGTATGAGCTGCTGTGCGCGGTGAGTCCCCGGGTGCCCCGCCGTTACCTGGACTGAGGGGCACGCCGGGCCGCCGGAGGGCATAGAGTGGTGTGGGAGATGAGCGCCGGCCGCCGGGCAGCGGCAGGCCGTTTGATCCCGCCGCTGTATGTGTGTGTCTGTATGTATAAAGTCCGCCCTCCCGTGGGAAAATCATAGTAGCCGTGCGGGGGAGCGGACCTCCCCATGACGCCGGCCACTATCTTCCGGCGGAGTGTGAGCTTTGTGGATAACAGCGTAAAACGAGGAGACATTTTTTATGCCGATCTGAGTCCCGTGGTGGGGAGCGAGCAGGGGGGCGTGCGTCCGGTGCTCATCGTGCAGAACGATACGGGCAACCGGCACAGTCCCACCGTCATTGCCGCGGCCATCACATCCCAGACCGGAAAGGCCCGTCTGCCCACCCACATCGAGTTCGCGGCCGGGAGCTACGGGCTCCCCAAGGACTCGGTGGTCCTGCTGGAGCAGATCCGCACCCTGGATAAGCGGCGGCTGCGGGAGCATATGGGCAGGCTGGACGGTGAATTGATGCGCAAGGTGGATTCGGCCATCGCGGTGAGCTTCGGACTCCACCCGCAGCAGATGGTTTGACCCAAGAACCGCATGGGCGCCGGCGGACGGCTACATAGCGATATGGAGCCCCGCCGCGCCCCTTTGACCAAAGGACGATTACATAGGAGGAGAATATGAAAGAGCGTAAATGGACCATCCGCCTGGCGGCAGCCGGTCTGGTGGCGTGCACCATGGCCGGCGTGGCGCTGGCGGCCCAGCAGGGCGGGGAGGGAGACCCGCTGGTGACGCTGAGCTATCTCACCGACACCTTTGCCCCGTCGATTTTGGAGCAGGTGGACGACAAGGTGGAGGAGCGGGAGGCGGCGCTGAAAAAGTCGCTCCAGGCGGTGGCCGACGGCTATGCGGAAGACGTAAAGGCGGCGGGCGGGACCGGCAGCGGAGAGAGCAGCCCGGTCTATGAGGTGGTGACCTTGTCCCAGGGGCAGAAGCTCACCGCCGGCACCTCCTGTGAGATTTTGCTGCGCAGCGGCACGGCCACCTGCGTGTCCGACTCGGCGCCCGGCCTGGTGGACATGACCGGGGGAGGCACCCTGGCCAACGGCGGCGCGCTGACGGCCAATCATCTGTATCTGGCCACCATTGCGGGCCGGGGCGTGAAGGCATCCACGGCGGTGACGGTGATGGTCCGGGGGGATTATACCATCAGCTGACCGGCCGGAGGGGCAGATTTTTCCAAAGCGTTTCCTCAAGTGTGTGTCTGTTCTCTGATTGATAGGGGGAGGGGAAACCGTGAAAAACATTGCCATCGTAGAGGATGAGGACGCCGCCGCCGGGGTGCTGGAGGGATACATCCAGCGGTACGCCGCCGAGACGGGGCGGGAGTACAGGTCCATCTATGCCGTGGTGTTTATGGACATCCAGATGCCCAAGAAGGACGGCATGGCGGCGGCGGTGGAGCTGCGCCGGCACGACAAGAACGTGTCTCTGATTTTCATCACCAATCTGGTCCAATATGCCCTGAAGGGCTACGAGGTGGACGCGGTGAGCTTTCTGGTCAAGCCGGTGAGCTACTATGATTTTTCCCTGAAATTCAAAAAGGCGCTGGACATTTACATCATGAACGAGGAGCGCAGCTTTACGGTCAACTCCTCCGGCGGGCTGTGCCGCATCTCCACGGACAAGCTGATGTATGTGGAGATCATGAACCACCGCCTTTTTTACCATCTCATTGACGACGTGATCGAGCGGACGGGGGTGCTGTCCGGGGTGGAGCAGGAGCTGAGCGCCTTCGGCTTTCTGCGGTGCAACAAGTGGAGCTGGCCAACTGGTACGCGGGTTCCATAGGGGGTCAGTGAGAATGGAGGAGCTTCTGTTCATTTATCAGGACGTCATTCTGGAATTTTTGCTTGAGTTGTATGTATTTTACCTGCTCACCACCCGAAAGCTGGACCGTGCGCCGTGGTTTTGGGTCAAGGTGCTGGGGGGACTGGGGGTCATCCTGACCCTTGCCTTTGGGGCGGCGGCGGCCTACCGGCTCTGCGGCCAGACGGTGGCGGGGCGCATCGGGATCTATCTCTTTCTCTTTGCCGCCACCATGCTCCATGCCCGTTTATGCTTTGCCGAGGGCTTCTCCACGGTTCTTTTTTGCTGCAGCGTGGCCTATGGGGCCCAGAACCTATGCTATAAGCTCTATTTATTGGCCTGGTGCGGCGGCATGGCCCTGAACCTGTACGATCGGTGGGGGACCCGGTTTGACCTCTACTACCGTCTGATGCAGTACACGTTTTTTATCACGGCGGCGGTTTTGGCGTATCTGTTCTTCATCCGCCCGCTGACCCGGCACATATCCAGCTGGCAGATGGACAAGCAGCTGCTGGCCATCACCGTGGTGATTTTGGTCATCACCGTGATTTTGTGCTCCGTCGAGGATATTTACTTTGCCAAGCTGAGCGTGGGTGTGGAAAACCGGTTCGCGCTGCCGGAGCATTTTGTCCTGCGTCAGACGGGCAATCTCTTTTCGGTGCTGTGCTGCGGCATTGTTTTGCTGCTGGCCTCCCGGACGGTGGAGCAGCGGGAGCTGCGGCAGGAGGTGGAATACCTCCAGCACGCCATCCGGCAGAGCGAGCGGCAGTATGAGATCTCCAGGGATACCATTGAGCTCATCAACGTCAAATGCCACGACATCCGCTATAAGCTGGGCAGTCTGGCGGCGCAGGGCGGCGGTCTGGGCGTGGAGGCGATGGCGGATCTGGAAAAAAGCATCTCCATCTATGACGCCAGGATTGAGACGGGGAACCAGCTTTTGGACGTGCTGCTCACCGAAAAGAGCCTGTACTGCGAGCTGACGGCCTCCATCAGTCAGGTGCCGCAGCGGCTATGCCGCGAGGAAGAAACCCTGTTCATCGTTCCCCTTTTCCTGCAGGAGGCCCCCTGTGCGTCGGAAGCACCGTCCATATTACCCCGACGCTCCCACCTCGTAGGGGCGACCCTTGTGGTCGCCCGCTTCCATGCAGGCACGTTAACCTTTCCTGCACCACCTTCCACTTCTTCGACAGACTGGCCGGGACCGGGCTTTTACGCCCGGTCCCGGTTTTTTTGGGATAGCGAGGAGGTAAGATAGCGTTTGACACCCAACCATGGGATACTTTATAATAAAATGGCAGAAAAAACAGAAGTTGGGGGATCAATGATATGAAGGAACTTATTCTGCAGGAGCTGCACAGGATCGAGGAGGAGCACCAGGTCAAGATCCTTTTGGCGGCGGAATCGGGAAGCCGCGCGTGGGGCTTTGCATCCACGGACAGCGACTATGACGTAAGGTTCGTCTATGTGCGGAAGAAGGACGCGTATCTTCGGCTTGACGAGCAGCGCGATGTGATCGAGCTGCCCATCAGCGACGAGCTGGACATCAACGGCTGGGATCTCTCCAAGGCGCTGAGACTTCTTTATAAATCCAATCCCACGCTGTTTGAGTGGTTTGCTTCTCCCATTGTGTACCGTGAGGACGAGGACTTTTGCGGCAGGTTCCGACCACTGATGACGGAGTATTTTTCACCGAAAAACGGTCTTTGCCATTACCTGAGCATGGCAAAGCGAAATTACCGGACTTTTTTGTGCGGGGATACGATCAAGCTGAAAAAATATTTTTATGTGCTTCGCCCCATGCTGGCCTGCAAGTGGATTCTGGACAAGGGGCGTCCCGCGCCAATGCTCTTTGAGACGCTGATGGAGGCGGAGCTGGACCGGGCCTTGGTGGGCGAGGTAAAGCGGCTGCTGGAGCTGAAGAAGAACGCGCCCGAGGTAAGGATCATTCCCAGAGTGGCGGCCATCAACACCTATGTGGAAGAGACGCTGGAGGAGCTGTCCCAGGCGTTCGACCGGCTTCCGGAGTATGTAAATCCCGGCTGGGACGTGCTGAACGAGATTTTCATCACCGAACTGAACCGATAAAAAGCATCCCGTATCGACGAACGCCTCCTCTTGTGATATACTAACAAAAGTTATGTTTTCACAAGGGGAGGAATTTTTATGGGCGAACGGGCTGAGAAAAAGAAGCCGACGAAACATATTTGTGCGGGTCTGTTGGCCCATGTGGACGCGGGCAAAACCACCCTTTCCGAGGGGATGCTGTACGTCAGCGGCAGTCTGCGGAAGTTGGGACGGGTAGACCACAAAGACGCGTTTTTGGACACCTTTGCCCTGGAGCGGGAGCGGGGCATTACGATTTTTTCCAAGCAGGCGGTATTTTCCCGGGGAGACCTGGAGGTCACCCTGCTGGATACGCCGGGGCATGTGGATTTTTCCGCCGAGACGGAGCGGACCCTGGGGGTATTAGACTGCGCCATTTTGGTCATCAGCGGGGTGGACGGGGTCCAGGGCCACACGGAGACGCTGTGGCGGCTGCTGCGGCGGCATGGAGTGCCGGTGTTTTTGTTTCTCAACAAGATGGACCTGCCGGGCGTGGGCCGGGCGGCGCTGATGGAGCAGCTGCGCCGGGGTCTGGACGAGGGCTGCGTGGATTTTACCCCCGATCAGGACCGGGACGCCATGCTGGAGAACATCGCCATGTACGACGAGGGGGCCATGGAGACCTATCTGGAGACCGGGACGCTGGACCGGGAGACCATTGGGGCGCTGGTGGCCAAGCGGGCCGTGTTTCCCTGCTACTTCGGCGCGGCGCTGCGGCTGGACGGGGTGGAGGCGCTGCTGGACGGGCTGGCGGACTATCTGCCCGCGCCGGTCTATCCGCCGGAATTCGGGGCCCGGGTGTTCAAGATTGCCCGGGACCCCCAGGGGGGACGGCTGACCTATCTGAAGGTAACGGGCGGCACGCTGAAGGTAAAGGACCTGCTCAGCGGCGGTGATGAAGAAGAGGAATGGCGGGAGAAGGTGGACCAGCTCCGCATCTACTCGGGCGCGAAATTCCGGGCCGTGGAGGAAGCGCCGGCGGGTACGGTGTGCGCCGTGACCGGTCTGAGCCAGACGAAGCCCGACCAGGGTCTGGGCTGGGAGGAGGACGAACGGCCGCCGGTGCTGACGCCGGTGCTCACCTATCAGCTCTGTCTGCCGGCGGGCTGTGATCCCCACAGCACGCTGCGCCGCCTCAAGGAGCTGGAGGAGGAGGACCCGCAGCTCCATCTGGTGTGGAACGAGCGGCTCCAGGAGCTCCATGTGCAGCTGATGGGCGAGGTGCAGCTGGAAGTGCTGCAAGCGCTGATCAAGGAGCGGTTCGATCTGGACGTGACCTTTGGAACGGGCAGCATTTTGTATCAGGAGACCATTGCCGGACCGGTGAGGGGCATCGGGCACTATGAGCCGCTGCGCCATTACGCGGAGGTCCACCTGCTGCTGGAGCCGGGGGAGCGGGGCAGCGGGGTGGTGTGCGCCACGGCGTGCAGCGAGGATATGCTGGACGGCCACTGGCAGCGGCTCATTCTGACCCATTTGGCGGAAAAAGCCCATGCGGGGGTGCTGACCGGCGCGCCGCTGACCGACGTGCGCATCACCCTGCTGGCCGGACGGGCCCACCTGAAGCACACCGAGGGAGGCGACTTCCGGCAGGCCACCTACCGGGCGGTACGGCAGGGGCTCATGTCGGCCCAGAGCATTTTGCTGGAGCCGTGGTACGACTTCCGGCTGGAGGTGCCCGCCGAGCAGGTGGGCCGAGCCATGACGGACTTACAGCGGATGGGGGGCGAGGTGGACCCGCCGGAGACCCTGGGGGAGGGGATACGGCTCACCGGCGGCGCGCCGGTAGCGGGCCTGCGGGACTATGCCAGTCAGGTGGCGTCCTATACCCGGGGCAGAGGGCGGCTCACCTGCACCCTGCGGGGCTACGCGCCCTGCCAGAATCAGGAGGACATCGTGGCGGCGTCCGGGTACGATCCCTGCCGGGACACGGAGAATCCGCCGGACTCGGTGTTCTGCGCCCACGGCGCGGGCTATGTGGTGCCGTGGGACCAGGTGCCCGACCACGCCCATGTGAACAGCGGTTTTTATCCGGAGGAGGAAGAGGAGCCGGAGGACCGGCCTGCTCCCGCCCGGCGGAGCAGCACGCCGGCAGCTGGTCTGGAAGCGGACAAGGAGCTCATGGCCATTTTTGAGCGGACCTATGGTCCGGTGAAGCGGCAGACCTTCCGGCCGGCCCCCAAGCCGGTCCCGCGGGAGGCGGAGGAGAAGCGGACCGTGGTCATTCAGGAGCAGGGTCCGGAATACCTGCTGGTGGACGGCTATAACATCATCTTTGCCTGGGACGAGCTTCACGCCGTGGCCAAGTCCAATCTGGACGCCGCCCGGCAGATGCTGATGGACCTGATGAGTAACTATCAGGGCTTCCGCAAGTGCCGGCTGATTTTGGTGTTTGACGCCTACCGGGTGCCGGGCAATCCGGGGCAGGTGGTGAAATACCACAATATCCATGTGGTGTACACCAAGGAGGCGGAGACGGCGGACACCTATATTGAGCGGGCCACCTACGCGCTGAGCCGGGACAACCGGGTGCGGGTGGCCACGTCGGACGGCGTGGAGCAGCTCATCATTCTGGGCCACGGCGCGCTGCGGGTATCGGCCCGCACCTTCCACGACGAGGTGACCCAGGCCATGGGTCAGATCTCCGACCTGGTGCGGCGGAACAATCAAAAGAATAAGGGCTCCAAGGTGGGCGAGGTAGCCCGCAAAGCCCAGAGAAAGGAAGGTTATCCATCATGAAAGAAGCGTATGAAAACCTGCTGACCCGGCGGAGCGTCCGGGCCTATTCGGACAAGCCGGTCCCCCGGGAGACGGTGGCGGCCATTGTGGAGGCGGGCCGCTACGCGCCCAGCGGCATGGGCCGTCAGCCCTGCCTGTTTGTGGCGGTGCAGGACCCGGAGACGGTCCAGCTGCTGTCCCGGCTGAACGCGGCGGTGATGGGGACGGACAACGACCCCTTCTACGGCGCGTCCACGGTGGTGATGGTGCTGGCCGACCGGACGGCGCCCACCTACCGGGACGACGGCGCCCTGGCTATGGGTAATCTGATGAACGCGGCCCACGCGCTGGGGGTGGACTCCTGCTGGATTCACCGGGCCCGGGAGGTCATGGACGGACCGGAGGGGGCCAAGCTGCGGGAAAAATGGGGGATCAGCGGCGACTATGAGGGCATCGGCCACTGCATCCTGGGCTATGCCGCGGGAGAGGTGCCGGCGGCCAAGCCCCGCCGGGAGGGCAACGTACTCTGGATCTAAAGCAACACCCGCACGGGAGTCATTCCGTGCGGGTGTTTTCGTTTTAAGTGCAATCGGCGCCCAGGAGAAGGTAGGCGGCCATTCCGATCACGCCGGCGCCCAGCATGACCATAACGGGGTCGGGCTTCCAGCGGCGCAGCACGATGAACGCGGCCAAAAAGAGGACCAGGGCCACCGGATCGGGGAAAGCGGGCACAAAGCCGCCCTCTCCCCACAGGGCGGTGAGGAGCATATCCAGCCCGGCGCCGGCGATGAGGGCCACGATGGCGGGGCGCAGTCCGTCCAGCGCGCCCTGGATGGCGGTGACCTTCTGCCAGCGGCGGTAGATCCAGGCCAGCAGGGAGACGATCAGGCAGGAGGGGAGGACGCAGCCGGCGGTGGCCGCCACCGCCCCCAGGGGTCCGGCGATCTGCATTCCCACAAAGGTGGAGGCGTTGATGGCGATGGGGCCGGGGGTCATCTGGGAGATGGTGGTCAGGTCGGTGAGCTGGGCCATGGTGAGCCAATGGTGATGCTCCACCACCTGGGCCTGGATGAGGGGGAGGGCGGCGTAACCGCCGCCGAAGCTGAACAGGCCGATTTGGAAGAAGCTCCAAAAGAGCTGAAGGAAGGTCATACCGTCCCCTCCTTTTTGTCGCGGGCCTGCCGCCAGAACGCGGCGAGGATGCCCACCACGGCGCAGACAAGGATGATCCACACCACGTTGATGTCACACAAAAGGGTTACCAGGAAAGCGCCGGCCATGATGAGGGTGGGGAGGAGGCGCTTCTGGGCCAGGATACCGCCGGCCATATCCACCACCACGCTGGCGATGACGGCGGCCACGCCGGACTGCATCCCTTTGAGGAGGGCGGCCACGATGGGGTTGGAGCGGAAGGCGGCGTAGAAGAGGGAGACGACGGACAGGATGAGGAAGGGCGGGAGGACCGTACCCAGGATGGCCACCAGCGCGCCCAGGGGACCGGCCACCCGCCAGCCCAGCAGGATGGCGGCGTTGACGGCGATGGGACCGGGGGCGGACTGGGCAATGGCGGTGAGGTCCAGCATTTCCTTTTCTTCGATCCAGCGGAGGTCATCCACGAACCGGCGGCGCATCAAAGGCACGATGACATAGCCGCCGCCGAAGGTGAAGGCGCTGAGATAAAAGGTAGAGGTAAAGAGCTTGAGGCAGAGGGAAGGATTGGAATTGGCTGACATAGAACAGGCCTCCCGGCAGTCAGGATAGACGCCCTCATTATACTGACAGAAAGGGCGTTTGTAAAGTGGGCGCGGAGGGGGCAAAAAGCTCCGGCCGCCCCTCCGAGGAAGGACAGCCGGAGCCGGAATAGCGGGGAACGGGCGTTCAGTGCCAGGCGGCCACAGCCTCGGCCACCCGCACCCCGTCCACGGCGGCGGACATAATGCCGCCGGCGTAGCCCGCGCCCTCGCCGCAGGGGAAGAGACCCGCCAAGCCGGTGGACTGGAAGTCATCCCCCCGGAGGATGCGCACCGGGGAGGAGGACCGGGTCTCCACGCCGGTGAGGACGGCGTCGGGGTGGGCAAAGCCTCTGACCTTCCGGTCAAAGAGGGGGAGGGCGTCCCGCAGGGTGTGGGCCACATAGTCGGGGAGGCACCGGTGCAGGTCGGTCCAGGCGACGCCGGGGCGGTAGGTGGGCAATACCCGTCCGGGCCCGGAGGAGGGGATACCCGCCAGGAAGTCGCCCACGGTTTGGGCGGGAGCGTGGAAGGAGCGTCCCCCCAGCTCCCAGGCGGCCTGCTCCCAGATCTCCTGGAAGCGGACGCCGGCCAGGGGATCGTCGCCGGGGAAGTCGTCCGGTCCCACACCCACCAGAAAGCCGCCGTTGATGTTCTCTCCGTCCCGGGCGCGGCAGCTCATGCCGTTGGTGACCACCTGGCCGGACTGGGAGGCGGCGGCCACCACCTGACCGCCGGGACAGACGCAGAAGGTAAAGGCGGACCGGCCCGAGGGCAGGTGGCAGGAGAGCTTATAGTCGGCGGGGGGCAGGTCCTGCCAGTAGCCGCCGAACTGGGCGGCGCTGATGTCCCGCTGCCGGTGCTCGATGCGAACTCCGATGGCGAAATTTTTCCGCTCCAGGGGGAGGCCCATTTCATACAGCAGGGCGAAGGTATCCCGGGCGGAGTGTCCGGGGGCCAGCACCAGGGTGTCGCAGGGCAGGTCGTAGCAGCCGTCGGGCGCGGCGACGGTGATACCGGTCACCCGGCCGTTTTCCGCGCGGATGCCGGTGAGCTGATGCTCGAAGCGCACCTCGCAGCCCAGGGACAAAAGCTCCGTGCGGATGGTTTTGACCACTTGGCGCAGCACGTCGGTGCCGATGTGGGGCCTGTGGCTCCAGGCCACGTCAGGGGGCGCGCCCGCGCCCACCAGGGTATCCAATACGGTGGAGATGCGGCTGTCGTGGGTGCCGGTGGTGAGCTTGCCGTCGGAGAAGGTGCCCGCGCCGCCCTCCCCGAACTGGACGTTAGAGCTGGGGGAGAGCTGGCCGGTGGCCCAGAACCGCTCCACATCCTGGGCGCGGCTGTCCACGTCCTTCCCCCGCTCCAGCACGAGGGAGGGCACCCCCGCCCGGGCCAAATAGAGGGCAGCGAAGAGCCCGGCGGGCCCCATCCCCACGACAACGGGTTTCAGGGCGGACCGACGGAGCACCGGCGGGAAGGTATAGCGCTTGCGCTCCACCTTGGAGACCTGGTTGGATCTGCACCGGGCCAGCACCTTGTCCTCCCTGTCCACCGCCACCTGGACGGTACACACCAGATGGACGTCCTGTTTTTTGCGGGCGTCGATGGACTGGCGCACCAGGCGCAGTTCTCCCAGCGCCTCGGGTGGCACCCGGAGGACCTTGGCGGCCCGGCGTCGGAGCGGCTCCTCGCCGCCGGGGAGGGGAAGAGAGAGATTGCTGATTTGAAGCATGAGAGAAAACCTCTTACAGGGAAGCGGCGGTCTCCAGCGCCACCTCCATCATGGCGGTGAAGGCGGTCTGCCGCTCCACGGGGGTGGTGGCCTTGTGGGTGAGGAGCTCGTCGGAGACGGTGAGGAGGGTCATGGCCTCCTTGCCGCAGCGGGCGGCGTTGCAGTAGAGGGCGAGACTTTCCATTTCCAGAGCCAGCACGCCCATTTTGCGCCAGGCCTCCACGGGGGAGATGTCGTCATAGAAAGTGTCGTTGGAGGCCACGTTGCCCACGGCCACGTGACATCCCTTCTGCCGGGCGATCTCCTCGGCCCTGCGGACCAGGGGGAAGGAGGCGATGGGGGCGAAGGCGCCGGGGAGCTGATACTGGGCGGCGTAGTTGGAGTTGGAGCAGGCGCCCAGGGCGATGACCAGGTCGCCGATGTGGAGGTTTTCCTGGATGGAGCCGGTGGTGCCGATGCGGATGATACGCTCCACGCCGTAGAAATGGAAGAGCTCATAGGAGTAGATACCCATGGAGGGGCAGCCCATGCCGCTGCCCTGGACGGAGACGGGGACGCCGCGGTACTTGCCGGTATAGCCCAGCATACCGCGGATACCGTTGACCTGGACGGCGTCGGTGAGGAAGTGTTCGGCGATGAACTTGGCCCGGAGGGGATCGCCGGGCATGAGGACGGTGGGGGCGTAAGCGCCCTCCCTGGCTTCGATATGGGGAGTAGGCATAGAAACCTCCTTATAATATAGAGTGGAGAGTGAAGAGTTGAGAGTGAAGATATGGAATTCGCCTGCGGCGAATGATTTGGAATTCGTCCGGCTCTGCCGGACACAATTTCTTCACTCTTCACTCTCTACTCTTCACTCTAACATGGTGTTACAGGTTGGCCTTGAGGGCGCCGGCGCGGTCGGTGCGCTCCCAGGGGAGGTCCAGGTCGCTGCGGCCGAAGTGGCCGTAGGCGGCGGTCTGGCGGTAGATGGGGCGGCGCAGATCCAGGTCCCGGATGATGGCGGTGGGACGCAGGTCGAAGGTCTTTTCGATGGCGGCCTCCAGGGCTTCGTCGGAGACCTTGCCGGTGCCGAAGGTGTCCACCCGGACGGAGACGGGCTGGGCCACGCCGATGGCGTAGGCCAGCTGGAGTTGGCAGCGGTCGGCGAGACCGGCGGCCACCACGGTCTTGGCCACCCAGCGGGCGGCGTAGGCGGCGGAGCGGTCCACCTTGGTTGGGTCCTTGCCGGAGAAGGCGCCGCCGCCGTGGGGGGCGGAACCGCCGTAGGTATCCACGATGATCTTGCGGCCGGTGAGGCCGGAGTCGCCCTGGGGACCGCCGATGACGAAGCGGCCGGTGGGGTTGACGTAGATCTTGGTGTTGCCGTCCATCAGGTGGGCGGGGATGGTGGGCCGGATGACCAGCTCGATCATGTCCTTGCGGATCTGTTCCAGGGTGGCGTCTGGGCTGTGCTGGGTGGAGAGGACCACCGCGTCCACCCGGACGGGCTTGTCGTTTTCGTCATACTCCACGGTGACCTGGGTCTTGCCGTCGGGGCGCAGATAGGAGACCAGCCCTTCCTTGCGCACGGCGGCCAGCCGCATAGCCATTTTCTGGGCCAGGGTGATGGGGAGGGGCATGAGCTCTTCGGTCTCGTTGCAGGCGTAGCCGAACATCATGCCCTGGTCGCCGGCGCCGTTGGTCAGGTCGTCGTCCTGTCCGCCCTCCTTGGCCTCCAGGGACTTGTCCACGCCCAGGGCGATGTCGGCGGACTGCTCGTCGATGGAGGTGAGGACCGCGCAGGTGTCGCAGTCAAAGCCGAACTTGGCACGGTCGTAGCCGATTTCCCGGACTACTTCCCGGGCGATTTTGGGGATGTCCACATAGCAATGGGTGGTGATTTCGCCCATGACATGGACCAGGCCGGTGGTAACGGTGGTTTCACAGGCCACGCGGCCCATGGGGTCGGCCTCCAGGATGGCGTCCAGGACGGCGTCGGAGATCTGGTCGCAGATTTTGTCGGGATGTCCCTCAGTGACGGATTCAGAAGTAAAAAGCTTTTTGGCCATGGTGATAACGTCCTTTCCTTGTGTGGGCCTTGTCGGGAGAGGGTGAAAAAAGCGCTCCGCCGGCCGGCGGAGCGCTTTGGGAGACTTGGGATATCGTCCTCATCTTTCGATCTGCACCGCCGGATTTGGCACCTTTCTCCATCCCCGTGCCGGGGACAGGGCAGGTTGCCGGGTTTCATAGGGCCGTTCCCTCCACCGCTCTCGATAAGGCGTATTCAGTTAAGCGTAGTGTATTCTACCCTATGGTCGTAAATTTGTCAAGGGGGACGGGAAAGACGGCGATATTTTGGTGAAAATTTTCTGCCGGCGCGGGAAAAAGCTCTTTTTTTTCCGGGCGGGGTTGTGTATAATGATATACTTAGTAGAAAGCGAAGCGGAATCCCCCGAGGAGGGAAGGTATGAACATCCAATGGTATCCCGGTCACATGACCAAGACCCGGCGCATGATCGGGGAGAATCTGAAATACGTGGACCTGGTGGCGGAGGTGGTGGACGCCCGCATCCCCATTTCCAGCCGCAACCCGGATATTGACGAGCTGGTGGGGTCGAAACCCCGCATCATCATCCTCAACCGGGCGGACCAGGCCGACCCGGCCATGAACAGGGTGTGGGGCGACTGGTTCCGCGCCCAGGGCTTTGCGGTGCTGGAGACCGACGCCAAGACGGGCCGGGGGGTAAAGGACTTTCCCAACGCCGCCCGCCTTGCCCTGCGGGAGAAGCTGGAGGCGTGGAAGGCCAAGGGCCAGGTGGGGCGTCCCATCCGGGCCATGATCGTGGGGGTGCCCAATGTGGGCAAGTCCACCTTTATCAATCAGGTGGCGCGGCGCAAGTCGGCCAAGGCGGGCGACCGGCCCGGCGTGACCCGGGGCAAGCAGTGGGTAGCGGTGGACGCCGGCATGGACCTGTTGGACACGCCGGGCATCCTGTGGCCCAAGTTTGAGGACCAGTCCATCGGGTTGAATCTGGCCTTCACCGGGGCGGTGAAGGACGAGATCATGGATGTGGAGACCCTGGCCTGCCATTTTATGGACCTTTTGAACCGGCGGTATCCGGCGGCGTTGGCGCGGTACAAGCTGGAGGCCGACCCGGCCGCCCAGGGCTGGGAGCTGTTAGAGCGGGCGGCCCGCAAGCGGGGCTTTCTCATCTCGGGCGGCGAGGCGGACACCGAGCGGATGGCGAAAATTTTGCTGGACGAGTACCGGGGGAGCAAGCTGGGCCGCTTTACCCTGGAGACGCCGGAGGATCTGGAGCGGAGCGACGATGAAGGAACAGGAGAAAACTGATCTCTGGGCGCTGGAGCGCCGTCTCTGGCGCGAAGGGCGCAAGCTGGTGTGCGGCGCGGACGAGGCGGGGGCCGGGCCGCTGGCCGGGGCGGTATACGCTGCGGCGGTGATTCTCCCGCCCGAGCTGGAACTGCCCTGGCTCAACGACTCCAAAAAGGTGACCCCCAGGCGGCGGGACATTCTCTTTGACCAGATCAAGGAGCGGGCGGTGGCCTGGGCGGTGGCCCGGGTGAAGGCGGAGGAGATCGACGCCATCGACATCCTCAACGCCCGCATGAAGGCCATGGACCTGGCCATCCGGCAGCTCTCGCCGGCGGCGGACTTCGCCCTCATCGACGGCAACCGGGACCACGGCAGCCAATGCGCCATTGCCCTGGACCATGAGACGGTGGTGGGGGGCGACGGGAAAAGCGCCTCCATCGCGGCGGCGTCCATTCTGGCCAAGGTGAGCCGGGACCGGTATATGGAGGAGATGGCCAAGGCGTACCCGCAGTATGAGTTTGAACGCCACAAGGGCTACCCCACCAAGCGCCACTATGAGCTGCTGCGGCAGTACGGGCCTTGTCCCATCCACCGCCGGAGCTTTTTGAAGAAGCTGTGAGCGGGGCGCTGGACCGGGGACGGCGGGGGGAAGCACTGGTGGGCCGCTATCTGGAAGAGGGCGGCTGGACCATTCTGGCGCGCAACTACCGCAGCCGTTACGGAGAGATTGACCTCATCGCGGAAAACGGGACCTTTCTGGCCTTTGTGGAGGTGAAGCTCCGCAAGAAGGGCGGAAGGGTGCCGGGCCGGGAGGCGGTGGATGGGCGTAAGCAGGACCGGCTGCGCAAGACGGCGTTGCTGTACTTGACCCAAAACGAAACCGCGCTCCAGCCCCGGTTCGACGTGGCGGAGGTGGAGGAGGGCGCCGGCGGCCCTGTCATTACTTATTTGGAAAACGCCTTTTGAGCGGAGTGAGACGTCCGGCCGCTGAAAAGACCTGGAGAGGACGTGAGGGTATGAAAAAAGAGATGACCGTGTTCGACGGCCATTGCGATACCATTTTACGCTGCTATGAGCGGGGCGGCGGCATTGCCCGCAACGGGGGCCACCTGGACCTGGAGCGGATGGAGGCATACGGACATTATGCCCAATTCTTTGCCATTTTTGCCGACCGGACCACCCGGCCCGGGATGCCCCTGCACCAGGTATTCCGGGAGGAATACGACCTTTTCCGGCGGGAGCTGGAGAAGAACCGGGACCGTGTGGTCCTGTGCCGCACCGGCGGCCAGGTGGAAGAGGCCTGGCGGGGCGGACGATCAGCGGCGCTTCTCTCGGCGGAGGGGGCGGAGCTGCTGGACTGCTCCACGGAGCTGCTGGAGGAGGCCCATGGTCTGGGGGTCCGGGCGGTGAACCTGACCTGGAACCACGCCAACGCCCTGTCCGGGAGCAACGCGGAGGAGCGGGACCGGGGCCTGTCCGCCCAGGGCAGGGCCTTTGTGGACAAGATGGAACGGCTGGGGATGCTGGTAGACGTGTCCCATTTATCGGACCGGGGCTTTTGGGACGTGGCCCAGCGGCTGAACGGTCCCTTTTTCGCCTCCCACTCCAATGCCCGGGCCCTGTGTCCCGACGCAAGGAACTTGACCGATGAGATGTTTACTGCCATAATAGAGCATAACGGCGTGGCCGGACTGAACGTCTACGCCGGCTTCCTGGGGGATGACCCGGATGTTGATACGGTCATCGCCCATTTGGAGCACTTCCTGGACCTGGGGGGAGAGAAAAACGTCTCTCTGGGGGGCGATTGGGACGGGTGCAGTCAGCTGCCCCGGGGCCTGACCGGCATCCAGGAGCTGGACCGCCTCTATGAGCGGCTGTTGCAGCGCAATTACAGCACGGCGCTTTTGGACGCCGTGTTCAATCAGAATCTGATGAGGGTTGTGAACGAAGTATGTACTATGTAAGCACAAGAGACAAGAGCAACCGGCGCATGGCGGCAGAGGCCATCGCCCAGGGTCTGGCGGCGGACGGCGGCCTGTATACCCCCGAAGTATTTCCCAAGCTGTCCCACAACGCCCTGCAAAGCATGAAGGATATGTCCTATCAGCAGCGGGCGGTGTACATCATGAACGCCTTTTTGGACGACTACTCCGCCGCGGAGCTGACCGCTTTTGCCAAGCGGGCCTATGGCGACGGTAAATTTGACGCCAAGGAAGTGGCCCCGGTCCGCCAGGTGGACCAGAACACCTACGCTCTGGAGCTGTGGCACGGGCCCACCTGCGCCTTCAAGGACATGGCCCTTCAGATCCTGCCCCATCTGCTCACCGCGGCGCTGAAGAAGAACGCCGAGAGCCGTACGGCCTGCATCCTCACCGCCACCTCGGGCGACACCGGCAAGGCGGCGCTGGAGGGTTTCCGGGACGTGGCCCAGACCCGTATTCTGGTATTTTATCCCCAGGACGGCGTCTCCCAGGTACAGAAGCTCCAGATGCTCACCCAGGAGGGAGAGAACGTGGGGGTCTGCGCGGTGGAGGGCAACTTTGACGACGCCCAGACCGGCGTGAAGAAGATCTTCTCCGACCCCAAGCTGCGCCAGGCGCTGGACGAGCGGGGCTATTTCTTCTCCTCGGCCAACTCCATCAACTGGGGCCGGGTGCTGCCTCAGATCGTCTACTATGTCTCGGCCTACTGCGACCTGCTGCGGGACGAGAAGATCCAGCCGGGGGACACAGTGAACGTGTGCGTGCCCACCGGAAACTTCGGCGACATTCTGGCGGGCTATTATGCCAAGAAGATGGGGGTGCCGCTGGGCCGGCTCATCTGCGCCTCCAACAAGAACAAGGTTTTGACCGACTTTATCCGCACCGGCATTTACGACCGGGACCGGGAGTTCTACACCACCATTTCTCCCTCCATGGACATCCTCATCTCCTCCAATCTGGAGCGGATGCTCTTTGAGTTTTCCGGCTGCAATGACGCCGAGGTCCGCTCCTACATGGACCAGCTGGCCAACCAGGGCCGGTACGAGGTGAGCGACGCGGTGAAGGCCCGCTTTGCCGACCAGTTCTCCGCCGGCTTCTGCGACGACGAGGACACCCGCAAGACCATCGCCAAGCTGTGGAGCGGGGAGCACTATCTGGCCGATCCCCACACCGCCGTGGCCTTCCACGTACTGGAGGAGTACCGCAAGACCACCCAGGACGAGCGGCCCGCCATTGTGGTGTCCACCGCCAGTCCCTTCAAGTTCAGCTCCGACGTGCTGGAGGCCATTGGGGTCAAGGACCCGGCGGAGGGTCTGGAAGCGGTGGAGCAGCTCTCCGAAAAGACCGGCATTGCGCCGCCCCACTCTCTGGCGGCGCTCCGGCACCGGAAGGTCCGGTTCGGCCAGGCCATTGCCAAGGAGCAGATGGCCGACCAGGTGCTGGGCTTCCTGAAGTAAGAGAGGGGGACGCTGCGTGGCGCTTTACGCGTTGGGGGACACCCATCTGTCTCTGACGGTGAACAAGCCCATGGACATCTTTGGCGGCGGCTGGGTCGGCTATGTGGACAAGCTGCGCCAGGGGCTTTCGGTGCTGAAGCCGGAGGACACGCTGGTTTTGTGCGGGGACCTCTCCTGGGGGATGAGTCTGGAGCAGGCGAAGGCGGACTTTGCCTTTCTGGACGCCTTTCCCGGCCGAAAGCTCATCGTCAAGGGCAACCACGACTACTGGTGGAACACCGCCGCCAAGCTGGAGCGCTTCTGGCAGGAAAACGGCTGGACGAACTTTGCGCTTCTCCACAACAACGCCCATTTTTACGGGGACACGGCGCTGTGCGGCACCCGGGGCTGGTTTTACGAGGAGGAGCAGGACGGCCACAACGAAAAGGTGTTCAAGCGGGAGCTGATCCGGCTGGAGGCGTCGCTCAAGGCGGCGGGGGACCGGGAGAAGTTTTGTTTTCTCCACTATCCGCCCCGATATCAGGGGTATGTCTGTCCGGAGATTCTGGCGCTGCTGGAGTCGTACCGGGTGCGGCTTTGCTGCTACGGGCATCTCCACGGCGGCAGCTGCCGTCTGGCCCGGGAGGGCGCGTGGAACGGGGTGGAGTACCGGCTGGTGTCGGCGGACCATCTGGGCTTTGCGCCCATGAAGCTTCTGGACTGAAGCGTGTCGAAAGGGAGAGAAAACGGGCGCGGCGGGGGTAAATTTTTCCCCGGGCGGGAAAAGATAAAAAATACTCTGGTAATTTGCCGCGCTTTCTGGTAAGATAAAGCAGATATTGCGAAAGAGCGCCCGTCCGTCGCAAGGAGACGGCGCCGGGCCAAACAGGAGGAAGTAGTAACATGAATGTCAAGAGCGTTGAAAAAAAGGAAAAGAGCACCGTTGAACTGATCATCGAGGTGGGCCGCGAGGAGTTCGAGGCCGCCATTGAGAAGGTTTATAAGAAGCAGCGCAGCAAGATCAGCGTGCCCGGCTTCCGCAAGGGCAAGGCCCCCCGCAAGATCATCGAGGGCATGTACGGCGCCAGCGTGTTCTATGAGGACGCCATCAACGAGGTCTATCCCGAGGCTTACGCCACCGCCGTGGACCAGGAGAAGCTGGACGTGGTGGCCTGGCCCAAGGTGGAGATCCAGGACGTGAACGCCGACGGCTTTACCTTCAAGGCGGTGGTCACCGTCCGTCCCGAGGTGAAGCTGGGCCAGTATAAGGACCTGACCGCGCCCCGGGCCGACGTGACCGTCACCGACGAGGACATCGCCGGCGAGCTCAAGCCCTACATCGCCCGTGCCACCCGCATGGTAACCGTGGAGCGGGAGGCCCAGAACGGGGACACCGTGGTCATCGACTTCGAGGGCTTCAAGGACGGCGTGCCCTTCGCCGGCGGCAAGGCCGAGGGCCACGAGCTGGAGCTGGGCTCCGGTTCCTTCATCCCCGGCTTTGAGGATCAGCTGGTGGGCGCCAAGGCCGGCGACGAGAAGGAGGTCAACGTGACCTTCCCCGCCGAGTATCCCGAGGAGAGCCTGGCCGGCGCCCCCACCGTGTTCAAGGTGAAGGTCCACGAGGTCAAGGAGAAGCAGGAGCCCGTGCTGGACGACGAGTTTGCCAAGGACGTGTCCGAGTTTGACACCCTGGAGGAGCTGAAGAAGGATCTGGCCGACAAGCTCCGCGCCCGCCGGGAGGAGAATGCCAAAAAGACCTTTGAGAGCGCCATTCTGGAGCAGGTCATCCACAACATGGAGGTGGAGATCCCCGACGCCATGGTGGAGTACGAGGCCGACCAGCTGGTGAACAACTACGCCCAGCGCATCCAGGCCCAGGGCATTTCCTTTGAAAACTACCTGAAGATGATGGGCATGACCATGGACCAGATGCGCCTCCAGGCCGCCGAGTCCGCCACCCATCAGATCCAGAGCGACCTGGCGCTGGCCGCCGTGGCCGCCGCCGAGGGCATCGAGGCCACCGAGGAGGACGTGGACGCCGAGATCAAGCGCCTGGCCGAGGAGTACAAGCTCACCGAGGAGCAGGTCCGCACCGCCGTCAACGCCGACGACCTGAAGAAGGACATCTGCCGCAAGAAGGCCGCCGATCTGATCTTTGCCAGCGCCAAGGTGGGCGAGGCCCCCGCCGCGGAGGAAAAGACCGAGGGCTGAGGGACAGGCAGCGCATCCTTTCTGGTATAAACTTCCGCTGACCGGACATACTGTTGTGTGTGTGCCCGGCCGGTTGGGGAGAGAGATGGCCGGAGGTTCCGACATCAACGAGAAGGAGACACCAAGTTATGAGTTTAGTTCCCTATGTAGTGGAGCAGACCAACCGGGGCGAGCGTTCCTATGACATTTTCTCCCGGCTGCTCAACGACCGGATCATTTTCCTGGGCGAGGAGGTCAACGCCACCACCGCCAGCCTGGTGGTGGCCCAGATGCTGTACCTGGAGGCCCAGGACCCGGACAAGGACATCCAGTTCTACATCAACAGCCCCGGCGGCAGTGTGACCGACGGCATGGCCATCTATGACACCATGCAGTATGTCAAGTGCGACGTGTCCACCATCTGCATCGGCATGGCGGCCAGCATGGGCGCGTTTCTGCTGTCCTCCGGCGCCAAGGGCAAGCGTCTTGCCCTGCCCAACGCGGAGATCATGATCCATCAGCCCTCCGCCGGCACCCAGGGCCAGATCACCGACATGGCCATCCATCTGCGCCGGCTGGAGGTCATCAAAAAGCGCATGAACGAGATCCTGGCCGGCAACACCGGCAAGCCCATCGAAGTGGTCACCACCGACTGCGAGCGGGACAACTTCATGACCGCCGAGGAGGCCAAGGCATACGGCCTGATCGACAAGATCATCTATCAGCGCTGACTGCGGGGGGAGCGGGGGCTTGGAAGGGCGTCCGCTCCTCTTTCCGCGCATATGGCGCATGGAGGTTAACATGGCAAAAAATGACGAACACAAGTCGGTCCGCTGTTCCTTCTGCGGCAAGCATCAGGACCAGGTGTCCCGCATCATCGCGGGACCGGGGGCCTATATCTGCAACGAGTGCGTCCACCTGTGCATGAGCATTCTGGACGACAACTTTGACCCCGACGAGCCCAGCGTGGACCCGGATATCCCCGATGTGATCCCCACGCCCCGAGAGATCCGGGATGTACTGGACCAGTACATCATCGGGCAGGAGGAGGCCAAGGTGGCCCTGTCCGTGGCGGTGTACAACCACTATAAGCGGATCTACTTTGGGGGCGGGGACGATGTGGAGCTGCAAAAGAGCAACATTCTGCTCATCGGTCCCACCGGCTGCGGTAAGACCCTCTTTGCCCAGACTCTGGCCCGCATTTTGAAGGTTCCCTTTGCCATCGCCGACGCCACCACCCTCACCGAGGCGGGCTATGTGGGCGACGACGTGGAGAACATTCTGCTGCGTCTGGTGCAGGCCGCCGATTACGACATCGAGCTGGCGGAGCGGGGCATCATCTATGTGGATGAGATCGACAAGATCGCCCGCAAGAGCGAGAACACCTCCATCACCCGGGACGTGTCGGGCGAGGGCGTGCAGCAGGCGCTGCTGAAGATTCTGGAGGGCACGGTGGCCAACGTACCGCCCCAGGGCGGGCGCAAGCACCCCCACCAGGAGTTCATCCAGATCGACACCCGCAACATTCTCTTTATCTGCGGCGGCGCCTTCGACGGCATCGACAAGATCATCGAAAAGCGGCTGGACAAGAAGAGCATCGGCTTCGGCGCGGACATTGAGAGCAAGAGGGAGCGGGACATTTCCGCTCTGTTCCGTGAGATTCAGCCCCACGACCTGCTGAAATTCGGCATCATTCCCGAACTGGTGGGCCGTCTGCCGGTGATTACGTCCCTACGGGCGCTGGACAAGGAGCAGCTGGTGAAGATTCTGACCGAGCCCAAGAACGCTCTGGTCAAGCAGTACAAGAAGCTGCTGGAGTATGATATGGTGGACCTGGAATTCCAGGACGAGGCCCTGACCGCCGCGGCGGACAAGGCCATAGAGCGTGGGATCGGCGCCCGCGGCCTGCGGGCGGTGCTGGAGGAGGTCATGACCAAGGTCATGTACGACGTACCCTCCGACCCCACCATCTCGAAGGTGACCATCACCGCCGAGAGCGTGCGGGACCATGTGCCGCCGGCGGTGGAGCATAATCCCCAGCGGACCGAACGGCCCCGGCTGGGCAGCGCGGCGCTCCGGGCTGAGCGGGGCGGCGCGCCGTCCCGGGGCAATGCGTCCTGAGGACGGGACGCGGAGGATTGGAGCTTGCCGAACACGCGGGGCAGGGGTGGGAATACCCTTGCCCCGCCGCGCATTTTTGGAAGGAGCCGCCCGGCGGGGCGGGACAAAGGAAGTGAATGACAATGACGGAACATGAGTGCAAGACCGCCGTAATGCCTGCGCTGGCACTGCGGGGCATGACGGTCTTTCCCAATATGCTGCTCCACTTTGATGTGGGGCGGGACACGTCGGTGCGGGCGCTGGACCAGTCCATGTCAGGCGGGCAGCCCATTTTCCTGGTGGCCCAGAAGGACATGGCGGTGGAGGAGCCGGGGGAGGAGGATCTGTACCGGATCGGTACGGTCTGTACGGTGCGCCAGCTGCTCCGCCTGCCCGGCGACAATGTGCGGGTGATGGTGGAGGGCGTGAGCCGCGGCCGGCTGGTGAAGCTGACCCAGACCGCGCCCTATCTGAGCGCGGAGGTGGAGGAGATCACGGCCGAGACGCCGGTGCGCACCTCCGCCCGGACGGAGGCCCTCATCCGCCAGACCTACGAGCTTTTTGAGCGGTATATCGAGCTGGCGCCCAAGATGACGCCGGATATCCTGCTCAATCTGCTCTCCAGCCAGGACCCGGGGTATATTGCCGACTACATCGCCCAAAACGTCATCATGCGGGCGGGGGACAAGCAGGCCATTCTGGAGGAGCTGCGGCCGGTGCGCCGGCTGGAGCGGCTGGTGCAGATGCTGCGCCGGGAGCTGGACGTGCTGGAGATGGAGCTGGAGCTTCAGAGCAAGGTGCGGGAGGGCCTGACCCGCAGTCAGCGGGACTATTTCCTGCGGGAGCAGATGAAGGTGATCCAGCAGGAGCTGGGCGAGGGCGACGGCGACAGCGAGCTGGCCGAGTACCGGGAGAAGATCGAGAAGGCGAAGATGCCCCAGGAAGTGGCGGACAAGCTGAAAAAAGAGGTCTCCCGGCTGGAAAAGCAGCCCTTTGGCTCGGCGGAGGCCAGCGTGATCCGCAACTATCTGGACGTGTGTCTGGAGCTGCCCTGGAGCAAGAAAACCAAGGAGAAGGTGGACGTGGAGGCGGCCCGGAAGATTTTGGACGCCGACCATTTCGGCCTGGAGAAGGTCAAGGAGCGCATCCTGGAATTTCTGGCGGTGAAGCAGCTGGCCCCTGACCTGAAGGGACAGATCATCTGTCTGGTGGGTCCGCCCGGGGTGGGCAAGACCTCCATCGCCATGAGCATGGCCAGAGCCCTCCACCGGAAGCTGGGGCGCATTTCCCTGGGCGGCGTCCACGACGAGGCGGAGATCCGGGGCCACCGCAAGACCTACATCGGCGCCATGCCGGGGCGCATCATCGCGGGCATCCGGCAGGCGGGGGTCTCCAATCCGCTGCTGCTGCTGGACGAGATCGACAAGCTGGGGGACGACCACCGGGGCGACCCGGCTTCGGCCCTGCTGGAGGTGCTGGACGGCGAGCAGAACAGCACCTTCCGGGACCACTATCTGGAGGTACCCTACGATCTTTCGGAGGTTCTGTTCGTCACCACGGCCAACACCACCGACACCATTCCCCGGCCGCTGCTGGACCGGATGGAGATCATCGAGCTGAGCAGCTACACCGACGAGGAAAAGCTGCAAATCGCCAAGCGGCATCTGCTGCCCCGGCAGCTCCACCGCCACGGCCTGAAAAAGAGCCAGCTCAAGCTGACCGACGGGGCCATCCGGGAGGTCATCACCGGCTACACCAAGGAGTCGGGGGTGCGCATCCTGGAACGGACCCTGGGGGCGCTGTGCCGCAAGGCGGCCATGCGCATCGTGTCGGAGGGGGTCAAGTCGGTGACGGTGACGGGAGACAACCTGGAAGAGCTGCTGGGCGTGCGCCGCTACCATCCCGAGCAGCTGCCCCTCACCGAGCAGGTGGGCGTGGTCAACGGCCTGGCCTGGACCAGCGTGGGCGGCGAGCTTCTGGAGGTGGAGGTCAACGTGGTGCCCGGCTCTGGCAAGCTGGAGCTGACGGGCAATTTGGGCGACGTGATGAAGGAGAGCGCCCACGCGGCCCTCTCGTATATCCGGAGCCGTGCCGACCGACTGGGCATCGCGGCCGACTTTTATCAGACCAAGGACATCCATGTCCACTTCCCCGAGGGCGCGGTCCCCAAGGACGGCCCGTCGGCGGGCATTGCCATCACCACGGCCATGGTGTCGGCGCTGACCGACCAGCCGGTGCGCCGTGAGCTGGCCATGACGGGCGAGGTGACCCTGCGGGGCCGGGTGCTGCCCATCGGCGGCCTGAAGGAAAAGACCATGGCGGCCCTGCGCAGCGGGATCAAGACGGTGATCCTCCCCAAGGACAACGAGAAGGATCTGGAGGAGATCGACCAGACGGTGCGGGCCGCGCTCCACTTCCTGCCGGTGGAGCAGGTGGACCAGGTGCTGGACGCCGCTCTGGGCATGGCCCTCCAGAGTCAGGAGGAGCCTTTCGAGGCCCACATACAGCCCGCCGGTCCGTCTGCCGGCCGGGTGACCATCCCCCAGTAAGGGGAAGCATCAGTGCCGGGACCGGGATGGTCCCGGCCGAAAGGGGTAGACCATGCCGCTGAATGTCAACAACGCGGAATTCATCCGCTCCGCCGCCAAGGCAGCCGACTTCCCCCGGGACCGGCTGCCTCAGGTGGTGTTTGCCGGGCGGTCCAACGTGGGCAAATCGTCGGTCATCAACCGGCTTTTGAACCGCAAGAATTTTGCCCGGGTGGGCTCCGCGCCGGGCAAGACCACCCACATCAACTATTTTCTCATTGATAAAAAGCTCTATCTGGTGGATCTGCCGGGCTACGGCTACGCGAAGGTATCCCAGGCGGAGAAGGCCCGCTGGGGCCGGCTCATTGAGAGCTGGTTTGCCGACACCAGCCTGATGACGCTGGGCATCCTGATCGTGGACAGCCGCCACAAGCCCACCGCCGACGACTGCACCATGGCCCGGTGGTTCCAGGAGAGCGGTCGGCCCTACGCGGTGGTGGCCAACAAGCTGGACAAGCTGAAAAAGAGTGAGATCGAGCCCAATCTGCAGCGCATCCGGGAGACGCTGGAGATGGGAGAGGATGGGATTGTGATCCCCTTCTCGGCGGAGAAGGGGGAGGGCCGTGGGGAACTGCTGGCCCTCATCGTGGCGCATTTGGAGGAACGAGCATGAGATATGTGAGACTGGAGCGGGACGGTGTCCCGGTGTGGGGCGTGGTCCAGGGAGAGAACGTCCGCACCCTGACGGGTGCGCCCTACGAGGGCCTTTGCTACGACGGCCATACGCTGCCGCTGTCCGGCTGCAAGCTGCTGGCGCCGTGTACGCCCACCAAGATCGTCTGTGTGGGCAAGAACTACTACGACCACGCCATGGAGATGGGAGAGGGCGTGCCGGAGCATCCCATCCTGTTTTTGAAGGCGCCCAACACCCTCAACGATCCGGAGGGCGAGATCCACGCCCCGGATTTTGTAGGCCGGCTGGACTATGAGGGGGAGCTGGGCATTGTCATCCGGAAGCGGGCAAAGGATGTAAAGGAAGCGGACTTTGCGGACTATATTTTGGGCTACACCTGTCTCAACGACGTGACCGCCCGGGACGTCCAGAAGGGGGACGGCCAGTGGACCCGCGGCAAGAGCATGGACGGCTTTGCGCCGGTGGGACCGGCGGTCACCGATGAGGTGGACGGCCGGGACTTGGCCATTGAGACCCGGCTCAACGGCACGGTGGTGCAGTCCTCCCGGACCAACCGGTTTATGACGGGCATTCCGGCGCTGATGGCCTTTATCACGGCGGCCATGACCCTGGAGCCGGGGGACGTGATCGCCACCGGCACGCCGGCGGGCATCGGGGCCATGCACCCGGGCGACGTGGTGGAGGTGGAGATCGAGGGCGTGGGCGTGCTGCGCAATCGGGTGGTGTAAGACAGGGCCGCCTTGCCAATTTCCTGAAAATTTGCTATAATCCACAGAAAAAGAGAGAGGGACCTGTTTGCCTTCCGGGAGGGATAGTTTGCATAGCTTTATGGAATTTTTTACCCAGTCCTTCCAGTGGGAAGGGCTGGTCCGTCTGCTGATCCAGGTGGCGGCGGTGCTGCTGTGCCTGACGGTCCATGAGACCTGCCACGGTCTGGCGGCGCTGGCGCTGGGGGACCCGACAGCCAAGCGGCAGCACCGGCTGAGTCTCAATCCGCTGCGCCATCTGGACCCGCTGGGGACGCTGATGATGCTGGTGGCGGGCTTTGGCTGGGCCAAGCCGGTGATGATCGACCCCAGGTACTTCAAAAATCCCAAGGCGGGTATGGCGGTCACCGCGCTGGCCGGTCCGGTGTCCAACTTTCTGCTGGCGCTGGCGGCGCTGCTGGTGCGCGGAGTTGTGCTGGCGGCCTATGTCCTGAGCGAGGGCAGCGGGCTGCTGGGCGGGGTGATCTCCTTTTTGGAGACGGTGGCGGTGCTGAGCGTGGGTTTGGGGCTCTTCAATCTGATCCCCTTCCCGCCGCTGGACGGCTCCAAGGTGGCGGAGGCCTTCCTGCCCGACCGGATCTACTTCCAGATCCTGCGCTATGAGCGCTGGGGGATGGTGGTGCTGGTGCTGGTGCTCTGGACGGGGCTTCTGGACGTACCGCTGGCGGCCGCCCAGCAGTGGGTGCTTCAATGGCTGGTGCAGGTGGGGAACCTGCCCTATTTTGCCCTGATGGGTCTTTTGGGCTGAGGTGAGGGATGGAAGCACCGGTTTACCATTTGGAAAAGGTGGTCCGCTCCCGGACGGAGAACCGGGAGGATTTCAACGGACCGCTGGATCTGATTCTCCACCTGCTGAGCAAGAACAAGATGGAGATTGCCGACATCCAGATCGCGCTGATTTTGGATCAGTATCTGGCCTGGATGGACCGGCGCAAGGAGCTGGATCTGGACGTGGCCAGTGAATTTGTGGCCATGGCGGCCCAGCTGATGTTCATCAAAAGCCGGATGCTCCTGTCCATCAAGGACGAGGAGGCCCTTTCCGAGATGGAGGAGCTGATTGCCTCGCTGGAGGAGCACCGGCGCAAGGAGGACCAGGCCCGCGTCCGGGCGGTGCTGCCGGCGCTGGACCGGCGGTTTACGGTGGGGCGGGACTATCTGACCAAGGCCCCCGAGCCGCTGGCGCCGGACAACCGCTATCAGTATGAGCACGTCCCCCACGAGCTGCTGCTGGCCATGCTGGACGTACTGGCCCGGAGCGACCGGCCGGTCGCTCCGCCGGTAACGGCCTTTGAGGGGATCGTGGGGCGGGAGCCCTACCCGGTGGCGGAGAAGGCCCGGGAGCTGCTGGCCCGGCTGGTCCGGGCGGGTGTGACCCGGTTTCGGGCGCTGTTCCGGGGAGACCGGAGCCGGTCGGAGATCGTGGCGACCTTTTTGGCGGTATTGGAGCTGTGCCGTGCCCATCGGGTGCTGCTGGCGGGGGACGGAGAGTGTACGGTGACCTGCATCGACGACCGTCCCATGGAGGAGGACCGCCCGGCGGAAGAGGACGGAACGGAGTCAGGACGAGAGGAGAGGGGCTATGGAGCAGAAGGAACTGGAGGGAGCCATTGAGGGGATTCTCTTCGCGGCCGGCGAGCCGGTGGGGGTGGAGCGCCTCTGTCTGGCGCTGGAGACCGACCGGGCCACCATCGACCAGGCCTGCGGCCGTATGGCGGACCGCTACCGGTACGAGCGGCGGGGCATCCGGCTTTTGCGGCTGGACACCAGTTATCAGCTCTGTTCGGCGCCGGAATTTGCCCATGTGATCCGACGGGCGCTGGAGGGCCGCCGTCCGGCGAGGCTGTCCCAGACGGCGCTGGAGGTGCTGGCCATCGTGGCCTATTACCAGCCCATCACCCGGGCGGATGTGGACCGCATCCGGGGGGTGGACAGCGCCTACACCATGGGCGTCCTTCAGGACCGGGGCCTCATTGAGGAATGCGGCCGGCTGTCGGTGCCCGGCCGTCCCATCCAGTACCGGACCACACCGGTGTTTCTCCGCTCTTTCGGCATCAGCACCCTGGACGAGCTGCCCGAGCTGCCCAACGTACCGGCGGAGGAGCGGAGCGCCGTCTCCGGCGGGGAGGAGGGACCATGAGTCCGTGGCTGTGGGTTCTGGCGGCGCTGGCGCTGCTGTTGCTGCTGCTGTGGACGCGGGTGGGAGTGTGGGTGCGCTGGGATGCCGGCGGCCTGATGGTCCACGCCCGGATCGGTCCCGTTCTGGTGCGGGTCTATCCGGCGGTGGTACGTCCCGAGCGGAACAAGAAAGAGCCGAAGAAGGATAAGAAGAAAGAAGCGGCGGCGGAGAGGAAATCTCCCACCGCGGAGCAGCTGCTGCGCTATTTGGCGCTGGCCGCGGAGGCGGCGGGCGGGCTGAAGGAGCGGGTCCGGGTGGATGACCTGACCATCGGCCTGGTGCTGGCGGGAAAGGACGATCCGGCGGCGGCGGCCATCGCCTATGGCGGCGTCAACAGCGCTTTGGGTATGATTTTGCCCCTTTTGGAGCAGAATTTTCAGGTGAAGGAACGCCGTGTTTCCACGGCGGTGGACTTTCAGCGGGGAGAGACGGCGGCGGAGCTGGAAGCGGCGCTTTCGCTGCGGGTGCTCCAGCTTCTGACCCTGGGGGTCCGGCTGCTGGTCAAGCTCTCCCAGCAGGACAAAACGGCGAAAAATGCACAGAAAGAGGCGGTACAGCATGGAAAACAGCAAGAAACATCCCATTGACACTTTGATGTCCGACACCATGGACAAGATCCGCCAGTTGGTGGACGTGAACACGGTGGTGGGAGCGCCCATCCAGGCCGAAGGGGTGACCATCATTCCCATTTCCCGGGTCAGCATGGGCTTTGCCTCCGGCGGCAGCGATTTTACCGGAAAGCATCAGAAGCCGGAGGCGGACAACTGCTTCGGGGGCGGCGGCGGCGCGGGTGTGAACATCACGCCCATCGCCTTTTTAGTGGTCCACGGGGAGAACGTGCGGCTCATGCCCCTCTATCCGCCGGCCTACACCACGGTGGACCGGGTGGTGGAGCTGGTGCCCGACCTGGTGGACAAGGTCAGCGCCTTTTTGAAGGAGAAGAAGGAGCCGGAGGACCAATAACTGCCAGTGATAGGCGCGGCCCGTCGGGGGCATACTGCCCCCGAGGTGATGCGGAATGAAACGGGTCTTGGTGGTCTTGCTGACGGTGCTGTGTCTGGGGGTCCCGGCTGGGGCTTCGGCTCCCGGAGACAGCGCCAGCGCCGCCATTGTGGTGGACGCCGCCACCGGCCGGGTGCTGTACGGCCATGACACGGAGGTGGAGCGGCCCATCGCGTCCATTACCAAGCTGATGACCGCCCTGGTGGCGGTGGAGCGGGGCCCCGGACTGGCGACAGAGCTGACCATCCGTCCCGAGTGGACGGGGATTGAGGGGTCCTCCCTGTATCTGCGGGCCGGCGAGACACTGACGGTGGAGGAGCTGCTCTATGGTCTGCTGCTGGTGTCGGGCAACGACGCGGCGGAGGCGCTGGCGGCGGGGTGCGCCGGGACGGTGGACGCCTTTTTGGTGTGGATGAACGAGAAGGCGGCGGAGCTGGGCATGGAGCACAGCCGGTTTTCCAGTCCCAGCGGGCTGGAGGACGAGGGCAACTACTCCACGGCGGCGGATATGGCGCGGCTGGCCCGGGCGGTGCTGGAAAACGAGACGTTGCAGCGCATCTGCTCCACCCGCTCGGCGTCGGTGGCGGGCCGGGTGCTGGTCAATCACAATAAGCTTTTGTGGCGCTACGAGGGCTGCGCGGGGCTGAAAACGGGCTATACCGATCAGGCGGGGCGGACGCTGGTGTCCTGCGCCGTCCGGGACGGTCAGACCCTGATCGCGGTGACCCTCAACGACGGGGACGACTGGGCGGACCACGCCGCGCTGCTGGATTACGGCTTTGAGACCTACCCGAACGAAACGGTGGTGGCAGGCGGAGCGATTCTGGGTACGGCGCCGGTATCGGGCAGCGTGACGCCGCTGGTACTGCTGGCGGCGGAGGAGGATTTTGTCTATCCCCTGGCCGAAGGGGACACGGCGGAGTGGCAGCTCACCCTGGACGAGGCATTGTCCGCGCCGCTGTCCGCCGGGCAGAAGGTGGGCACGGTATCGGTGACGGTCAACGGCGCGCCGGCGGGCAGCGTGGACCTGGTATGCGCCGGCGAGGCGGCGGACGACCGGGCGGAAGCCCAGAGCCTGTGGGAGCGCCTCTGGACGGGCCTGACGGGCTGGCTGTTCTGAAGAAAGAGAAAAAAGGGAGGGACGGCCGTGGAGGAACGGCTGCAAAAGATCCTCTCCGCCCGGGGGGCAGCCTCCCGCCGGGCGGCGGAGGGGTACATCACCGCCGGACGGGTGACGGTCAACGGCCGGAGGGCGTCTCTGGGGGACAAGGCTGACCCGGAGCGGGACGACATCCGGCTGGACGGCGTGCCGGTGACGGCGCCGGAGCAGCGGACCTATCTGCTGCTCCACAAGCCCCGGGGCTATGTGACCACCCTGTCGGACGAAAAGGGGCGGCCCACGGTGGCGGCGCTGGTGGCGGACTGCGGGGCGCGGGTGTGGCCGGTGGGCCGGCTGGACTTGGACTCGGAGGGCCTGCTGCTGATGACCGACGACGGGGCGCTGACCAACCGGCTGATCCATCCCCGGCACGAGGTGGACAAGGAATACCTGGTGTGGGTGCGGGGGGACGTGGACGAGGCGCTGCCGGTGCTCACCGGACCCATGTCGCTGGACGGCGTGCCCCTGCGGCCCGCCCAGGTCCGGCCGGTGGGGCGGCGGAGGGAGGAGACAGTACTGTCCTTTGTGATCCACGAGGGGAAGAACCGGCAGATCCGCCGGATGTGCGCTCTGGCCGGGCTGGAGGTACGGCGTCTGCGCCGGGTGCGGGAGGGCCCTATCATGCTTGGGGACCTGCCGCGCGGGCACTGGCGCCGGCTGACGCCGGAGGAAATCGCGGCGCTGCTCCGGCTGTGAGGAAGCGGCCATGGCCCGGCATACTCCCGAGAGGAGGGCGTTTTGATGCCCAAAGACATCCTGTCTCATATTCAAAGCGGCATGAGCGGCTTTTCCAAGGGTCAAAAGCTCATTGCCCGGTACATTTTAGATTCCTATGACAAGGCGGCCTTCATGACGGCCAGCCGGCTGGGGAAGACGGTCCATGTCAGCGAGTCCACGGTGGTCCGTTTTGCCTCCGAGCTGGGGTACGACGGCTACCCGGCCATGCAGAAGGCGCTGCAAGAGATGATCCGCAGCAAGCTGACCTCCATCCAGCGCATCAAGGTGACCAACGACCGCATTGGGGACCACGACATCCTGTCCACCGTCATGCAGGCCGACATGGAGAAGATCCGGCTCACCCTGGAGGAGGCGGACCGGGAGAAATTCGCCCAGGCGGTGGACGCCATCGTAAACGCCCGGCGGATCTACATTCTCGGCGTACGTTCGGCCAGTGCGCTGGCCAATTTTTTGGGCTTTTATTTCAATTTGATTTTTGAAAACGTGCTCCTTATCCAGGCGGCGTCGGCCAGCGAGGTTTTTGAGCAGCTGCTGCGGGTGGGGCCGGAGGACGTCATCATCGGCATCAGCTTCCCCCGCTACTCCAAGCGGACGGTGAAGGCCATGGAGTTTGCCCGGGACCGGGGGGCCCATGTGGTGGCCATCACCGACGGGGAGACCTCGCCGTTGGCGCCCATCGCCACCTGCACCCTGACGGCCAAGAGCGATATGGCCTCCTTTGTGGACTCGCTGGTGGCGCCGCTGAGTCTGGTGAACGCGCTGATCGTGGCCATCGGGCGGCGGATGAACAACGATCTGTCCGACACCTTCCGGGCGCTGGAGCAGATCTGGGACGAGTACGATGTCTACGAGAAGGCGGAAGAATAAGGGAGTGTTTAGGAGCTTGACGGCAGATGTGATTGTGGTCGGCGGAGGGCCGGCGGGGATGATGGCCGCGCTGACGGCGGCGGAGCGGGGGGCGCGGGTGTGCCTCATGGAGCGCAACCAGAAGGTGGGGCGCAAGCTGTACATCACAGGCAAGGGGCGGTGCAACGTGACCAACGACACCGACGTGGCCGGGGTGCTGGCCAATCTGCCCCGGAACAGCCGGTTTCTGACCAGCGCGGTGACCCGCTTTCCGCCGGCGTCGGTGCAGGCATTTTTTGAAAAATTGGGCGTACCGTTAAAGGTAGAGCGGGGCGGCCGGGTGTTTCCGGTGTCGGACAAGGCGGCGGACGTGGTGGACGCGCTTTTTGGAGCGCTGCGCCGGGCCCGGGTATCGCTTTTGGAGGACCGGGCGGAGGGGCTGGTGGTGGAAGAAGGGCCGGTCGGGGGGGTGGGGGGGGTCCACTGG
>NZ_JACLZC010000004.1 GCF_016901735.1 Pseudoflavonifractor phocaeensis | reverse complement strand
TCCAAGCAACTTGCTGTCCACAACCGCCGCTCAAACAACTTTCCCATGAGGCCCCTGGGCTGGCTTTCTCCCTCTGAGTTCACTGTCCAATATGTTTGACAAACCTACATGCCTCAGCTGTGGTGATCCTCCTTGACGGTGCCCCGCTTGAAGGCCCGCAGCAGCGCCTTCAAATCGTCCACTTGGGCTTGCAGCTCGCTGCCGATGTCGGTCTCCGCGATCTTGACCCGCTTGTCCATCCGCTCAAAGACCACTTCGGTGGAGGCGATGTCCCGGTTTTTGCGCAGCGCCGCCTGCTTGCCGGCGAAGGGCTCATGGGAGACCAGCCGGTAGCAGTTGGAGTTATAAATCAGCGTATAGCCGGCGATCCCGGTGGTGGGCTGATAAGCCCGGCAGAAGCCGCCGTCAATGACGATCAGCTTGCCGCCTCCCTTGATGGGACTCTCCCCCTTCTTGGACTTGACGGGCACATGGCCGTTGATGATGTGGCAGCTGTGGCCGGACAGACCAAACTCCGCCAGAAGCATATCGCACACCATCGGGTCGTTGTAGTATGTATAATAGGCGTTTTTGGGCTCGCTCCAGGAGGATTCATCCCGGATCAGGCGCCGCTCGAAGGTGGTCATCCGATCCCGGCCAAAGGTGGGGGAGTTGCGCCCGCACCAGAGGAACCACAGAAAATCCTGACCGGCGGTGCGCTCCGGCGTGCCGGGCTTGGCGTAATAGCCCAGACGGGCCACCGCCTCGGCGTAATCCATCAGAGAACGGCCCGAAAGCTCCTGGCCGTTGAGGTGGAACTTCATCAGCTCCCCCTCCTCGGTCATGGGGATGCAGCCGTGGAACAGGACGTTGCCGTTGAAGATCTTATAAAGTCCCCCCTTGGAATAGAGGAAGCGGACGTGCTTTTGCAGCTTTTCACTGTGCTCAAAGGAGGCGGTGAGCTGGTTGATGACCTCATCCTCCTCCGGCGAGAGGCGGTAGGGGTCCGACCGGTCCACCGTGGGGAAATCGGTGTCCGAGAGGGCGTACTCCACCCCACGGATGACCACGCTCTTCTTCTCGTAGTCGATCTTATCCAGCAGCAGCCGGTCCTCCATCCCAAAGCCCGGGTTGCGCATGATCTTCTGGCCCTCCAGCTTGAGGAGGATGATGGTAATGGCCTTGTGCATCCGAGCCGCCAGCGCCTTGTCCTTTTCGGTATAGTTCTCCGCGTCGTCCCCGGCAAACTTAGCCTCAAAGCAGGAACAGTCACAATTACGGTAAATCTCATTGGCAAAGAGGGCCAGCGGGCGCAGAGAGATGCCGTAGCCGGTTTCAATCACTTCCAGGTTGTTGTAGTGGATGGAGTTGGAGAGCACCGTGGCCACCAGAGTGCGGCTGCCGGTGGCGGCGCCCATCCACAAAACGTCGTGGTTGCCCCACTGAATATCCACCGTGTGGTAATCCATCAGAGCGTCCAGGATGATGTCCGCCCGTGGGCCCCGGTCGAAAAGGTCGCCCACGATATGCAGCCGGTCCACCACCATCCGCTTGATGAGCTCGCATACCGCCACGATGAAATCGCGGCTCTGGTCAATGTCAATGATGGTGGAGATGATGTTCTCATAGTATTCCCGCTTGTTGTGGAATTCATAGTTGGTGTTGATGAGTTCGTCGATCACATAGGCGTATTCCTTGGGCAGGGCCTTGCGCACCTTGGAGCGGGTATACTTGGAGGTCACCAGACGGCAGATGTCGATGAGCCGGTGGAGGGTGATGCGGTACCACTCCTCCAGCTCCTCCCCGTCCATCTGGCGTGTAATCTCCTCCAGCTTTTCGTTGGGGTAGTAAATCAGAGTAGAAAGCTGGTCCCGGTCGGCCTTGGAGACACTGGTGGTAAAGAGCTCGTCCACCTTCTCCCGTACCGCGCCGGAACCGCTGTTCAGGATATGGAGAAAGGCCTCATATTCCCCGTGCACGTCGGAGATAAAGTGCTCGGTGCCCTTGGGCAGATTCAGAATGGTCTGGAGATTGATGATCTCGGTGCTGGCGGCCTGCACCGTGGGATATTGCCGGGAGAGCATCTGAAGATACCGCAGATCCGGCTCTGTTTGGATATGTTTGCTCTTCATGGGACAAGGGACCCTCCTTATCTCTCAGTTATTCTGTCCCTATTCTATCACGGCCGTCACCATTTGAATACTACCCTGAAAAATTTTTCTCCGCAAAAACAAAAAGTAAGGGCAGCCCGCAGCTGTGCTGCGGACCGCCCTCTAAAAAACAATGTCAAATTTTGGTAATGTCGATGGGACGCAGCGCCGAGCTCTTGCCCTGGGTGCGGACGGTCAGCATGGCTCTGGCGGTATCCACCGCGGTGAGACAGCCCACGCTGTGCTCCACCGCTGAGCGGCGGATGTGGAAGCCGTCGGTCTCATGCTTGCGGCCGCGGGTGGGGGTGTTGATGACCAGGTCCACCGAGCCGGAGGAGATCATATCCAGAATGTTGGGATGACCCTCGCTGACCCGGGCCACCCGACGGCATGGCACGCCGGTGGCCTCCAGCGCGTCGGCGGTGCCGGCGGTGGCCAGAATCTCAATTCCCATCTCGGCCAGCGCACGGGCAATGCCCACGATTTCGCCCTTGTCCTCGTCCTTCACGGTGATGATGACCCGGCCGTCCTTCTTGGGTACCTTCATATTGGCCCCCTTAAAGGCCTTCAGCAGCGCCTGGGGGAAGGACTCGGCAATGCCCAGCACCTCGCCGGTGGACTTCATCTCTGGGCCCAGGCCGGTGTCCACGTCGGTCAGCTTCTCAAAGGAGAATACCGGCATTTTCACCGCGTAATAACTGGCCTCGGGATAAATACCGGTGCCGTAGCCCAGATCCTTGAGCTTCTGACCCAGCATCACCTTGGTGGCCAGGTCGATGATGGGCACGCCGGTGACCTTGGAGATATAGGGAATGGTGCGGGAGGAGCGGGGGTTGACCTCGATGACGTACACGTCGTCATCATAGAGGATGAACTGAATGTTGATGAGGCCGATGACCCCCAGCGCCTTGGCCAGATCCCGGGTGTAGCGGAAAATGGTCTCCTTGTGCTTCTCGTCGATGTGGAGGGGCGGATAGACGCTGATGGAGTCGCCGGAGTGAATGCCAGCCCGCTCCACATGCTCCATGACGCCGGGGATCAGGATGTCCTCGCCGTCAAAGACGCCGTCCACCTCCACCTCGCGGCCCATCAGGTATTTGTCCACCAGGATGGGGTGCTTCTGCTCCACCTGGTTGATGATGCGCATAAATTCGGTGATGTTCCGGTCGTTGTAGGCAATCTCCATGCCCTGACCGCCCAGCACGTAGGAGGGCCGGACCAGCACCGGATAGCCCACCTCATTGGCGGCGGCAATGGCCTCCTCGGTGGTAAAGACCGTGCGGCCGGCGGCGCGGGGGATCTTGCACTGCTGGAGGATCTCGTCGAACCGCTCCCGGTCCTCGGCGGCGTCCACGCCGTCGGCGGGGGTGCCCAGAATGGGAACGCCCATGTCGGTCAGGGCCTGGGCCAGCTTGATGGCGGTCTGTCCGCCGAACTGCACCACCGCGCCCCAGGGCTTCTCCAGCTCCACCACGGCCTCCACGTCCTCCGGCGTCAGAGGCTCAAAGTAGAGCTTATCCGCCACGTCAAAGTCGGTGGACACGGTCTCGGGGTTATTGTTGATGATGATGGTCTCATAGCCCAGGCGCTTGAAGGCCCACACGGAATGGACCGAGCAGTAGTCAAACTCAATGCCCTGGCCGATGCGGATGGGGCCGGAGCCCAGCACCAGCACCTTCTTCTTCTCCTCCGTGGGACTCTTGCGGTGGGGCGCGGCGGTATTGGCGGCCAGATAGGGCGCCTCCGGGATGTGAGGCGCCAGCTCCCCCACCGCCGGCAGGTGGAGCTCGTCCACCGCCTCGTTTTCCTCGTCATAGGTGGAGTAATAGTAGGGCGTCTGAGCCTCAAATTCGGCGGCGCAGGTGTCCACCATCTTGAAGGCGGGGCGGATGCCCATGGACTCCCGCAGAGCCTTGATCTCGGTGCGCTCCTTGCCGGAGAGGGCGGCGATCCAGGCGTCGGAGAAGCCCATCTCCTTGGCCCGGCGCAGGGTGTCTGCGTCCAGACGGCCGTGGTCCAGGGCGTCCTCCATGTCCACGATGAGCTGGAGACGGTCCAGGAACCAGAGATCATACTTGGTGATCCGGTTGATCTTTTCGGGCGAAAATCCCCGGCGCAGGGCCTCGGCCACCACAAAGAGCCGCTGGTCGTCGATGTTCACCAGACGCTCCTCGATCTCCTCGGTGTAGAGCTCGTCCAGACCGGGGAGGCGCAGGGATTTGACCGGCAGCTCCAGGGAGCGGATGGCCTTCATCAGGGCCCCCTCGAAGGAGTTGCCGATGGCCATGACCTCGCCGGTGGCCTTCATCTGGGTGCCCAGGGTCCGGCTGGCGGTGGTGAACTTATCAAAGGGCAGACGGGGAATTTTCAGCACGCAGTAGTCCAGAGTGGGCTCAAAGCAGGCGGTGGTCTTGCCGGTCACCGCGTTGGGGATCTCGTCCAGGGTGTAGCCCAGGGCGATCTTGGCGGCCACCTTGGCGATGGGATAGCCGGTGGCCTTGGAGGCCAGGGCGGAGGAGCGGCTCACGCGGGGATTGACCTCGATGACCGCGTATTCAAAGGAATCGGGATTCAGGGCAAACTGACAGTTGCAGCCGCCCTCGATCTCCAGGGCGGAGATGATGTCCAGCGCGGCGGTGCGCAGCATCTGATACTCGGCGTTGGCCAGGGTCTGGGTGGGGGCCACCACGATGGAGTCGCCGGTATGGACACCCACCGGGTCCACGTTTTCCATGGAGCAGATCTGGATGACGTTGCCCGCCGAGTCCCGCATGACCTCGAACTCAATCTCCTTCCAGCCGGAGATGCACCGCTCGATGAGGACCTGACCCACCCGGGAGAGGTGGATGCCCCGGTCGGAGATCTCACGGAGGGAGGGCTCGTCATAGGCGATGCCGCCGCCGGTACCGCCCAGGGTGTAGGCCGGGCGGACGATCACCGGATAGCCGATGCGGTTGGCAAAGGCCACGGCGCCGTCCACGCTCTCCACCACCTCGGAGGTGACGCAGGGCTGGCCCAGGGCCTCCATGGTGTCCTTAAACCCCTGCCGGTCCTCGGCCTTGCGGATGGACTCGGGGGAGGTGCCCAGCAGGCGCACCCCGTACTTTTCCAAAATCCCCTGCTCGTGGAGGTTCATGGCCAGATTCAGGCCGGTCTGTCCGCCCAGCGTGGGCAGAATGGAGTCGGGGCGCTCCATCTCAATGACCTGCTCCACCGAGGCCAGATTCAGCGGCTCGATATAGACGTGGTCGGCGATGTCCTTGTCGGTCATGATGGTGGCCGGGTTGGAGTTGACCAGCACCACCTCCACGCCCTCTTCCTTCAGAGCCCGGCAGGCCTGGGTACCGGCGTAGTCAAATTCCGCCGCCTGACCGATGACGATGGGGCCGGAGCCCAGTACCAGGACTTTTTTAATAGATTGATCTCTGGGCATTACCGCTTGCCTCCTTTTTCGCCGCGCACGGCTTCCATATCCGCAATGAAGCGGTCAAAGAGATATTCCGTATCCTTGGGACCCGGGGACGCCTCGGGGTGGAACTGCACCGTAAAGCAGTGGGGCCGCTGGTAGCGCAGGCCCTCCACGCTGCCCTCGTTGACGTTCACATGGGAGATCTCCGCCACCGCCGGGTCCACGCTCTCCGCCGTAACCACATAGCCGTGGTTCTGGCTGGTGATGAAGGCCCGGCCGGCAGCCAGATCCTTCACCGGATGATTGCCGCCCCGGTGGCCAAAGCGCATTTTCCGGGTCTCCGCGCCGGTGGCCAGAGCCAGCAGCTGATGGCCCAGACACACCGCGAAGAGGGGAAGCTCGCTCTCATAGAGCTTTTTCACCTGGGCGATGATGCCCACGTTGTCCGCCGGGTCGCCGGGGCCGTTGGACAGCATCACGCCGTCAAAATGGCCGTCCAGAATGGTCTGGGCCGGGGTGAGGGCGGGATAGACCGTCACCTGGCAGCCCCGCTTCTGGAGGCAGCGGATCATGTTCTCCTTGACGCCGTAGTCCATCAGCGCCACCCGCAGCTTCTGCTCCTCCAGGGCGGGATAGACCTGGGGCGCTTTGCGGGTCACCCGCTCCACGGTACCCTCCACCCGGTAGGCGTGGATGCGCGGGAGGACCTCCTCCATAGAAAAATGCTCCGCGCAGGTGATCATGCCGTTCATGGTCCCCTGACTGCGGAGAATGCGGGTGAGGGCGCGGGTATCCACACCTTCGATCCCGGTAATATCATGTCGTCTCAAATACTCGTTGAGCCCGCCCTCACAGCGGAAATTACTCCCCCGCTCGGAAAGATGACGCACCACAAAGGCCTCCGCCCAGGGACGTCCGGACTCGTTGTCCTCACTGTTGACTCCGTAATTGCCAATGAGCGGATAGGACATCACAATGCCCTGTCCGGCGTAGGAGGGGTCGGTCAAAATCTCCTGATACCCCGTCATGGAGGTGTTGAACACCATTTCACAGATCCGATCGGCCGTGGAACCGATGCTACGTCCCACGAATACAGCGCCGTTTTCCAGGATCAGTGTCGCCTTTCCCATGGTATCCCGCCTTTCACGTTGAGAATCTTAAACGTTCTTAGTTTATCCCAAAACCCTCTCCCTGACAATAACCTTCCCCAAATTTTCCCCTTCTTTTTCTAAAAGCCGTGATTTTGCATAAATTTTATCCATGCTTTCCCCATCCGCCCGGTCAGTTTATGCCTATGTATACTTTTTTCCCCGGAGGACCACACTAAAACAAAACGCCGCCCGGAGGTCCTCCCTATGGTCATTACCTTTCTGCGCACCGTCATCCTCTATCTGCTCATCGTCGTCGGCGTCCGGCTGCTGGGCAAACGGCAGATCGGCGAGCTGGAGCCCTCCGAACTGGTGCTGGCCCTGCTCATCGCCGACCTGGCCGCCGTCCCCATGCAGGATCTGGGCATCCCGCTCCTGGCCGGCATCGTGCCCATCCTTACCCTGCTGTGCCTCACCACCATCTTTTCCATCCTGAATCTCCGCAGCACCGCCTTCCGCGCCCTGCTGTGCGGCAAGCCCAGCATCCTCGTCCAAAACGGCCGCATCGACCAGCACGAGCTGCGCCGCAACCGCCTGACCCTGGATGAACTCACCGAGGAGCTCCGCCTCCAGGGGGTCACCGACCTGGAGAGCGTCAAATACGCCGTGCTGGAGACCAACGGACAGCTGAGCGTCCTCCTCTATGCCGCCCAGCAGCCCGTCACCCCCCGGCAGCTGGGCCGAAAAACAGAAGAGCCGGGATTGCCCCTTCCCATCATACGGGACGGGGCGGTGGTGGAGTCCAATCTCCAGGCCAGGGGGCTGAGCCGTCAGTGGCTCCGCCAGGCCCTGGCCGAGCGGTCCCTAGCCGGTCCGGAGGAGGTGTTCCTCCTGACGGTGGATGAGCTGGGCCGGGTCTATTGCGCCAGAAAGGAGGAGACACACCCATGATGAAACGGCTTTGGCTGGCTGCCGCCCTGCTGGCCGCGGCGCTGGCGGTGACCATCTGGAACGCCCGGCATCTGGACGGTCTGACCGGCGCTCTCATCGGACAGCTGGAGGAAGCCCGGCAGCTGGTCTCGGAAGAGCGCTGGCAGGAGGCCGAACAGCTGGTGAAAACAGCCAGGGACCGCTGGCGCTCCCATGACACCTACCTCCACGTCACCCTCCGCCACGGCGACACCGACGAGATCCAGCTGGGCTTTGAAGAGACCTTACGGCTCCTCCAGACCCGGGAGGTGGGAGAATATGCCGCCGCGTCCGCCCAGCTCATGGGCCGGTTGTCTCTCCTCTCCGAGGCGGAACAGCTGACGTTGGAAAATCTGTTTTGACCCATCCGTAGGGGGCGAACACTGGCCACCCCACCCACGCACGGTTTTTCTCGCCTGCGGGCGCCATATATGGCGCCCCTACAAGAGGGAGAACAACATCCGATGGACCGCCGCGGGCGGCGGTCCCCACAGGCGGAATATAAAAAAACTGTCCCCGCTCCTACGAGCAGAGACAGTTTTTCCTTTACTCGCCCAACCGATTGAGTACCTTCCAGCGCTTGCCCAGCCACAGGGCCAGCAGCGCGCACACTGTGCCCATGACCGCCCCCGCCAGTACGTCGGTGGGATAGTGGACCCCCACATACAGCCGGGAAAAGGCCATCAAAAAGGCGCTCGCCAGCGCCAATATCCTGGCCCACCGGGCCGGCAGGGTGCGGAACCACACCACCCCCGCCGCAAAGGCCGCCGTGGTGTGTCCCGACGGGAAGGAGTTTGGGTCCGTGATGTGCACCAGATGCTCCAATCCCTCCACCATCTCATAGGGCCGGATGCGCTGCACCAGATTTTTGAGCACCAGATTGGTGCCCACCAGTCCAAACAGCATGGCGCACAGAGCCAGCGCTCCGCTTTTGCGGGTGCGCTTGAAGAAAAGCAGCGCCACCGACAGCACGATCCACCCGATTCCCGCGTTGCCCAACTGGGTGTAGGCCGTCAAGAGTCCGTCCAGCACCGGATTGCGCACCGACTGGAGCCAGAGCAGAATCCCGCCGTCCAAAGCCTGTATATTCATGAACATTCCCGCGTTCCTCCTTATAATCCGGAATAAAAAAGATCCGCTGACACGCTGTCCATATGGTACAAAGCGTGCAGCGGACCTCTCTTTTTGGTCTTATTCCCCGTCGCCCCACTGACAGTCGGTGATCACACCGTTTACCAGTTCAAAATGAACGGTCTTGACCGTATGGGTCTTGCCGATGCGCACCTCCTGGGTGCCCACCTCATTGGTCACGGCGTTGACCACGTTGCTCTCAATGGTAAAGGTCAGATCCAGCAGGCCCGGCTCGGTGGGCAGGGTGATCTGGCCGTTGGCGGTGTTGAGACTCACTACCTCCTCGTGGGGCTCCGCGGTGACGCCGGTCACATAGGCATCCAGCATATCGCCAGAGGCCATCAGCTGATCGCCGCCCTCCTGCTCCACATAGGACTTCAGGTTCTCATAAACCTCCGGCTTGACGCCGTCCACTTCCACAATATAGGTGAGCTTGGTGCTGCCGCTCTCGCCGCCGGGCAGTCCCTCGCCGCCGCCCAGCAGCTTCACGGCCACCACGACCGCCACCACCAGCACCAGCAGCACCACCAGCAAGTCGATAATGTTGATCTTCCCAAACAGTCTTCCCTTTTCGTCCAACATCTTTTCAAGCCTCCGAGGTTGTAAATTCACTTAAGTATGATACAATATTGTCTGACCTTTGGCCCGGTGGATGCTCCGGCGCCGCAGGTTAGTCTGTATTGTATCATACTTCCACAGGCCGAACAAGTCTTTTTTCTCCCGGAGGTTGTTATATGAAAGTCATCCATCTCATCAGCGGCGGCGACAGCGGCGGCGCGAAAACCCACGTCCATACCCTGCTGCAAAACCTCACCAAGGCCATCGATGTGACTATGGTCTGCTTTATGGAGGGCCCCTTTGCTCAGGAGGCCAGAGAGCTGGGCATCCCCACCGTCGTGCTGGAGGGAAAAAATCTGCTGCGCACCTACCGCACCCTCAAGGATATGATCGTAAAAGAGGGCTATGAGATCATCCACTGCCACGGCGCTCGGGGCAATATGATGGGCGCGCTCCTGAAGCGCGCCACCGGCCTGCCCGTGGTCACCACCGTCCACTCCGACTACCGCCTGGACTATCTGGGACGGCCCCTGGCCCGGCTCTTCTACGGCACCACCAACACCATCGCCCTCCGCCTCCTGGATTACCGCATCGGCGTGTCCGACGCCATGAC
Source organism: Pseudoflavonifractor phocaeensis (assembly GCF_016901735.1). Taxonomy (GTDB): domain Bacteria; phylum Bacillota; class Clostridia; order Oscillospirales; family Oscillospiraceae; genus Pseudoflavonifractor_A. The sequence goes on along the minus strand of NZ_JACLZC010000004.1, from coordinate 68,083 downwards.
CGATCTGCTCATCTCCCGGAAATTTGACCCCGACCGTCTCTTTACCATTTATAACGGCATCGACTTTACGCCCCGGGTCCCCGCCGTCTCCCGGGAAAACTATCTGCGCAGCCAGGGCATCCGTCCCGAGGACGATCCCATCGTGGTGGGCATCGCCGCCCGCCTCAACCCCGTCAAAGACGTGGCCACCCTCATCCGGGGCTTTGCCGGGGCTTACCGCAGCTGTCCCAGGCTCCGCCTTCTCATCGCCGGCGACGGCGAGGAGCGGCAAATGCTGGAACATCTGGCCCAGGAGCTGGGCGTGTCCGACGTGGTCCGCTTTGCCGGCTGGATCTCCGACACCGACAGCTTTTATCACGCCCTGGACATCAATACCCTCACCTCCCTCTCCGAGACCTTCCCCTACGCCCTCACCGAGGGCGCCCGGGCTGGACTGCCCACCGTGGCCAGCCGGGTGGGCGGAGTGCCCTACCTCATCGAAAACGGCGTCACCGGCCTCCTCTTCGAGGCGGGCGACGCCGACGGCCTGGCCAAGCAGCTCACCGTCCTGGCCAAGGACCCCACCCTCCGCGCTCACCTGGGCCAGCGGCTCCTCCACAAGGGCCAGACGGAGTTTTCCATCGAGTCCACCTTCCGCCGCCAGCTCCAGATCTATGAGACCATCCTGCGCCGCAAGGCCAGAGGCAGCGCCAAGCGGGACGGCGTGCTGGTCTGCGGCGCTTATGGCCGGGGCAACGCCGGCGACGACGCCATCCTGGAGGCCATTGTGGCCGAGCTCCGGGCCCTGGACCCCGACCTGCCCCTGTGGGTCCTCTCCCGCAATCCCTCCAGCACCCGCATGACCTACCGGGTCAACTCCATTTACACCTTTAACTTCCTCCGCTTCCTCCGCCGCATGACCAAGACCCGCCTCTACATCAACGGCGGCGGTTCCCTCATGCAGGATGTCACCAGCCATCGCTCCCTGTGGTTCTACCTCTTCACCATCTCGGCGGGCAAGATTTTGGGCAATAAGGTCTTGATGTACGGCTGCGGCATCGGTCCCATCCACTCGCCGGGCAACCGCCGCCGGGCGGCCTCCGTCCTCCAAAAGCGGGTGGACGCCATTACTCTCCGGGACACCCACTCCCGGGAGGAGCTGCGGAACATGGGCGTGGACCGGCCCCGCATCCTCCTCTCCGCCGACCCCACCGTCATTCTTCCCGCCGCCCCCAAGCAGGTGGTGGACGGCATCCTGGAGCGGGAGGGGCTGGATCCCAACGGCCGCTACATCGGCTTTACCCTGCGGCCCTGGCCTGGCTATCAGCGCAAGGTGGAAATCTTCGCCGCCGCCGCCGACTACGCCTACCGTACCCACGGCCTGACCCCCGTCTTTCTCCCCATCGAACGCCGCCTGGATCTGGGCGCCATCGCTCAGGTCACCGACCTGATGCACGTCCCCTTCCATGTGGTGGAAAATACCGGCGCCTCGGCCCATACCATCGGCCTCTTCTCCCGGATGAAGGTGGTGGTCTCCATGCGCCTCCACGCCCTGGTTTTCTCCGCCAGCCAGGGCGTGCCTCTGGTGGGTGTGGTGTATGACCAGAAAATCAGTTCCTTCCTGTCCTACATCGGGCAGGACCTGTATACCGATCTGGACGCCCTGACGCTGGAACGGCTCCAGGCCCAGATCAACGCCGCCTGTCAGCGCATCGACGACAAGGCATTCCTTACCCAGGGGGTGGACCGCCTGCGCACGGTGGAAGAGCGCAACTCGCAGACCGCCGCCTGGCTCCTGGGCCTGGCCGACGCCCCCAAGGAGGAGTGAGGCCCTCCCTTGAGACAGATCATCTGTATTTCCGACGCCCCCTGGAGCGCCGTTCCCGGCCGGACCCAGCAGCTCATGAGCCGTCTGGAAAACGCGCAAGTCCTCTTCTTTGAGCCCAGCGACGGACCATGGCTGGGCAAGCGCATCGGCCGCAAGGTCCGGCCCGGCCTGGTGGTCTATACCCTGCCGCCGGTGCTGGACGAAGAGGCCCGCCACACCTTTCTCTTCCGCCAGGAACAGCGCAAGCTGGCCCGCTTCATCGAGAGCGCCATGCAGCGCCACCGCTTCCGGGAAGCGGTGCTCTGGTGCGCCACCCCCAGGGCGGTCCACCTTTTGGATTACCTGCCCTGCCGGGGCGTGGTCTATGACTGCGCCCAAGATTGGTCCCACCTGCCCATCCAGTGGGAAAGTGAAATGGCGCTGGCCGCCGATGTGGTGTTTTCCGCCTCCGACGGGCTTACCCATCATCTGTCCCCCTGCACCGAAAACGCCGCGCTCCTCCCCAACGGCGCCAATTTCCCCCTCTTCAGCCGGAAGGGACGGACCGTGCCGCCGGCGCTGCGGGACCTGCGCGGTCCCGTTCTGGGCTATGAGGGCACCCTGTGGCCCGACCTGGATCTCTCTCCCCTGCTGTATACCGCCCGGGCCCTGCCATACTGCACGGTGGTGCTGGTGGGACGGGTGCTCCGCAATCCCCAGCTCCACCGGCTGGAACGGCTGCCCAACGTGCTTTTGACCGGTCCGCAGACGCCCATAGATCTGCCCGCCTATGTGGAGCGGTTCGACGTGTGTCTCAACCTGCTGCGGGAGGACGAGGTGTACGACGTGCTGCCCCAGCGGATCTTTGAATACTTTTCCACCGGCAAGCCCATTGTCTCCATGCTCCGCCCCGGACAGGTGGAGCCCTATCCGGATGTGATCTATGCCGCCCACACCCCGGCGGAGTTTGCCCGGCTGTGCGCCGACGCCCTGGGGGAGGCCGGCTCCTGGGCCAGAGAGCGCCGCCGTGCCTACGGCGCCCGCTCCTCCTGGTCCGCCCGGGCAAAGCAGGTGGAGTCCATTCTGGAATCCATCGGCCTTTTTTCCACCGGAATGGTGTAATTTTCAGTGCTCTTTTCCCCGCCTCCGCCGTAGATATAGGGCAGGAGGTGATGTCCCATGTATGCCTGGCTCCCGGTTCTGCTGGCCTTGGCCGTGGTCTTTGTCAACGGCTGGACCGACGCCCCCAATGCCATCGCCGCCGCGGTGGCCTCCAACGCCCTCTCCTTCCGGCGGGCCGCCCTCCTGGCGGCGGTGTGCGACGGTCTGGGCGCGGCGGCGGCCATGACCTTCTGGCCGGTGGTGGCCGACCGGATGTGGGCGCTGGCCGGTCTGGCGAACAGCCCGCAGCCCATGGCCAGCTTATGCGCCGCCTTCGGCGCGGTGGTCCTCTGGGCCGCCGCCGCCTGGCGCTTCGGCATTCCCACCAGCGAGAGCCACGCCCTGCTGGCCGGTCTGGCCGGCGCCGCCCTGGCCCGCCCCGACGGTCTCCGCTCCCTGGAGCCCTCCGCCTGGGCGGCGGCGGGATGGGGCATGGTCCTCTCCCTGCTGCTGGGCGCCGGATTGGGCGCGCTGTCCCTTTCCCTCCTCAACGCCGCCGGCCTGCCCGCGCCTCTTCTCCGGCGGGGACAGGTGGCCCTCACCGCCCTCGCCGCCTTCCTCCACGGCGCGCAGGACGGACAAAAATGCGCCGGTCTGCTGCTCTTCACCCTCCCCGCCGGCGGACCTCTCTCCCCGCGGCAGGCGGCGGTTCTCTGCGCCGCCGTGATGGCCCTGGGCGCGCTGCTGGGAGGCCGTCCCATCGTGGAAAAGGTGGGACGCCGTCTGGTGGCTTTGCGCCCCGCTTCCGCACTGGCCTCTGATGTGGGCGGCTGCGCCGCTTTGCTGGTGTGCACCCTGGCCGGTCTGCCAGTGAGCACCACCCACGCCAAAACCGCCGCCGTGGCCGGGGCCGGCTGGTCCGACGGAAAGCCGGTGGACCGGACGGTCTGGCGGGAGCTGGCCCTCACCTGGCTGTTTACCTTTCCGGGCTGCGCCCTCCTGGCCTTTCTGCTGGCCCGTATTCCCCGCTTGCTTTCCATTTAATCAGATAAAGGATGTGTCACCATGTACCCTTATGACGCCGCCGTTTTTGACCTGGACGGCACCCTGCTCAACACGCTGGACGATCTGGCCGACAGCACCAACTATGCCCTGACCTGCTGCGGCTTCCCCCGGCGCTCCCTGTCGGAGGTCCGCCGCTTCGTGGGCAACGGCGTGGCGAACCTCATCGCCCGGGCAGTCCCAGACGGCACCGGCGCCGAGAACACCAAACAGTGCCTGGAGGTGTTCCGCGCCCACTATCTGACCAATATGCGCAACAAAACCGCCCCTTACCCCGGTATTCTCCAACTGCTGGACGCTCTGAACCGGGCGGGCATCCGGGTGGCGGTGGTGTCCAACAAGTTTGACGCCGCCGTCAAGGGGTTGTGCCACGACTACTTCGGCCAGCGGGTGGCGGTGGCCATCGGCGAATCGGCTTCCGTGCGCAAAAAACCCGCCCCCGACAGCGCCCTGGCCGCTCTGGACGCTTTGGGCGTGGCGGCAGACCGGGCGGTGTACATCGGCGACTCCGATGTGGACATCGAGACCGCCCGGGCCGCCGGGATGGACTGCCTGTCCGTTACCTGGGGCTTCCGGGACGCAGACTTCCTCCTGGACCACGGCGCCCGCCAGCTGGTCCCCTCCGTTTCTGAGTTGGCGAAATGTCTGGGTATCCATTGCTAACGTCTCTTTTCTTCTCTTTCCGCTTCCCGATTTTCCAAATCCTGCCCAAACTTTCTTGACTTTTCCCCACTTAAGCATATAATTAAATCATATCATATTCTATTAAGGAGGCAGGAATCTTGGCAACGAAGGCATCCGCGGCCTCAAAGGCTGCCGCTAAAACTTCCACGCGCATGTCTAAAAAAGGCCCCCTGACCCCGGAGCTGCTGCGCAAAATCGACGCCTACTGGCGCGCCGCCAACTATCTCTCCGCCGGTCAGCTTTATCTGCTGGACAACCCCCTCCTCCGCAAGCCCCTGGCCCCCGAACACCTGAAAAAAATCGTGGTGGGCCATTGGGGGACCGTTCCAGGCCAAAATTTTATCTATACCCATCTCAACCGGATTATTACAAAATACGATCTGAATATGATCTATGTCTGCGGCCCCGGCCACGGCGGCAATTCCATCGTGGCCCAGACCTACCTGGAGGGCACTTACAGCGAGATCTATCCCAACGTCAGCCAGGATGCCGAGGGGATGAAACGGCTGTTTAAGCAGTTCTCCTTCCCCGGCGGCATTCCCAGCCACGCCGGCCCCGAAACCCCCGGCTCCATCAACGAGGGGGGCGAGCTGGGCTACTCCCTGGCCCACGCCTTCGGCGCGGTGCTGGATAATCCCGGCCTGGTGGCCGCCTGCGTGGTGGGGGACGGCGAGGCGGAGACCGGCCCCCTGGCCACCGCCTGGCATTCCAACAAGTTCCTCAACCCCATCACCGACGGCGCCGTTCTCCCCATCCTCCACCTCAACGGCTACAAAATCGCCAACCCCACCATCTTCGCCCGCATCAGCCATGACGAGCTGGAGGACTTTTTCAAGGGCTGCGGCTGGACCCCCCGCTTTGTGGAGGGGGACGAGCCGGTGCGGATGCATCAGCAGATGGCCGCCGCCCTGGACTGGGCGGTGCGGGAGATCGAACGCATCCAGCAGAACGCCCGCACCAACGGCGACACCACCCGGCCCCGGTGGCCCATGATCGTTTTCCGTTCCCCCAAGGGCTGGACCGGCCCCAAGGAGGTGGACGGCCTGCGGGTGGAGGGCACCGCCCGCGCCCATCAGATCCCGGTGAGCGTGGACCCGGAACACCCGGAGCATCTGAAAATTCTGGAAAACTGGCTGCGCAGCTACCGGCCTGAGGAGCTCTTTGACCGCAACGGCGCTTTGATCCCCGAATTGCAGGAGCTGGCCCCCAAGGGGACCCGCCGTATGGGCGCCAACCCCCACGCCAACGGCGGCTTGCTGCTCCGCGACCTGCGCATTCCCGACTTCCGGGACTACGCCATCTCCGTCCCCGCTCCCGGCGAGGTGGAGGGCCAGGATATGGTGGAGCTGGGCAAGTTCATCCGCGACCTGCTCAAGCTCAACCTGGAGGCCCGAAACTTCCGCCTTTTCGGCCCCGACGAGACCATGTCCAACCGGCTGGAAGCCGCTTTTCAGGCCTCCGACCGGTGCTGGAACGCCGACCAGGACAGCCGGGACGACCATCTGGCTCCCGACGGCCGGATCATGGACGCCATGCTCTCCGAGCATATGTGCCAGGGCTGGCTGGAGGGCTATCTGCTCACCGGACGCCACGGTATTTTCAACAGCTACGAGGCCTTCATCCGCATCGTGGACTCCATGTTCTCCCAGCACGCCAAATGGCTCAAGGTGTGCAATCAGCTGCCCTGGCGGCAGGATATTTCCTCTCTAAACTATATCCTCTCCTCCAACGTCTGGCAGCAGGACCACAACGGCTTTGCCCATCAGGACCCGGGCTTTTTGGACCATGTGGCCAACAAAAAGGCCGACGTGGTCCGCCTCTACCTCCCCCCGGACGGCAACTGCCTCCTCTCCTGCTTCGACCACTGCATCCGCAGCCGGAACTATGTCAACGTGCTCATCACCTCCAAGCACCGCCGTCCCCAGTGGCTGACCATGGAAGAGGCCATCCGCCACTGCACCCACGGCATCGGTATCTGGGGCTGGGCCTCCAACGACCAGGGCTGTGAGCCAGACGTCATCATGGCCTGCTGCGGCGAGACGCCCACCCTGGAGGTGCTGGCCGCCGTCACCATCCTCCACAAATATCTCCCGGAACTCAAGATCCGGGTCATCAACGTGGTGGACCTGATGAAGCTCCAGCCCCACACCGAGCACCCCCACGGTCTCACCTCCGAGGACTACGACTCCCTCTTTACCGTCGACAAGCCCATTATCTTCGCCTTCCACGGCTATCCCACCCTCATCCACGAGCTCACCTACCGCCGCCACAACAAAAACCTCCACGTCCGCGGCTACAAGGAGGAGGGCACCATCACCACCCCCTTTGATATGCGTGTCCAGAACAACATTGACCGCTTCAGCCTGGTCATCGACGCCATCAAGCGTCTGCCCCAGCTGGGCAATCGGGGCTCCTTCCTCATCCAGCTCATGAAAGACAAGCTCATCGAGCACAAGCAGTATATCTTCGCCAACGGCGTGGATCTGCCCGAGGTGCGGGCCTGGAAGTGGAACGACGGCAAGGGAATCTATTGAATCAATGAAACATCGCCGTTCAGACGGCAAGAAGGCCCCGGACCAAATTGGTCCGGGGCCTCGCTTTTTGATGTTTTCCGGCGCTTAGAAGGCGTAGGGCTCCAGCCGCTCCAGAAGGGCGGCGCAGTCCTCGGCATGGATGACCACCTCCACCGGCTGGGAGGTGTCCAGGCTGAAAATGCCCAGAATGGATTTGGCGTTCACCACAAACCGGCCGGAGCACAGGTCAATCTCATAGGGATAGGGCGTGATCAGGTCTACAAAGTTCTTGACCTTCTCCACCGTGTCCAGATACAGGGTCTTTTTTCCCATTATCGCACCTCCAGATAGCGGTCCAAAATGGCCTGGCGGTTGGACTGGTTCAGGCTGCGGATCTTCTCCCGCAGGGGCAGCACCGACGCCGGCGCCACCGAGAGCTCGTCCACACCAAAGGCCAGGAATGTCTCGGTCAGGCTCAGGTCCGCCCCCAGCTCGCCGCAGATGCCGGCCCAGATGCCGTTCCGGTGGGCGTTCTCCACCGTCAGCCGGATGAGCTCCAGCACCGCCGGATGGTGGGGATCGTAAAAGCGGCCCAGATCCTGGTTCTGGCGGTCCACCGCGGTGGTGTACTGGGTGAGATCGTTGGTGCCGATGGAGAAGAAATCCACCTCCTTGGCCAGCTGATTGCTCAGAACGGCGGCGGCGGGGGTCTCGATCATGATGCCCAGCTCCACGTGCTCGTCAAAGGGCACGCCGGAGGCGGTCAGCTCGGCCCGCACCTGGGCGGCGATCTTTTTGACCTCCTGGATCTCCCACACCGAGGCGATCATGGGGAACATAATGGCCACACGGCCATAGGCGGAGGCCCGGTACAGCGCCCGCAGCTGGGTGTGGAAAATCTCCTGCCGGGTCAGGCAGATGCGGATGGCCCGCATACCCATGGCCGGGTTCTCCTCCTTGGGCAGATGGAAGTAGTCCACCTGCTTGTCCGCGCCGATGTCCAGCGTGCGGAAGATCACCCGCTTGCCCGCCATGGTCTCGGCCACCGACTTGTACGCCTGGAACTGTTCATTTTCACTGGGGTAGTCCTGGCTCTCCAGATAGAGGAATTCGCTGCGGAACAGGCCGATGCCCTCGGCGTCGTTGGCCAGCACCGCGCCCAGGTCGCTGGGATTGCCGATGTTGGCATAGGTCAGAATGCGCTGTCCGTCCTGAGTCTCGCCGGGCAGGCCCTTGAGCTGGGTGAGCAGACGCTTCCGCTCTGCCAGCTTCGCCTGCTTTTCCAGCAGCGCCGCCTGGGTCTCCTTGTCCGGCTCAATGTACAGCTGTCCGGTGGCCCCGTCTATGGCGGCGGTCTTGCCGTCGTAGAGCTCCGCCTGGAACTCGGGCCCCAGGCCGATGATGGCCGGGATGCCCATGGTCCGGGCCAGAATGGCGGTGTGGGAGTTGACGGAGCCGCCCGCCGTGGCAAATGCCAGGATCTTGCTCTTGTCCAGCTGGACCGTCTCGCTGGGGGCCAGATCGTCCGCGGCCACGATGACCGGCTGGTCCGCGTCGATGGCGTCGCTCTGTTCGCCCTCCAGCACCCGCAGCAGCCGCTCGGAGATGTCCTTGACGTCCGCAGCCCGGCCCTGCATGTAGTCGTCGTCCATGTCGGAGAACATCTTGGCAAAGTTCTCTCCCGTAATGGCCACGGCATATTCGGCGTTGACGCTCTGCCGCTCGATGATGCTGCGGATGGAGTCGCAGTAGTCGTCGTCCTCCAGCATCATCTGGTGGATCTCAAAGATCTGGGCGCCCTGCTCTCCCACCTGGGTCAGCGCCTTTTCGTAAAGCTTTCCCAGCTGGTCGATGGCCGCCGCCTGGGCCGTCTGGAAGCGCTCCAGCTCAGCCTGTACGTCCTCCACACGGCGGCGGCTCACCAGCTGCCGGTCATGCCGGTAAAATTTCAGCGTTCCAATGGCCACGCCGCCGCTGGCCCCGCTCCCCTGCAAGCTCTTCATCTCGACGCTCCCTCTCTTATCCGATCACAGGTTGTCCTTCAAAAACTGCTCGATCCCCGCGCTGGCCTTCTCCTCGTCAGAGCCGGTGACCGTCACCGTCACGGTGTCCCCGCAGCGGACGCCCAGACCCATCAGAGCCATGAGCTTGGTAGCGCCGGCGCTCTTCCCGTCCTTTTCAAACAGGATCTCGCTCTCATAGGCCTTGGCGGTCCGGACCAGCAGGCCGGCGGGACGGGCATGGATACCCACGGGATCGGTGATGACATAAGTAAACTGTTTCATAATAAAAGCACTCCTTTTTTATGATTTGAATCATGGGTTGGGTCTATCTTTTATACCGGACATTGGACCTTGGCTTCCAGCAGCTGCTCCAGCGGCCGGACGGCGCCGGTCTTGACCAGTTGGACCGTCTCGTAATCCTCCGCGTTGGTGACCATCACCGCCGTGGTGGTGGACAGCCCCGCCTTGGTGATGACATCCGGGTCAAAGCGCATCAGCGTCTGACCGGCCTTGACCGTGTCCCCCTCGGCGCACAGGAGCTGGAACCCCTTCCCGTCCAGGGAAACCGTGTCGATGCCTACGTGGATGAGGAGCTCCATACCGTCGGGAGAGGAGATGCCGATGGCGTGGCCGGTGCCCGCCGCCGTGCTGATGGTGCCGTCAAAGGGCGCCACCACCTCGCTGCCGTCCGGCACGATGCCGCAGCCCATTCCCAGTACGCCGGCGGCAAAGGTGGGGTCGGGGATCTCCTCCATGGGAATCACCGTACCGCTGAGGGGCGCGTAAACCACGCCGGGGACACACGTTACAGCGGGCTGCTCCGGCTGGGCCTCCTTGGGCTCCTGCTCCGTCTCTTCCTCCTTTTCCCGGTACAGCACCCAGCACACCGCGAAGGCCACCACAAAGGTTACCACCAGCTCGATGAGGTAGGGGACGGTATAGCCGGTGGTGGTGAGGAAGCCGAAGAGACCGGTCACACCGTAGGCTGTGGCGCCGATGCCGAAGATGTAGGCCACCACCGAACCGGCGGCGGCGCCCACCATGCCGGCAATCAGCGGCGTAACAAAGCGGAGGTTGACGCCGAAGATGGCGGGCTCGGTGATGCCCAGGAAGCCGGAGAGGGCGGAGGGCAGCGCCAGGCTCTTGAACTTGCGGTTGCGGGTCTTGAGGGCCACGGCCAGACAGGCGGCGCCCTGGGCGAAATTGGCGGCCGAGGCAATGGGCATCCAGGTGTTGAGGCCCGAGGAGAGCATACCGGCCTCAATTACATTATACATGTGATGGATGCCGCATACCACCGTCAGGGGGTAAACAATGCCCATCAAAGCCGCGCCGATGCCGAAAGGAATGGTGATGAGGACCTGCACGCCGTTGAGCACCCAAGTCTCCAGGGTGGAAAAGATGGGGCCAAAGATGGTGAGGGTCAGGTAGCCGGTGACACACACGGTGGTCAGCGGGGTGACGAAGAGGTCGATCATCTCAGGCACGTGCTTGTGGAGCCATTTTTCAATCTGACACATGAGCCAGACCGCGATGATGACCGGAATCACGTGGCCCTGATAGCCGGTGAGCTGGATATCAAAGAGGCCGAACCACACATCAGCGGTGGGAATGGTCTGGCCGGCCGCGGTCATGGAGGCCACGTTCCAGGCGTTGACCAGATCGCTGTGGATCATAATCATGCCCATGACCGCGCCCAGGAAAATATTCCCGCCAAATACCCGGGCCGCCGATACAGCCACCAAAATGGGAAGAAAGACAAAGGCCGCGTTGGAAAACATGTGGAAAATGGTGTAGGTGCCCGACTCGGTCAGGCCGGGAATGGCGTTGGACAGGCCCTCCAGAATACCCATCAGCAGGCCGGAGGCCACGATGGCCGGCAGGATGGGAACGAACACGTCGCCCAGCGCCTTGACCATCCGCTGCAAGATGTTCTGCTTGGCCGCGGCAGCCGCCTTGACCTCATCCTTGGTGGCCGCCGTCATGCCGGAGATGCTGAGGAATTCATCGTAAACCTTGTTCACCGTGCCGGTGCCGATGATGAGCTGAAGCTGTCCATTGCTCTGAAAGACGCCCTTGACTCCTTCGGTGTCCTCCAGCCCCTTGAGATCAATTTTGCTGTTGTCCACCGTCACCAGCCGGAGCCGGGTGGCGCAGTGCGCCGCGCTGACCAAGTTCTCTCTCCCGCCCAGTTTATCATAGATGTCCTGGGCACATTTGCGGTAATCCATGATCTTTCCCCCTTGTACGAAATCAAGTTTTTGAAATCGTTTTCACTGTGCTTTCATTCTACGTTACATTTTGCCATTTGTCCAGACGGAATCTTTTACAATTTTTTTACAGGCTTTTTGAGCATAACGTCAAAAGGACCCGGCGCTCCGCCGGGTCCTTTCCGTAATATTCACCTCAGCCGTCCCACGACGGCTCCGGCGCGCCTTTCCAGGGACTCAGAAGGCCACTTCCATGCCGTCGTAAGCGGCCAGGATGCCGCGCTCCGCGCCCCAGCGCTCCAGGTCCTCCTGGGTCATGTTGCCGTTGTGGCTGAAATGGTTGATGACCTTGACGGTCTTGTCGTTCACACAGCCCAGCGCCTCCATTTTGGCCAAAAAGGGCTCGATATCCGGCAGACCCATATGGTAGCCCCCGATGGTCTTTTGCCCCATGGTGGCGTCCAGGCTGACCAGGTCGAACCGCTCCGCCGCCAGCAGCGCCCAGGCCGCCTCCGACAGATTGACGCCGGTGTCGTGGCCGTAAAAGACGGTCTTGCCGCCCTTTTTGCAAATATAGACCAGGCTCTCCTCCCGCTTGTCGTGGTCGGCGGGCACCGCGATGATCTCCCAGCCCCCCGCCGCCTGGATGCGGTCGCCGCCGTGGGTGTTGTGGAAATGGACCACGTCGTCAATGGGATGGGGCTTGAAACGGTCGATAAGGATATGCTCATAAAACGCCTTCTCCACCGCGCTGTTGCCATAAACGTCCAGCACCCCCACCGTGCCGCGGCCAAAGTGCTCGTGCCGGTGGATGAGGTCGGTGGGGAACCAGTGGTCCATATGGCTGTGGGTCACCAGCAGCGTCTGGATCTTCCCCAGATCCAGACCGTGGCGCAGAGCATGGCAGTAGGTGTCCGGCGGAAAATCCAGCAGGATCTCCCCGTCCAGCAGGGCCTGGGTACGGGTGCGCAGATTCCGGCCGCCGTTGGCCCGGGCATGGGCGCAGATCGGGCAGGAACAGAACAGGGCAGGCCAGCCTTCCGCGGCAGCAGTGCCCATATACAAGAGCTTCATGACAGTTTTTCTCCTTTTCGCCCAATTGGCGTCATTTTCAAATGGATTCCCGCTCGATCACGGTATAGCCCAGCATGGTCTGATGAATGGGGCCGGGCTCCCCCTTGTTCTCCACGATATCCAGCAGCAGCCGTGCGGCGGTCTCCCCGCTCTTTTCGTAGTAAAAATGGGCGGTGGTCAGATGGGGCGTAATATACTCCCCCGCCCAGCTGTCGCCCACACCGGCCACGCTCACGTCCTCCGGCAGGCTGCGGCCCGCCTGCCGGAGGGTCTCCATGGCGCCAAAGGCGATGAGATCGGTGGCGCAGATGACTCCGTCCACGTCCGGTGTGGTCTCCAGCAGCTTTTTCATGGCGGCGCGTCCGCCCGCCACGTTGAAGGGGCTGTTTACCACCGCCAGGGCCGACGGGTCCAGCCCGTGCTCCTTCATGGCGGCCTGGACGCCCCGCCGGCGGTTGAGACCGGCGGCCACGTCCTGCTCGATGACTCCGATATAGCCCAGTTTTTTTCGTCCGCGGGCAATGATGCGGTTGGTCAGTTCCTGCGCAGCGCCGAAGTCGTCATGGTAGACGCAGGGCACCTGCCGGAACTGCTGCCCCGCCACCACGATGGGAAAGGGGGCGTTTTGCAGCATCTCCTCATGGCGGGGCGTGAGGACGGTGGCCATCAGGATCACGCCCGCCACGGGACGGCTCTGAAAGAGACCCAGATAGGCCAGTTCCTTCTCCGGGTCGTTTTCCGTATTGGCCAAAAGACAGAGATACCCCTTTTCGGAGAGGACACGGGTGGCCCCGGCCGTAACCCGACTCACCGCGTCGGAGCTGATTTTCGGCACGATCAGCCCGATGTGGTCGGTGGTACCGGTGCGCAGCATCTGGGCCACCGTATCCGGCTGATACCCCGTCTCTTCAATGGCGGCCCGGATGCGTTCCCGTTTCTCCTGGCTCAGAGAGCCGCCGTTAAGATAGCGGCTCACCGCTGCGCTGGACACGTTGGCGATCCGTGCCAACTCCTTCATGGTCATTTTGCTTCTTCCTCCCGTCCTTTCTTCAGCCACAGGAAGCCGTAGGGCGGCAGATTTACGGCCCCCAGGTGTACCGGCTGGCCGGTCACCAGGTCCACAAAGCCGTCCTCTTCCCACATCCAGGCGGTGCGGGCCTCCTCGCAGAAGTTGAAGAGGGCCACGAAACGCTCGCCGCCCCACTCACGGCCCACGCCCAGAATCTGATCGCACCAGGTATCCAGGGTATACACCCCCGCGTCCGACCGGAATACCGTCTCGGCGGCCCGGATCTCCTCCAGCTTCCGCAGGGCGGCAAAGAGCCGGCCCTGCCGCGTCTCCGGGTCATCCCGCATCTCGGCCAGGTCCCACTGGAAATTTCCACGGTGGATGTAGCGGCTGTCGTCCCACTTTTCCGGGTTTTCATGATAGGTATAGTCGTTGAGCTGACCCACCTCGTCGCCGCTGTACAGCACGGGAATGCCGCTCTGGGTCAGCATCCAGGCGTGGAGCATCACGTCGCAGGAAATGGAACGGTCCAGCTTGTCCTCGTCCTGCTCGTAGACGGCGGCCTCGGTACCGCACAGAGAGGCGGTGGTACCGCACAGACGGGCGTCGCCCAGGCGGGGATCGTCGTTGTAGAGCTCCCCTCTGGACCAGCTGCCCGGCCATCTGCCGGTAAACCAGTCGTTGAGGTAACGCTTATGGGCCACTTCCTCCATGCCGAACTGCCGCAGCCAGGGATAATCCAGGCCCCAGCCGATGTCGTCGTGGCAGCGCAGATAGTTCAGGAACAGGTAGTCATGGGGCAGGGCGCACACCTGGTCCAGCTGGTGGCGGAGGAGGCGCACATCCCGGGTGGCCACGGTGTGCCAGGTGCTGGCCATGGTGGTGACGTTGTAGAGCATCTGACACTCCGGCTTTTCCACCGTGCCGAAGTAGGGGGCCACCTTGGCCGGCTCCATGACCACCTCGCCCAGCAGCAGCACCGCCGGACAGACGATCTCACAGGCCAGGCGCATCATACGCACCAGGGTGTGGACTTTTGGCAGGTTGCGGCAGTCGGTGCCCAGTTCCTTCCAAATGTAGGGTACGGCGTCCAGACGGATGACGTCAATGCCCCGGTTGGTGAGGTAGAGGAGATTCTCCGTCATGTCGTTGAACACCACGGGATTGGCGTAATTCAGGTCCCACTGGTAGGGATAGAAGGTGGTCATCACGAACTGACGGCAGTCCTCCAGCCAGGTGAAGTTGCCCGGCGCGGTGGTGGGAAACACCTGGGGGACGGTCCGCTCAAACTGGGCGGGAATGGACCAGTCGTCATAGAAGAAATAGCGCTTTTTGCACTCTATATCCCCCATTCTGGCTTTTCTGGCCCACTCATGGTCCTCGCTGGTATGGTTCATGACAAAGTCCAGGCAAAGGCTCATACCCTTCTCCCGGCACTGATCGGCCAGGGCCTCCAGGTCGTCCATGGTGCCCAGCTCCAGCTGGACGGTGCGGAAATTGGACACGGCATAGCCGCCGTCGCTCCGCCCTCTGGGGCTCTCCAGCAGAGGCATCAGGTGCAGGTAGTTGACGCCGCACTCCTCCAGATAGGGCAGCTTTTTCTGTACGCCCTTCAGGTCGCCGGCAAAGGCGGAGACGTAGAGCATCATGCCCAGGATCTGGTTGGAGCGGAACCAGCCGGGCTGATTGAGCCGCCGGCGGTCCAGGGCCTTCAGGTCGGGCTTGCGGGCGTCGTAGCTCCGGCGGAGCATGTCGCAAAAATAGCGGAAGGCGTCCATATCATTGTGGTAAAGCTCACAATACAGCCACTTCAGCTCATCATAGCGGGCCGAAAGACGCTCTTCAAAGGCGGTATCCACCATTTCTCTGGTCTCTTTCTTCATGTCGGTCCTCCCTCTCATTCACCCAGCTCTTCCAGGGTCGGCATGGCGGGGATGGCCCCGCTGCGGGAACAGGTCAGGGACGCGGCCCGGTTGGCAAAGGTGAGGATCTCCTCCATGGCCTTGCCGTTCAGTCCGTCCAGAGGCGCCTCGCCCCGGCGCACCAGGCGGCTGAGCACCGCACCCAGGAAGGTGTCGCCCGCGCCGTTGGTATCGGCCACCTTGGTGGCCACGCCGGGCACCATACCGGTCTCCTCCCCCACCCGGTAGTAAGCGCCTTCGCCGCCCAGGGTCACCAGCACCAGCGTGACCCCCTGCTCCACCAGCCGGTGGGTGCCCTCGGCCAGATCGGCGGTGCCGGTGAGCAGCGGCAGTTCCTCCTCCGACAGCTTCACCACGTCGCACAGCGCCACCGGCTCCTTCATCCAGGTCACGGCGGTGGCCTCGTCGCTCCAGAGATTGGCCCGGTAATTGGGGTCATAGCTCACCAGCGCGCCCATGGACTTGGCCTTTTTGGCGGCGGCCAGAGTCGCCGAGCGGGACGGGTCGGCCGTCAGGCTCACCGAGCCAAAGTGGAGGAATTTGGTCCCCTCGGTGAGGGCATCTTCCGCTTCCGCAGGTGTGAGGAGGATATCCGCGCCGGGAGAGCGGTAAAAGGTAAAGCTCCGGTCGCCGGAGGGGTCCACGCTCACCACCGCCAGCGTGGTGGGCGCCTGGTCGGTGCCATACATGCCGGACACGTCCACGCCGTTGTCCACCAGCACCTGGCGCAGGGTGTCCCCAAAGGCATCCTGCCCCACCTTTCCCACAAAGGCCGTCCGGGCCCCCAGACGGGCCGCCGCTACCGCCACGTTGGCCGGCGCACCGCCGGGATTGGCGGCATACTGACGTACCCCCGCCTCGTTCACACCGGTCTGGGTCAGGTCGATGAGCACCTCTCCCACTGCAATCAAATCTTTCATGAAAGAAATACCTCCCTTGCCTCGTTTCAAATAAATGATGAATTTCTTTGTAATCGAATTCATTAAAAATCATACCATATCCCAAACCGCCCCGCAAGGGGGTTTGGAAAAAAGTCGCATTTATTTGCGCGGCGTCCCTTTCCGCCCCGGCAATCCGTCTCTAAAAATACTTTTCCTCCTGTTTATTGCCTCAAAAACCGGTATATTATATATAAAAACAGAAAAAACGCCTTCTCTTTCCCGGAAAATTCGGACCGTTCCGCCGCCCCTTCCCACTCCCGCGCCGATCCCCGCGCCAAATGCCGTTCCTCTCCCCCGTTTCCCGCAATACTGAAAAATACCTTTCCGTCTTTTTCCCTCTGCCGGACAAAAATCGCCCTCTTTCCCCATGCTTCCTCCTCTTTCTGACAAATACGATTCCAATCCCCCGGATTTTTATGTCTACTTTATGATTGACAGCGCGGAAACAATGTGTTACAATTTGGTTACAAGTTTTTCAGAACGATAACAGGAGGCTGCCCATGGCAAACGAAAACATCCCTCTGACCTACAAGGGCCATCCGCTGCGCCGGAAAGATCATCTCATCTACTACGGCAGCATGGCTGATAAATACATTATCCTCCTCCAGATTATGGACACCAAAAAGGTTCAGGATCTGGACGTGGCCACCCGGGTGGCCATTCAGCTCCAGCTAACCGATCCCGAGCTCAAGAGCCGGGACAAGGTGGTCAAAAAGACCGAGAAGGACAGCCTGTACGCCGCCATTGACGTGGCTTCCGTATGGCTGGACCGGGCGTTGTCCGGCAAGTAATTCTATACCAAAGAACCATCCGGGCCGCCTTTGCCGCCCACCTATTTTGAACGGAGGAACGATACCAATGATACAGCCCGTCAAGGTCCTGCGCACTGTGTTTCTGACCGCTGTGGTCTCTGCCGCCTGCATCGTCAGCGCCGCCGCCGCCAGCGTCGGCGTGGGAACGGTCACCGCCGACGCCCTGCGTCTGCGGGAAAACGCCAGCACCGAGTCCACCATTCTGGCCACCGCCGCCAAGGGCGACAGCGTCATCATCCTGGCCGACGCCGGCAACAACTGGTACAAGGTGGATTACAGATCGGTTCAGGGCTATATGTCCGGCGAATATCTTACCGTCGCTACCACCGCTGACGCCGCCATCGGCTACGGCAAGGTCAGCGCCGGCGGCTCTTCCCTCAATCTGCGCAGCGGCGCGGGCACCTCTTACAGCATCGTCTCCTCCCTGCCCGACGGCACCATCGTGGAGATCGTGGGCATCGACAACGGCTGGTATAAGGTCCAGTACAGCGGCAAGACCGGTTATGTGAGCAGCGACTATATGGTCACCGTCAAGGACTCCGTGGGCTCCCGCAGCACCGCCGAGGCCGCCGCGTCCTCCGCCATCGGCGACCAGATCGTGGCCTACGCCAAGCAGTTCCTGGGCACTCCCTACGTCTACGGCGGCAACGGCCCCAATTCCTTTGACTGCTCCGGCTTTACTAAGTACGTCTATTCCCACTTCGGCGTCACCCTCAACCGTACCGCCACCGATCAGCTGGCCAACGGTACCGCCGTCTCCAAGAGCGAGCTCCAGCCCGGCGACCTGGTCTTTTTCCGGGCCAACACCACCAAGCCCGTCTCTCATGTGGGGATCTACATCGGCAACGGTCAGTTTATCCACGCCTCCACCAATACATATTCCGTCCAGATCGACACCCTGTCCTCCGGCTACTACTCCAGAGTGTACGTCTACGGTCGTCACATCCTGTAAGCTTTTCCCTTCCGTTCAAAATCGGAAGCACGGCGCAGTTTTTGCGCCGTGCTTTTTTTCTTTTATACATTTAGATGTTCTTCTAATTGTCTCTTGACATCCCCTCCGGACTGTGTTACTTTATATTTAGATAAAATTCTAAATGATAGGAGGGAACACAGCCATGGGATTTCAGGATACCTTTAAGGCCCTCAGCGACCCCACCCGGCGGGAGATCCTCCACCTCCTGCGGGACGGCGCCAAGACCGCCGGGGAGATCGGCAGTCACTTCCCCATCACCGGGGCCAGCATCTCCCACCACCTGTCGGTCCTGAAGGACGCCGGGCTGGTGAGCGACGACAAGCGGGGCAAATGGATCTACTACGAGTTGAATCTGTCGGTATTGGACGAGATCACCGGCTGGATCGCCGGTCTGAAAGGTGGGAAACAGGATGAAGCATAAATGGTGTGTGATCCTTCTGTGGGTCTTTGCGCTGGCGCCGCTGCTGGCGCTGGCCCTTCTGTACGGCACTCTGCCCGACCAGGTGCCCCTCCACTGGGGGCTGGACGGGACCGTGGACCGCTACGGCTCCAAGGCAGAGCTGTTTCTCCTGGGCGGCATCGCTCCCATAATGGCGCTGCTGCTCATGGGCCTGCCCAAGCTGGACCCGCGGAAGCAAAACTATGCAAAATTTCAGGGCTATTACGACTCCTTCGCCATTGCCATTGTGATTTTTCTCGGCCTGCTGATGGGACTCACCTTTGTAGAGAGCTTTCATCCGGGCACCTTGTCGGTGGGGCGGTTCGTGCTGGCTTTGATGGGGCTGCTCTTCGTTTTCCTGGGCAATATGCTGGGAAAGATCAAGCCCAACTTTTTCTTCGGCGTCCGCACCCCCTGGACCATCTCCGATCCGGATGTCTGGAACAAAACCCACCGGCTGGCCGGTATGCTGTGGTTTTGGTCGGGCCTCCTGTTTCTGGTGGGCGCGCTGCTCCTGCCGGAGGCGGTGATGTTCGTGCTGCTGATGGTCTGCATCCTGGCCACCAGTCTGATCATGGTGGTCATGAGTTATGTATGGTACCGGAAAAAGAACCCGTAACAACAAAAACCGGACCGATGGCTGTCATCGGTCCGGCTTTTTCTTTGCTTAAAATGCCGCATTGAGCAAGGGTCCGATCCCCACCAGCGCGGCCAGTACCACCGCGGCCACCATGACCGCGACCATGATTTTCCAAGTCATACCCTGTTCTCCCATACGTCACCCTCCTTTGGTGCGGAGGCTTCCGCATCGGGACGGCGCTCAGAACGTCTCGTCCTCCGGCGGGACCTCCGGGTCCACGCCGTCCGCCTGGGACGGCGCTGCCGTTTCCTCCTGCCCGGCGCCCTCTGTGGTTCCTTCGGCGCGGAGCTGGGCAATGCGTTCCTTGTTTTCCTCAATGGTGATGCGCGCGGCGGTGATCTTCTCACACAGGGCGCTGTACGCCGGCTCGGGCGCGTTGCCCCGCTCGGCATAGTAGATGCGTCCCAGTTCCTGATAGGCCTTGCGGATGGTGTCCTCCTCGCCGGCGTTCACCAGGTTCAGTCGGGCGATCTCCGCCAGCTGCTTGGACTTGGCCATACCTACCTGGGCCAGATCCGCCGCCTTTTCCTTGAAATCGTCAAAAAAAGCCATTTGTAAGCCCTCCTTTTCTTACGGCAGACGACCTGCCGTCTGGCTTGCTTCTTCTCTTCCATTGTAATCCATTTTCCCCCGCGGCGCAAGAGAGGGCTTTGTTATTTTAGACAATTTTAATTTTTTCTCTCCCCCTCTTTCCCAATATTTCGCCGACGCAAAATTTTCCTGTCCACCGGGGAAAAATTGTGGTACACTGTTACCAGCGGCGCCGGCAATTCGCGGCGCCGGCATTCTCGGACGCCGTTTTTTCGGCGTTCCGCTGGAGGTTAGAGCAATGAGTTGGATCCAAGACGCTGTATTTTATCACATCTACCCCCTGGGCTTTTGCGGCGCCCCCTTTCATAACGACGCCGCCGAGCCCATCTGCCGGCTGGACAAGCTCCATGCCTGGATTCCCCATCTGAAGGAATTGGGGGTCAACGCCGTTTATCTGGGGCCTGTCTTTCAGTCCTCCACCCACGGCTACGACACCAAGGACTACCGGCAGATCGACTGGCGTCTGGGTGACAACGACTCCTTCCGCGCCCTGTGCGACGCGCTCCATGAAAACGGCATCCGGGTGGTGCTGGACGGCGTGTTCAACCACGTGGGCCGGCAGTTCTGGGCCTTCCGGGACGTGCAGCAGAACGGCCCCTCCTCCCCCTACTGCTCCTGGTTCCAGAACCTGAACTTCGGCGGCGGCAGTCCCATGGGCGACCCCTTCTGGTATGAGAGCTGGCAGGGACACTATGAGCTGGTCAAGCTGAATCTCCGCAACCCCGAGGTGGTGGAGCATCTGTTGGGCGCGGTGACCATGTGGATGGACCAGTTCCACATCGACGGCCTCCGGCTGGACGCCGCCGACTGCATTGACTTCGATTTCTTCCGCACCCTCCGCCGCACCGTCCGGGAGAAGGACCCGGATTTCTGGCTCATGGGCGAGATCATCCACGGCGACTACGCCCGCTGGGCCAATCCCGAGATGCTGGACTCCACCACCAACTACGAGTGCTGGAAGGGCCTCTGGTCCTGCCACAACGACCAGAATTACTTTGAAATCGCCCACTCCCTCAACCGGCAGTTCGGGCCCGGCGGCATTTACCGCAATATCATCACCTACAATTTCGCCGATAACCACGACGTGGACCGGGTGGCCGGCAAGCTCAAGGACAAGGCGGACCTCAAGAACCTCTACACCATCCTTTACACCATGCCCGGCGTGCCCTCCATCTACTACGGCAGCGAGTGGGCCCTGGACGACTGCCGCACCCCCACCTCCGACGTGGCCCTGCGGCCCTGCCTGGAGCTGGAGGAGATGGCCGAAAAGGACCAGTCTCTGTGCGCCTTCCTCAAAAAGCTCTCCGACATCCGTCTGGCCTTCCCCGCCCTGCGGGAGGGTGGCTACGAAAATGTCTCCATCCAGTGCAAGCAGCTGGTTTACCTCCGCTCCACCCCCGCCCAGAAGGTCTATGTGGTCCTGAATCTGGACGACCAGGAGGTCCACGTGGAGTTCCGCCATCAGGAGCCGGTGCTCCAGGACGTGCTCAACGATAACCAGACCTTCAACAACGACGGCGGGCGCTCCTGGCTGCCCGTCCCCGCCAAGGGCGCCCGCATTCTGGTGGGCGCACCGGACAAGTTTGAATTTTAATTTCCCGTTTTCCGCCGAAAAAGCCCCGGACCGTGTAAAAACAGGTCCGGGGCCTTTGGCTGCCCGCCGGGTCAGGACAGCTCGAACATGCCGTGATAGAGCTGGTAATAGACGCCCTTCTGGTCCAGCAGATCCTGGTGGTCGCCCCGCTCTACCACCTGGCCCTGCTCCAGGACCAAAATGGCGTTGGCGTTGCGCACGGTGGACAGCCGGTGGGCAATGACAAAGACCGTCCGCCCCTCCATGAGCGCGTCCATGCCGGTCTCGATGAGGGACTCGGTGCGGGTGTCGATGGAGGAGGTGGCCTCGTCCAGGATGAGGACCGGCGGGTCGGCCACCGCCGCCCGGGCAATGGCCAAAAGCTGCCGCTGGCCCTGGGAGAGGTTGGCCCCGTCTCCGGTGACCATGGTGTCGTAGCCCTGAGGCAGACGGCGGATGAAGGAGTCGGCGTTGGCGATACGGGCCGCCGCCACCACCTCTTCCCGGGTGGCGTCCAGCTTGCCGAAGCGGATGTTCTCCTCGATGGTGCCGGTGAAGAGGTGGGTATCCTGGAGCACGATGCCCAGCGACCGGCGGAGGGCGTCCTTGCGGATCCTGCGCACGTCGATGCCGTCGTAGGTGATGGACCCGCTGGTCACGTCGTAAAACCGGTTGATGAGGTTGGTAATGGTGGTCTTGCCCGCGCCGGTGGAGCCTACAAAGGCGATCTTCTGGCCGGGTTTTGCGTACAGGCTCACATTGCGCAGGATGGTCTGTCCCTTCTCATACCCAAAGACCACATGGTCAAAGCGCACGTCTCCCCGCAGCGGCACCAGCGGCGCGTCTGTCCGGGCGGTGTCCTGCCAGGCCCATTGGCCGGTCTTTTCGGTACAGGGCGTCAGCGTCCCGTCCCCCTCCTTGCGGACGTTGACCAGGGTCACCGTCCCCTCGTCCACCTCCGGCTCCTCCTCCATGGCGGAGAAGATCCGCTCCGCGCCCGCCAGGGCCGCCAGCAGGAAGTTCCCCTGCTGGGTGAACTGGTTGATGGGCATGGCCGCCTGGCGGACGAAAACCAGGTAGCTGGCCAGGCTGCCCACGTCGGTCATGCCCTTCAGGGCCATCAGGCCGCCCAGCACCGCCACAATGGCGTAATTGATGTAGGAAATACTCACCACCGCCGGGATCATGGTGGCGGCGTAGGACTGGGCCGAGGTGCCCGCCTGGCGCAGGCGCTCGTTTTTGGCCTTGAATTCCTCCAGGTTGGCTTTTTCCCGGTTAAAAACCTTGACTACCTTCTGCCCAGCCGCCATCTCCTCGATAAAGCCGTCCAGCGCCCCCAGCTCAATCTGCTGGCGGTTGAAGTAAAACTTGCTCTTTTTGCCGCTGTACCGGATGTAGAGGAACATGACGATGTAACACACCAGGGCGATCATGGAGAGCTGCCAGTTGAGGAGAAAGAGCATGGTGAGGGTGCCCACGATCTGGACAAAGCTCTGGATGACCATGGCAAAGGAGTTATTGAGGGCGTCGGCGATGGTGTCCACATCGTTGGTAAAGAGGCTCATCACGTCGCCCTTCTGCCGGGTGTCAAAATAGCGGAGGGGTAAGGTCTGGATGTGGTCGAAGAGGTCCCGCCGGATGTCAAAAAGCACCTTTTGGGCCGCCTTCACCATGGTCTGGGTATAGCCGAAGGCGGAGAGCGCGCCGGCGGCGTAAATGAGGGCCGTCACCGTGACGCCAAAGACCAGTCCCTCCATGTCTCCCGGCACCACATAGTTATTGATGACGGGCTTGATCATGTAGGTGCCCAGGAGGTTGGCCAGGGCGCTGACCGTCACCAGCACCGCCACCACCAGCAGAAGGAATTTATGCCGGCCCATATAGGACAGCAGCGCCCCCACCGTCTTTTTCAGGTCCTGGGGCCGTTTTCCGCTGAACGATCTAGCCAACGTCCTCACCGCCTTTCTGCTGGGAGTAGTAGAGCTCCTGATAAATGGGGCTGCGGGCCAGAAGCTCCCTGTGGGTGCCGGCGTCATGGATGCGCCCGTCCTCCAGAATGACGATGAGGTCGGCGTCCATCACCGAGGTGATGCGCTGGGCAATGATGATTTTGGTCACCTTCCGCAGCTTTTTCAATGTGGCGCGGATCTTGGCGTCGGTGGCGGTATCCACGGCGGAAGTGGAGTCGTCCAGAATGAGGATCTTGGGCCGCTTGAGCAGGGTACGGGCGATGCACAGCCGCTGCTTTTGGCCGCCGGACACGTTGACGCCCCCCTGCCCCAACTCGGTATCCAGACCGTTGGGCATCCGCTCCAAAAACTCGTCGGCACAAGCCGCCCGGCAGGCTGCCCACAGGGTCTCGTCGTCCGCCTCCGGGGCCCCCCACCGGAGATTGTCCCGGATGGTGCCGGAAAAGAGCACGTTCTTCTGGAGCACAATGCCCACCGCGTCCCGCAGCGCTTCCAGGTCATAAGAGCGCACATCCCTGCCCCCTACCCGCACCGCGCCGCCGCTCACATCGTAGAGCCGCGGGATGAGCTGCACCAGGGAGGTCTTGGCCGAACCGGTGCCGCCGATAAGTCCAACCGTCTGTCCCGCCCGGATCTTCAGGTTGATATGGGAGAGCACGTCCTCCTGGGCGCCAGCGGAATAGCGGAAGGACACATCGTCAAATTCCACGCTGCCGTCGGTGACCTGGGGCACCGGCGCCGGCGGATCGGCCAGGTCGGGGCGCTGGTCCAGCACCTCGGAAATGCGCCGGGCGCTGGCCAGGGAACGGCTCAGCATCAAAAATACGTTGGAAATGAGCATCAGAGAGTTCATCACCTGAAGCACATAGCTCAGAAATCCGGTGAGGTCTCCCACCTCCAGGTCGCCGGTCTGGATCATCTGGCCGCCAAACCAGAAAATCAACACCACCGAGGCGTACATAGTGGCCTGAAAGGCGGGCAGATTGAGCACCGCGAAATGGAAGGTCCGCTGGCTGGTCTCCATCAGCTGGGTGTTGACCCCGTCGAACTTCTCCGCCTCGTACTCGCCCCGCACAAAGGCCTTGACCGCCCGGATGGCCGTCAGCGCCTCCTGGACAATGGCGTTCATCCGGTCCATCACCACCTGGAGGCGGTTATACATGGGTGCCACTTTGCACACCACGAAGATCAGCACCAGCGCCAGAATGGGGGCGCACACCACAAACACCAGCGCCAGCCGGGCGTTCATGTAAAAAGAAAGGCCCAGTCCGAAAATCAGCATGGCCGGGCTGCGGATCAGCGGCCGCAGTCCGGTGGACACGGCGTTTTGCATCACCGTCACGTCGGTGGTCATGCGGGTCACCAGAGAGGCGGTGTCAAAATGGTCCAGATTGGCAAAATCATAGTGCTGCACGGCGGTAAATTCCGCCTCCCGCAGGGACGCGCCGAAGCCGCAGGCCGCCCGGGCCGCGTAACGGGCATAGAGCAGGCCGGTAATCAGGGCCAGCAGGGCGCAGAGGCCCATCTGTACACCCTTGGCCAGGATATAGTGGACATCCTGATGTTTCACCCCCACATCGATGATGTCGGCCATCAGCAGCGGAATGAACAGCTCAAAGCCGGTCTCAATAAAAACCAGGGCCATGGCCGCCGCCAGCTCCCGCCGGTAAGGACCGATGTGGGCAAAGATCCGTTTGAGGTCCCGCAAGCCTCCTCTCCCCCTTTCAGCTCTCCTGTTTTCCTCTCAAATTTCGGTAGGCCCGGGCCAAATAATCGGCAAATTGAGCCTGCTCCTCCGGACGAAAACCGTCCAGCATGACCTTCTCCATGGCCTGACAGCGCCGCTTCCAGCGCCGGTAGGTCTCCTCCCCCGCCTCGGTGAGAGAGACCGGCCCGCTGCGCCGTCCGCCGCTGCCGGCCGAGCTCACCAGCCCCTCCCGCTCCAAGGAGTCCAGCATACGGCACACCGCCGCCGGATCGATTTCGCACTGATCGGCCAGTTCCCGCTGGGTACAGCTCCCCAGCCGGTGGAGCACCGTTAACAGCTTGGGCTGGCCGGGCGTGAGCCCAATGGCGCTGATCTGGGGCCGGAGATAATTGCGCTGGGCATGGAAGGCCCGAAAGAGCAGGGCATGGAAAGAGTACTCCATTCCTTCCCCCTCCTTTCAAACATTGATATATCAATTATGCCCCCCTTGTCCCCTCCTGTCAAGGCGCAAAGGACGCGATTGCCCGCCGCCCAGCAAAGGGCGGCGGGCAAAAAAGCTTATGAATCGGCCTGCTCCTTCC
Organism: Pseudoflavonifractor phocaeensis; assembly: GCF_016901735.1. Classification (GTDB taxonomy): domain Bacteria; phylum Bacillota; class Clostridia; order Oscillospirales; family Oscillospiraceae; genus Pseudoflavonifractor_A. The sequence continues at coordinate 42,491 of NZ_JACLZC010000004.1, read as the reverse complement.
GGCTTTGGAGCGCGGCCTCCCGCATGGCAAGGGTCTCCTCCAGCGAGCGGGGCGGACGGCGGTTGATCTCCTCGCTCCAGCGGCGGCACCACGCCTCCAGCTGCGTCAGTCCCTCCTCGCTCAGCGGAAACGACGCCTCTTCCTCTATATGGCTGAAGGCGTGGCCCCAGGGGCCCTCCCATACCTGCGCCTCCAGCCGCTCCCCCTCCTTGGGGGTCACCAGATAGCGCATCCGGCGGTCGCTGGCAGTCCAGAAATTGTCATTTTGAAAGTGTGAGAGCACCGGCAGGAAAAAGGTCCCCATCCTCACTCCTCCCGAGCGGCCAGAGCCTCGCCCACCGTGTAGATGTCTCCCGCGCCCACGGTGAGGATGAGATCCCCGGGCTGGGCCAGCAGGGCCAGCGTGTCGGTCACCTCTTCCAGGGTGGCGCAGTAGCGGCTGTTGGGGATACACCGGGCCAGATCCTGGGAGGAGATGCCGATGTCGTTGGTCTCCCGGGCGGCAAAAATTTCGGCCAGGACGGTAATGTCCGGCGCGGCCAGCGCCTGGACAAAGTCGTCAAAAAGAGCCTGGGTGCGGCTGTACGTGTGGGGCTGGAAGGCGCAGATCACCCGCCGGTAGCCCAGCGCGCCCACCGCCGAGAAGAGGGCCCGCAGCTCGCCGGGGTGATGGGCGTAATCGTCATAAATCTCCGCCCCGTGGTAGGTCCCCTTGTGCTCAAACCGGCGTCCGGCGCCCAAAAAGGCCCCCAGACCCTGGGAGACCGCCTGGGCGTGGAAGCCCAGAGCGATGGACGCGGCGGCGGCGGCCAGGGCGTTTTTGACGTTGTGGACGCCGGGCACCTGGAGGGCCACATGGGTGAACACCGCGCCGTCATGCACCACATCAAAGGAGGCCAGTCCGTTGGTCCAGGTCAGGTTGGCGGCGTGGACGTCCCCCCGCTCCAGGCCAAAGGTCATCATGGGCCGGTCCAGCCCCGCCAGGGTGTCCATGGTGTTGGCGTCGTCGGCGTTGGCGATGACCACCCCGTTCTCCGGCACCCGCAGGGCAAAGGCACGGAAGGACCGCTCCACATCGGCCAGGTCCTGGAAAAAGTCCAGGTGGTCGGCCTCAATATTCAGAATCACCGCCACGGTGGGGAAAAAGGACAGAAAGGAGTTGCAATACTCGCAGCTCTCCAGAATGATGGTCTCCCCCTTGCCCACCCGGTAGCCCGAGCCCAGCAGAGGCAGCACGCCGCCGATCATCACCGTGGGGTCTGCCGCGGCCGCCATGGCGATGTGGGTACACATGGAGGTGGTGGTGGTCTTGCCGTGGGTGCCGGCAATGCACAGGGCGTTTCGGTAGTCCTGCATGATGCGTCCCCACGCCTGGGCCCGCTCAAAGACCGGGATGCCCGCCTGCCGGGCGGCGGCGATCTCCGGGTTTTCATCGTGGGCGGCGGCGGTGCGGATCACCAGCTCCGCCTGGCCCAGGTTTTCCGCCCGATGGCCGATGGCCACCTGGATGCCAAGGGACCGCAGATGCTCCACCGCGGGGCTCTCCTTCATGTCCGAGCCGGTGACCACCATACCGAAGCGGTGGAGCACCTCGGCCAGGGGGGACATGGATACGCCGCCGATGCCGATGAGATGGGCCCGGCGGCCAGGGGCGATATAAGCGCTGATGTCCCGGTTTTCCCGGGTATCATGAACGTGAAAATCCGTCATGGGGCAAGACACCCTTTCTTTGAATCTTTGAAGCTTTTTTCTCCAGCGGATATTATATACCGCCCGTCAGGGTGATACAAGAGAAAAAGCGACAAAAGGAGGAGAAATTTCCATGGTTTTTCCCTCTCTTTTCTGCTACAATGGGCCCTGGTTTTCACGATTTTGACAGAAAGGCAGGACCTCCTCATGGACCGAATCAAACGGCCGGCCCTTACGCTGGCCCTGTGCGCATTTCTCCTGGCTCTTTTCGCCGCCGCCGCGCCCGCCACCGACGCCCACGCGCCGAATGGACAAGTCAAGGTAACGGCCTATTATCCCTCCTGGCGGACCGGGCGGGATACCCTTCAGTATGATAAGCTTACCCACATCTATTACGCCTTTGCCATCCCCACCCCCGAGGGCGGACTCCGTCCCCTGGAAAACGCCGCCAACGCCAGGGCCCTCATCCGGGAGGCCCACGCCCACGGCGTCAAGGTCCTGCTGGCGGTGGGCGGCTGGAGCTACCAGAACGTCCCGCTGGAGGACACCTTTGCCGCCGCCACCGCTACCCCGGAAAAACGGGCCGCCCTGACCGAGGCCATCCTCTCCATGTGCGCCCAATACGGCTTTGACGGGGTGGATATGGACTGGGAATACCCCAGGACCAGTGGTACATACCGGCAGTATGAGGACCTGATGCTCCGCCTGCGCGCCGGACTCCAGGGAAAACTCCTCACCACCGCCGTGCCGGGCGGCGTCTCCCCCGACACCGGAACGCCCTACGCCTCCTCCATGGCCTTTACCGACGCCGTTTTGGAGGCGGTGGACTGGGTCAACGTCATGGCCTATGACGCCAACAACGCCCAGCACGCCTCCTATGACTACGCCGTCCACGCCGGGAACTACTGGCACGAAACCCGGGGCTTACCCGCCGAAAAGGTGGTGCTGGGCCTTCCCTTCTACGCCCGTCCCGGCTCCGTCTCCTATGGCGCGCTGGTCCGCGCCGACCCCGCCGCCGCCCGGCGGGATACCTCGGTCTACAACGGCCAGACCGTCTGGTACAACGGCATTCCCACCATCCAGGCCAAAACCCGCTACGCCCTGGAACAGCTGGGCGGCGTGATGATCTGGGAGATCTCTCAGGACGCCGCCGACAGCAACCTCAGCCTCCTTACCGCCATCCATCAGGTGGTGGAAGCCCTCGCCCCCTTTGACGATGTGTCCCCCTCCGCCTGGTATGCCCCCAGCGTCCGGGCCGCCTGGCATCTGGGTCTCATGCGGGGCACCGGCGGGAACCTCTTCTCCCCCGCCGGCACCGTCACCGCCGCCGAGGCCGTCAGCCTCAGTGCCCGCATCCATGTCATCTATGAAAAGGGGACCGACCCCTTGGTCCAGGGCGTGCCCTGGTATCAGGTCTATCTGGACTATGCCCTGCAAACCGGCATCCTCTCCGCTTCCCTCACCACCCAGACCCTGGCCGCCCCCATCACCCGGCTTCAGTGCGCCATACTGCTCCGCCGCTCCCTTCCCCAGGAGGCCCTTGCCCCCATTCGGACGGTGGATACGATTCCCGACCTCTCCCCCCAGCGGGAAGGGTATGCGGACGTGCTCACCCTGTACCGCGCCGGTATCCTCACCGGCACCGACGCCAACGGCGCCTTCCGGCCCGACGCCGTCCTCACCCGGGCGGAGGCCGCCGCTCTGGCCGTCCGGCTCCTGGACCCAGACCAGCGCGCCGCCTGACCGGACATATGACAGATCCTGAAGTTTTTTCTTCATCGTTCGACCGTTTTCCCCTATTCCCCTCATCCAAAAATGACAAATGGTTTCAAAACGCCGCTTTGACTTGTATGACGCATCCGTTTGCGATAAAATGGGCGGGTAAAATTTGAACGCAAGGGGGTCCTTCCATGTCTCACACCTTCCGCCGCCGGTTTGCGGCGCTCGTTCTGGCACTTTCCCTGCTGACGCTGCCCGCCCGTGCCCTCACGGCCCAGGAGGCCGGCCAGCTTTTGCAGGATTATTATATTGACGACGTCTCCCAGGAGGTCCTGGCACAGCCCACCATCGACGCGATGCTCTCCGCCCTGGGCGACCACTACACAACCTACTTTACCGCCGACGAATACGCCGCCTTCCTGGCCTCCATGGAGGATGTACAGCTCACCGGAATCGGCGTCAAGATGCAGGCCAGTGAAAACGGGCCGGTGGTGGTGGAGGTGCTGGCCGGCTCCCCGGCGTTGGAGGCTGGACTGCAGGCCGGCGACCTTATCACCGCCGTGGACGGTGTCTCCACCGCCGGATTGGAGATGGGCGCCGTCAGCGCTCTCATTCAGGGGCAGGAGGGCACCCAGGTGACCATTACTTACCTGCGGGACGGCGTCTCCGCCGCCTGCACCCTTACCCGCTCCTCCATTCTCGTGGCCGCCACCTCCGCCCAGCTGCTGGAGGACCATGTGGGCCTCCTGACCTGCACCACCTTTGGGCATGACACCTACGCCCACTTTACCGAGGCTCTGGACCAATTTCCCCAGGCCGACCGCTGGATCGTGGACCTGCGGGACAACGGTGGTGGCCTGACCCAGGCCGCCCTGGATACCCTCTCCGTCTTTACCGGCGGCGGCATCAAGTGTTACTTTATGGACGGCAGCGCACAGCTGTCCGCCCTGGAGGCCAAGCGGGAGCAGATTTCCAGCGCCCCGCTGATCGTGCTGACCGACGGGGGTACCGCCAGCGCCTCCGAGATCTTTTCCGCCGGCATCCGGGACCTCAAGGCCGGGCTGGTCATCGGCGGACGCACCTACGGCAAGGGTGTGGCCCAGAGCGTGCTTGACCAGTATACCAACCCAGAGCTCTTTGACGGCGACGCCATGAAGATCACCACCGTCCGCTTCTACACCGCCAGCGGCTCCACCACCGACACTGTGGGCGTCATCCCCCACCTTTTGGTTAGCCCTGATCTGGCCCAGGAGGTGGCTCTCCTCCTCTCCGCCGCTCCGCCCAGCGGCGGGACCGCGGGATATTACCGGCTGGACCTGAACGGCAGCTGGTACATCTCCCAAAAAGCGGCGCTGGCACAGCCGGAGGTCTTTGCCCAATTGCTGGCCGCCATCCCTCCCACCGCCGCCCTCTGGCAGGGCAGCGGCGACGGCTGGAACTCTGTCCAGCCTCAGCAGGCGGCGGCTGACCACTCCATTCCCTTCCAAAGCCGCCTCTTTTCCGACGTTGAGGGCAGCCCCTACGCCCAGTCCATCCAGCGCCTGGCCGTCTACGGCGTGGTTCTGGGGAACGGCCAGGGCTCCTACTTCCCCAAAAGCTCCCTGACCCGGGCACAGCTGGCCGCGCTGCTGGCCCAGGCCCTCAACTGCACCGTCCCCACCGGCGAGAGCCTTTTCTCCGACGTCTCCATGGATGACTCCTACGGTCTGGCCATCAACGCCATCGCCAAAATGGGTCTGGTGGAGGGAGTGGGCAACGGCCTCTTCCGCCCGGATGACACAGTCACCCATGAGCAGTTCTTTACCATTATGGGCCGCCTGGCCCAGCGCGTCAGCCTTACCTTCCAGATTTCCCGTCAGGGCGCGACGCAGGAGGATCTGGACAGCGACCGCCTGAGCCGCTTTGCTCCCTGGTCCCGTCTGTCGGTTTGGCTCCTCTCCTCCAGTCAGTTGGACGAGCTGGACCAGCCCGTCTCCCTGCTGTGGGACGACGTGACCCGGATTGATCCCACGGCCCCCATTTCCCGGGAGGAGGCCGCCGACCTGCTGTGCGCCGTCCTGGAGCGGACCGGTATTCTGCCCGCGTAACAGCAAACACACAACACGGCCGCATACTTCCGAAAAGGAGGTATGCGGCCGTTTGCGGTTTTACCCTTGTCAGAATTGGAAGAGAATGCCCACCACCGCCGAGGCGGCAATGAACAAAATGGGATGCAGACCCTTTACCTTGGGCACATGGAGCAGGGCGAATACCACCAAAAACAGCACCACGGCCTTCCAGTGGAAGAGCTCGGTCACCGCCTGGGTCACGCCCAGCTTATCCAGGGCCAGCAGACTGCTTTTCACCACCGACAGAAAACCGGCGGAGGCGATGAGCGCTGTGGACGCCGGGCGCAGACCGTAGAATACGCCGTCCACCGTCCGGCTGGTGCGGAATTTTTGCAAAAAGCGGGCAATGATGAGAATTACAATGATGGACGGGGCCACCAGGCCCAGCGTGGCCACCATGCAGCCCACCGGTCCGGCGGTCTCAAAGCCCACATAGCTGGCCATATTGACGCCCATGGGGCCGGGGGTGGACTCGGACACGGCGATCATATTGGCCAGCTCCGCCTGGGTAAACCATGCTGTCCGGTTGCCCAGATCGGTCAAAAAGGGAATGGTGGCCAGTCCGCCGCCCACGGAGAAAAGGCCCACCCGGAAAAATTCCAGGAAAAGCTGGATCAGTACCATCACTTCCACCCCCTTACGCGGCGGATCACATAGCCCGCCAGACCCGCCAGGATGACCAGCACCACCGGCGAGGTAAAGAAGTTGAATACCGCGCCCAGCAGCGTCCCGGTCTCCAGCGTCACGAAGATGGACACCGCCGACAGCAGAAACACCACCAGGAAAATCCCAAAGGTCGCGCCGTCCACCACCGTGGTCTTGCGCAGCTTGAGCACGCTGGACAGAATCAGCGCGCATACACAGGCCCGGACCCCCGCAAAGGCGTGGATCACATACTGGTTTTCCGCGAAATTGGACAAAAAGGCGGCGATAATGCCGATGATGAGGATACAGGGCGCCACCAGACCCAGTGTGGCCACGATCCCGCCCAGGTTGCCCTTCTGATCGAAGCCCACGAAGGTGGCGGTATTCACCGCGATGATGCCGGGGGTGCATTGACCCACGGCGTAGTAGTCGGCCAGCGCCTCCTCGGTGGTCCATTTCTTTTTGTCCACCAGCTCCCGCTGAAGAATGGGCAGCATGGCGTACCCGCCGCCAAAGGTGCATACCCCAATCTTTGCAAAGGTCACAAACAGATCAACATACACATTCATGCCCGGTCCAGCTCCTCCAACTCCTCCAGCCACAGCGCCGCCACAGCGTCAGAGGGCATCCGCCAGTCGCCCCGGGGGCTGAGCGCCACCGATCCCACCTTGGGACCGTCGGGCAGACAGGATCGCTTGAACTGCTGGGAGAAGAAGCGGCGATAGAAGTTCTTCAGCCACTTGAGGATCACAGCCCGGTCATACCGCCGTCCCAGGGCCTGCTCGGCCAGACGGAATACCTTGCGGGGCGGGAAGCCCCAGCGAATGGCATAGTAGAGGAAGAAATCGTGGAGCTCATAGGGGCCCACCAGATCCTCTGTTTTCTGGGCGATCTTGCCCTCGATGGCCGGGAGCAGCTCGGGAGAGACCGGCGTATCCAGAATGTCGTCCAGCACGGCGGAGAGGCGGGGGTCCTCCTCCCCCTTGTCGTCCGAGATGAAGCTCACCAGATGGCGCACCAAGGTCTTGGGGATAGAGGCGTTCACCGCATAGTTGCTCATATGGTCGCCGTTGTAGGTACACCAGCCCAACGCCAGCTCCGAGAGGTCGCCGGTGCCGATGACCATGCCGCCGGTCTGGTTGGCGATGTCCATCAGCACCTGGGTCCGCTCTCTGGCCTGGCCGTTCTCAAAGGTCACGTCGTGGTTTTCCATGGACTGGCCGATGTCCTTGAAGTGGACCTTCACCGCCTCGCCGATGTCAATGCGCTGGAGGGTGGCTCCCAGCCGCTCGGCCAGCTCCACGGCGTTGTCCCGGGTGCGGTCGGTGGTGCCGAAGCAGGGCATGGTCACGGCGATGATGTCGCTGGCCGGACGGTCCAGCAGCTTCATGGCCACGGCGGTGATGAGGATAGCCAGGGTAGAGTCCAGGCCGCCGGACAGGCCCACCACCGCCGTTCTGGCGTGGGTATGCTCCAGCCGCTTTTTAAGACCCAGGGCGGCGATTTTCAAAATCTCATTGCACCGCTCGGCCCGGTCGGCCTCGTTTTCCGGCACAAAGGGCATGGGCGAGACGTACCGGGTGAGGTGGGTGTCCCCCAGCTCCATATCAAAGGTAACCCGCCAGATCTCTTTCTCCTTCTGGGGGCCATAGGTGTTCATCCGCTGCCGCTCATAGGCCAGGCGGTCCACGTCGATCTCGCTGATGGTAAGGCCGGTGGCAAAGCGCCGCTCGGTGAGCAGGCTGCCGTTTTCGGCGATCATATTGTGGCCGGCGAACACCAGATCGGTGGTGGACTCCCCCTCTCCGGCGTCGGCGTACACATAGCCGCACACCAGCCGTCCCGACTGGCCGGTCACCAGGGAGCGGCGGTAATTGGCCTTGCCCACCGTCTCATTGGAGGCGGACAGGTTGAGAACGATGGTAGCGCCGCCCCGGGCCAGCGCGGCGGAGGGCGGCTCCGCCGCCCACAGATCCTCGCAGATCTCCACACCGATGACCAGATTGGGCATGGTGGTACAGGCAAAGACACCGCTGTTCCCCAGATTCATCTGCTGGCCGCACAGCTCGATACAGTGGTCCAGACCGGCGCCGGAAGCGAACCACCGCTGCTCGTAGAATTCCCCGTAGTTGGGCAGGTAGGTCTTGGGCACCACGCCCAGGATCTCCCCCTTGTGGATGACGGCGGCGCAGTTATAAAGCTTGCCGTCCCACTTGTTTCGCACCGGCAGACCAATGGCGGCGACCATGTCCAGATTCTTGGTGGCCTCCAAAATGGTGGCCAGGCCCTCTTCCGCGCCCCGGAGCAACGTGGGCTGGAGGAACAGGTCTCCGCAGGTGTAGCCCGTCAGGCACAACTCGGGCAGACACAGCACCTTCACGCCCTGCTTGTCCGCCTCCCGCATGAGGGTGAAGATCTGCTCGGCGTTATAACGGCAGTCCGCTACCTTGATATGCGGCGTGCCGGCGGCTACTTTGACAAAACCATCTCGCATCGTTACGATACCTCCTGTTTGCGCTTCTTTGTTATCCTAAACATCATAGCCCAATTCCAAGATAATTGCAAGAAAAAGCCCAAAAAGCCCGGCCTTTTCAGGCCGGGCTCTCTGGGTGTGTGTTGTGTGTTTGCAAAGGGGGTTGGAGAGGGATTGGATCGGTGTGTCTGTTTTGGATTTCAGGTCTGCTCCTTCCTGAATCCATCGTTATCATACCCAATAATTGCGGATATTTCATGACGGAATTGTGAATAGTTTGTGAACCTTCTTTCGAGAAAGAAAGAAGGCAAAGAAAGCTTCCGTCTGCCCCCGGACATCAGTCCGGGGCCCCTTTTTCCCTCACCATCTGCAAGAAAGAAACAAAGCACGGAAAGCTTCCGTCTGCCCCCGGACCATCAGTCCGGGGGCTCCTTTTTCCCTCACCATCTGCAAGAAAGAAACGAAGCACGGAAAGCTTCCGTCTGCCCCCGGACCATCAGTCCGGGGGCTCAGGCTGTCGAAAAAGTGGAACGTGTTGCAGGAAACGTCAAAATGCCTGCATGGATGCGGGCGACCACAAGGGTCGCCCCTACGAGGTGGGAGGATATCCGATTACCCCGCCGGGGGCGGCGGGGCCCACAGGAAAGGCGGGGCGGACAGTGTCCGCCCCCTACGCAGCGCAGAAGGAGCCGTGAACGCGCCTGGTGCTACCCGCGCAGGGCCAAATACAATCAGTCCTGCGTGAGAGCCTTGCTGTCCACTTCCGCATGGAGCTTGGCCGCGAAGCCGTCGAAGGACATGACAGTCTGCTCGCCGTGACGGTTCCGCACCGCCACATCGCCGCTCTCGGCCTCCTTGTCGCCCACCACCAGCATATAGGGCACCTTCTCCAGCTGGGTGTCACGGATCTTCTTGCCGATCTTCTCGTTCCGGCCGTCCACTTCCACCCGGAAACCTTGGGCGTTGAGCTGATCCGCCACCTGATGGGCATACTCCGCGGCCCGGTCGGTGATGGGCAGGACCTTAACCTGCACGGGCGCCAGCCAGGTGGGGAAGGCGCCGGCAAAATGCTCGGTGATGACGCCGATGAACCGCTCGATGGAGCCCAGTACCACGCGGTGGAGCATCACGGGGCGGTGCTTCTGGCCGTCCTCGCCGGTGTACTCCAGCTCGAAGCGCTCCGGCAGCTGAGAGTCCAGCTGGACGGTGCCGCACTGCCAGGTACGGCCCAGAGAGTCGGCCAGATGGAAGTCCAGCTTGGGGCCGTAGAACGCGCCGTCTCCCTCGTTGATGACGAAATCCTTCCCCATCTCGGTAATGGCTTCCTTCAGGATGTCCTGGTTGTGCTCCCACTGCTCCACGGTGCCGATGTGGTCCTCGGGCATGGTGGACAGCTCGATCTGATAGGGCAGGCCGAACACCGAATAGACCTCGTCAAAGAGCTTGACCACGTTCTTGATCTCGTCCTTGAGCTGCTCGGGGGCCATAAAGATGTGGGCGTCGTCCTGGGTGAAGCAGCGCACCCGGAACAGGCCGTGGAGCGCGCCGGACAGCTCGTGGCGGTGGACCAGACCCAGCTCGCCCACCCGCAGGGGCAGATCCCGGTAGGAGTGAGGCTCGCTGGCGTAGACCAGCATACCGCCGGGGCAGTTCATGGGCTTGACGGCAAAGTCCACATCGTCGATAACGGTGGTGTACATATTGTTCTTATAGTGATCCCAGTGGCCGGAGCGCTCCCACAGCTGACGGTTGAGCATCATGGGGGTGGAGATCTCCACATAGCCGTAGCGCTTGTGAACCTGACGCCAGTAGTCGATCAGAGTGTTGCGCAGCACCATGCCCTTGGGCAGGAAGAAGGGGAAGCCGGGGCCCTCATCCCGCAGCATGAAGAGACCCAGCTCCTTGCCCAGCTTGCGGTGGTCCCGCTTCTTGGCCTCCTCGATGCGCTGCAGGTAGGCGTCCAGCTCGTCCTTCTTGGGGAAGGCGATGCCGTAGATGCGCTGGAGGGTCTCCCGGTTGGAGTCGCCTCGCCAGTAGGCCGCGTTGCAGGCGGTGAGCTTGATGGCGTTGCCCTTCACCCGACCGGTGGAGTCCAGGTGGGGACCGGCGCACAGGTCGGTAAACTCGCCCTGCTTATAAAAGGAGATGTGGGCGTCGGCGGGCAGGTCGTTGATCAGCTCCACCTTGTAGGGCTCGCCCTTTTCCTCCATAAACTTGAGGGCCTCTTCCCGGGGCAGCTCAAACCGCTCCAGCTTCAGCTTCTCCTTGCAGATCTTGCGCATCTCCGCCTCGATCTTCTCCATGATCTCGGGGGTAAAGGGGAAGGGGGAGTCCATATCATAGTAAAAACCCTCGTCGATGGAGGGGCCGATGGCCAGCTTCACCTCGGGATAGAGGCGCTTGACGGCCTGGGCCAGGATATGGGAGCAGGTGTGCCAATAGGTCTTGCGGTATTCGGGATTCTCAAAGCTGAATTCGTTCTTGACTTCTTCGGACATGAATAAAACCTCCTTTACAATATCGGGGTAAGAAAAAACGCCTCACCCCTGAGAACATATCAGGGGTGAGGCGATATACGCTCCACGGTTCCACCCTGCTTACGGCACAATGCCGTCGCTCGTGACCTCAATAACGGGAGGACCCGTCCCAGCCTACTGTCCTTTGGGGTTCGGTGGGAAGCTCTGGAGTGGTCATGCCGTCTGCCCTCCGTAGGACCCTTTCAGCCAAAACAGGTCCCTCTCTGTCCGGGGCGGGGCGGTTTCGTCTCCGTCAGCGCCGTTTGAATGATGACAATATATCACCATTCCACCGCCCTGTCAAGGGACCAGTTTTCCACAGCCATACGCCTTTTTTCACCCAAAACGCCGGATGAGGCCGCCGGAAAGACGGCGGTAACTAAAATCAGTTCACGCTCCTTTTTATGAATACTAAAACAGCTAAAAAGCGATGCTCCTCCTTGCCGGTGGGAGCCTCCAGGCCACAATCTTCCCGATATTGGCAAGAAAGCGACGGACAGGATACGCTGCACCCCATGGTTATCGCAATATCAACAGGAGGAATCTCAGACAACCGTTTGCTGCGCTGCGTCCTGGTTGATCCTCGGCTCGCTTTCCGTCCCTGCGGAATAGCTGGCAAACACATCGGCGGCCAGCAGCTTATCCAAGGCTTCTGCGATCTGACCGCGGCAGGAATTGTGGACAAATACAAAGGCTACTCCGGGTTTTTGGTCCATGGATTCCCCCAAAATCTTCTGGATCAGTTACTTTTATTCACAGGTCTGCCTCCCTCTTGACTTCTGATATAATTTTATATATAATTTTTTCGTTCCTTAGATTATTAGAAATCTAGCTTTTGAAGGTGTGATTTTTTTGGATGCCCGCACTCTAATGGAGCTTTTTACCAGCGATTATCACAAAATATACCGATACCTTGAACATCTCTTTTCTGATATGCCTGTGGGCAGCACCCAGATGCTTCTGCTCCTTTATCTGGAAAAAAAATCGGAACAGAGAGATGTTTTTCCCAAAGAACTGGCGCAGTTCTTCCAGATTCGCAGTTCTTCCATCACACATCTTTTAAATAATTTAGAAGAAACAGGATACCTCCGGCGCTTACAATTAAAAAAAGACCGCCGTCTCAAGCGTCTTGTCCTCACCCCAAAGGGAAAGGCACTGGCGCAAGAGGGTCAGTCTGTTGTGGAAATCTTCCTGGCCCACACCCTCCGCGGGACCACTCCCGAACAGTTGAAAATAGTGGAACAAGTCCTGTTGCAGATTGATAAAAATATCAATTTTTGATTTTAAACGTTGCTTCTTTTATATAAACTGCTTTTTCAGCGAAGCGACGTTTTTTATCCTCTAAAAGCTAGATATCTAGCTTTTAGAGGATTGGAAAGGAGGCACTTCTATTCGGGATTTATCGCTCCACGCATCAAGGATCTCTATTCGAAAGGAGTTCTACTCATGAAACAATCCGCTCATTCAGGCAAGCCCAGGACATTGCTCTGGTCTATTCTGACCGCCGTATGCGCCATTCTGCTCATCGCCGCCCTCATCGCCAGCTATGTCGCCTTTGGCGCTGCTCAGGCGATCAACATCGCCCTTCACATCGATACATATAAAGTCGAAAACAAAAACGAGGACGCAGTCTACTTTGAATGTGACTTTGCTTCCGTTGAAGCGTTGGAGGCCCATGATAAAGAGGTGGCCGAACAGCTCACCGGCGAAGGCGCCGTGCTGCTGAGAAACGACAACAACGCCCTGCCGCTCAAAAACGGCGCCGCTGTCAGCCTGTTCAGCCGCTCCAGTGCTGACATCGCCACCTGCGGCACCGGATCGGCCAATATCGACACCAGCAAAGCCCCCTCTCTCAAAGAGGCGCTGGAGGAGGCCGGCCTTTCCGTTAACCCTATTTTGTGGGATTTTTACACGGTCGGAGACGGTTCCTCCTATGTGCGCACTCCGGTTAAGGGCATGAACGGCCTGGAAGACAATGACAGGAGCAATTATCACATCAACGAAGTTCCTGTATCTGCCTATACCGCTGATGTTATCCTCCGCCCAGGCCGATTTCAATCCACGCTCCCCTTGCGGGGAGCGACTAGCGTACTACTATATGGAGCATCGTTTCACGATATATTTCAATCCACGCTCCCCTTGCGGGGAGCGACCTCCTCATTTCCCCGCGCCTTTTTGGAGGTATGGATTTCAATCCACGCTCCCCTTGCGGGGAGCGACCCTTATGGCCGTTTGGATGGGCATGAGACGGTCCATTTCAATCCACGCTCCCCTTGCGGGGAGCGACGGTATTCACGTTTCCCCACGTCCTCCATTTTCCCATTTCAATCCACGCTCCCCTTGCGGGGAGCGACACCCAGAAGTCGCACACGCTAAGGCCCTGGCACTATTTCAATCCACGCTCCCCTTGCGGGGAGCGACGGTGGGCGTCGGAGTCGGGAGCGTTAAATACTGATTTCAATCCACGCTCCCCTTGCGGGGAGCGACTGCAGGCGATAGGGTATAAAGCTAACTTTTTCAATTTCAATCCACGCTCCCCTTGCGGGGAGCGACTCAGGCGTGCAGTTTTATATACACCGGATGCACAATTTCAATCCACGCTCCCCTTGCGGGGAGCGACCGAAAGTAATGTTTATGAGCTTAACAGATTGTGCAATTTCAATCCACGCTCCCCTTGCGGGGAGCGACTGTCCGGCGTATCGGTTACTCAAATACAAGCCGTTATTTCAATCCACGCTCCCCTTGCGGGGAGCGACTTCAAATCCGTTTGTTCACACAACGGAAGATGCACGATTTCAATCCACGCTCCCCTTGCGGGGAGCGACCTTCCACCGCTTTTTTCATCACGCTGTCAATGCCATTTCAATCCACGCTCCCCTTGCGGGGAGCGACGAAGCTGTCAAAGTACGGCGCATACTTTGGGATATTTCAATCCACGCTCCCCTTGCGGGGAGCGACGTTGTCCAGGTAGTCCGCCAGCTGGCCCGGCGTCGATTTCAATCCACGCTCCCCTTGCGGGGAGCGACAAGAAAAGAGCATGATAAATAAGCAATTGGCGGCAGATTTCAATCCACGCTCCCCTTGCGGGGAGCGACGCGATGCCCGCCGCCACGATTGCCTCGTGGACGGTGCTTTTTCAATCCACGCTCCCCTTGCGGGGAGCGACTGGACCTTGCGGCTGGCCGTGATGGTGTCCCCGTTTTTTCAATCCACGCTCCCCTTGCGGGGAGCGACCATCGTCACGGCGGCCAAATGGGGCGCGGGACTGGTTTTTCAATCCACGCTCCCCTTGCGGGGAGCGACGCAAAAGGTCAGCAGCTTGCCGATGAAATCACCATTTCAATCCACGCTCCCCTTGCGGGGAGCGACCGTCAACCTGGAATTTCAGGCCACGGTCATAGTTATTTCAATCCACGCTCCCCTTGCGGGGAGCGACGTAATCGGAGGACTTTGGGACGCGGGACACATAGATTTCAATCCACGCTCCCCTTGCGGGGAGCGACTGGACGGGTGCATTGCATTCATCGACATCAATGCACAATTTCAATCCACGCTCCCCTTGCGGGGAGCGACGGCCGGGGCCTATAAGAGGATGTATTTTTGTGTGGATTTCAATCCACGCTCCCCTTGCGGGGAGCGACCTTTAACCAGCTCTTTGAGTTGCAACTAGTGGGCAATATTTCAATCCACGCTCCCCTTGCGGGGAGCGACGCTTCTTCCGGTCCTTTGGTGTTGGGCTGCTGGTATTTCAATCCACGCTCCCCTTGCGGGGAGCGACAGCGGGGGCTTTTCGTCGCCGCGGACTTATCCAATTTCAATCCACGCTCCCCTTGCGGGGAGCGACTTTAGCCCTTGATGTGTGGTACCGTTGGCAACTTATTTCAATCCACGCTCCCCTTGCGGGGAGCGACGCGACAGCTTGGACCGTGAGGAGGTTCTTTATGCACTCATTTCAATCCACGCTCCCCTTGCGGGGAGCGACGGGTACGTTCTCATGGAGATCAAGACTCGTTGCAATATTTCAATCCACGCTCCCCTTGCGGGGAGCGACTCGTTGCCCTCTTGCTGCTAGCTGGGATTCTTTCGATTTCAATCCACGCTCCCCTTGCGGGGAGCGACACGCGCTGGCGGTGGAGGAGACGCCCACGCCGGAGATTTCAATCCACGCTCCCCTTGCGGGGAGCGACCCTGGGTAGTCGCGGCGCTGGATGCCGCAGCAGCTATTTCAATCCACGCTCCCCTTGCGGGGAGCGACTCCGGGCCATTTTCAGGCTCAGGGTTAGGCTCAATTTCAATCCACGCTCCCCTTGCGGGGAGCGACCGTCTCCCACCGTCCATCATCAGAGGTGGGAGTATTTCAATCCACGCTCCCCTTGCGGGGAGCGACCCCTTTGCCTCTTCGGAGCCATTCGTGGAGCCGATTTCAATCCACGCTCCCCTTGCGGGGAGCGACACAGCGTGCCCAGGGCCTTGAAGTTGCCCACATATTTCAATCCACGCTCCCCTTGCGGGGAGCGACCCCTGGTGGAGGAGGGCCACATAGTTGTCATATGATTTCAATCCACGCTCCCCTTGCGGGGAGCGACGGTGCCGTCGGCGCTGTTGGCCTTGGTATCCGACAGATTTCAATCCACGCTCCCCTTGCGGGGAGCGACGATGCTAGTCGCCATTGGCTTCCTCCTTGTTTACAATTTCAATCCACGCTCCCCTTGCGGGGAGCGACTGTTGTCTCCTAACATGGGTAAGGACATTGATTTCAATTTCAATCCACGCTCCCCTTGCGGGGAGCGACTTGCCGGGGTCAGATTTTCCGGTTTCTACGGTTTATTTCAATCCACGCTCCCCTTGCGGGGAGCGACAGGTACATCCCAGAGTCCACAACTTTCAAAGCAATTTCAATCCACGCTCCCCTTGCGGGGAGCGACGGCCATAGCGCCGGTGGAAGATAAAAACAAGACCGATTTCAATCCACGCTCCCCTTGCGGGGAGCGACATCTGGCACAGGTCCTTCATGGTCTCCATGGCGGAATTTCAATCCACGCTCCCCTTGCGGGGAGCGACTGAACAATTTTTTGGAAATCCTCCATAAAAGTAGGAATTTCAATCCACGCTCCCCTTGCGGGGAGCGACTGCTCAGCAGGCTGCTGAGCAGCGTAGGTGGCAGATTTCAATCCACGCTCCCCTTGCGGGGAGCGACACCGTCGTTGATGGTGTCGAGCTGATCGCATTTATTTCAATCCACGCTCCCCTTGCGGGGAGCGACGGGACACGTTCGAGGGGCAGGTGTTCGTCGAGTGGCAATTTCAATCCACGCTCCCCTTGCGGGGAGCGACGCGGAACTGGACGGGCCAAGAGCCAACGGCCAGCATTTCAATCCACGCTCCCCTTGCGGGGAGCGACCCCTCAACGCGCTGTTAAGTACGCCCGAGAAAAATTTCAATCCACGCTCCCCTTGCGGGGAGCGACGGATAAAGTTTATCCGGCCGATTAAAATTAGGGACATTTCAATCCACGCTCCCCTTGCGGGGAGCGACAGGAGGGCGGATTTTTTTTCCACCATCAGGGGTGATTTCAATCCACGCTCCCCTTGCGGGGAGCGACCGCCGCCATTGCAGCAGCCGCCCATGGCATTGAATTTCAATCCACGCTCCCCTTGCGGGGAGCGACGTTAATCAGATCGTCGGTCTCCTGTGCACCCTCCGGATTTCAATCCACGCTCCCCTTGCGGGGAGCGACAGCAGATATATACAAAACTATACCTGCAAATTTGTATTGTTTAGATAAACTTTAGCATATTTGCAGCGCTTTTTCAATGCTATGGATAATATCAGTTCATTTAAGTTGCGAAAAACAGCTTTATTTCGGTGCGAACCGCCCACACCATCTATGGCCGCTGCCACATCGCACCTCTAGAGAACCAACGGTGCCTCCGGCAGATAGGACGATTTACAGCCAAAGTGTTCCACCTTGTTTTCATATCGTTTTCCGAGATAATAAAAGCGCAGGCTGTCCTTTTCCGGATCCATAATGGACAGCAGCTTTGCCTGAAGCAGTTTACATTGGGCCGTGTCCAGCAAACATTCAAACACAGAGCACTGAACCCTCTGTCCATAGTTGACACACTGCCTGGCAATCTGGCGCAGCCGCCTGCGGCCTGCCGCGTCCTCCGTATTGACATCGTATGTAATCAGTACCAGCATACATGCTCACTTCCATAAAAAGGGCGGATAGTCTTTCAAATCCCCTCTCAGATACCGGGCCAAAAGCAGCGCCTGTATATAAGGCACCAGGCCCCATGGCACTTTCTCCCCCAGAAAAGGATGGGTCAGGCTGTCTTTTTTGCGTGCCTGCCACCGTTGAAGAAAGGTACGCCTTCCTCCCTCACTGAGCAGCACACCGCCGTTTTCCCGACAGATAAAATCCGATTCCTGAAAGATTCGGTTATTGATGCAGGTCAATACAAACCGATCTGCCATACAGGGTCGGAATTCCTCCATCAGATCCAGCGCCAGGGAGCTGCGGCCCGGCCGGTCCCGATGGAGAAAACCAACATAGGAATCCAGGCCCACACTTTCCAGCGCCCAGGCACAGTCGTGGGACAGCAGACTGTACGCAAAGGAAAGCAGGGCGTTCACCGGGTCCAGCGGCGGCCGCCGGCTGCGGGTCCCAAACCGAAACAGAGATCGATCCCCCAAAATCAGCTGATCGAATACCCCAAAGTAGGCTGTGGCTCCCGCCCCCTCCAGCCCGCGCAGACGCTCCAGATCCGTCTCCCCGAGCAGTTGCGGCAGCAGTGCTTTCAGCTGGCCGGATACTTCCCCCAGCCGCCGGTCATCCACCCGAAGGCCGTGATCCCGGCGGGTGCGCTCAATGCTCCATCGGGCATTATGGATCTTGCCGAATACCATGGAGCGGGCAATGTTACAGCTCTGTATCGGGTCATCCGCCGCTCGATATTGGGTGCGGCGCAGCAGTACATTCCCGTTGGCCTCGCCGGTGACCCGGGCCAAAAACTTTCCCCTGGGCGTACAGAAGGACAAGGAAATGCCCCGCTGCGCACAGGCCCCCATCAGCGCCGGAGATGCCCCCGGATAGGCAAAGGTGAGGACGGCGGACAGCGTATGGAGCGGATAGCGGGCCACCGCTGTTTTGTCCCGGCTGGCCACCACATTTTCCCCATCCAGAGAGAGATAGATATCCTCCGAGGTCACAAATAACGTGTTGAGCAACTGTCTCATGGCGTTTCCTCCATGGCCTGACGCAGATAGGCGTCCACATCGCTTCCTTTCATCAGCGCAGGAAGGCAGAGCTCCTGCAAGGAGCAGGCATTGCAGGATTTGGACCGCCGGACTTTTGGCGTATGCCCCCGGCGGTAGAGCTGGTGCATTTCCTCCAGCAGCTCTTTCACCCGGCTCCGCAGTTCCACGGAAAATGATACTGCCGTACGCCGCCGGGTCTCACCGTAAAAAAGGGCTCCCTCCGGAATGGTGCAGCAGAGCATTTCCTCCAGACACATGGCCTGGGCGCACAGCTGCAGCTCGTCGGCCTGGTGCGCCTTGGGCGCGCCCCGCTTATACTCCACGGGAAAAGGCGTCCAAAGCCCTTCTTCCCCATGAAGCGAAACGCCGTTTGGGTCCGCATGAAACTCCACCACATCACATTTCCCGGAAATCCCCAAGGTGGGCGAGGACACAGAAATCCCCCTCAGAATCAGGGTGTTTCCCCGGCGCTCCCGGCTCTGCCCGTCATGGGCCCGATGGTGGAAGAGATCGCCCTCTACGGTACGGAGATTTTCCTTCCACTGCTGCTCGATGTGGATCAGCGCCCACTGACGGCGGCAGAAGGCAAAGTGCTGCAAACCGGACAACTGGAGGAAGTCCTCCTCAGCATAGATCACCCCATGCGCTGACAGGTAACGCCGGCGGGCAATGCCGCCTCATTCACGGAGACGATATAGTCCTGATAGGAACGGGCGGGGGCGGCCTCGTCCGGATTTTTCCGGGTAACCGTCACCGTGTCAAAAAGCTTCCAGGCGGGCGCACAGCCCAGCTCACTGTCGTGTTTGAATACGATGAGCTCCCGCACCGCCATCTTGCCGCGGGCGGCGGAGCGGTCGTGCTCAAACAGATTGAGGATGGCCTCCCACAGCAGGGACAGGTCCTCTTCGGAGAAACCGGTGGTCTTGCGGGCCAGATTGGCGGAGATATAGCCCTCGCAGCGATAGAGACCATAGGGAACGATGTACTTCCGGCCCATTTCGGTGCCCTTCTTTTCGGCGTCGGCCTCGGTGGTGATGGCTACCCGGGTGATGGTCACCTCCTGGGGCACCACCGGCTCCACGCTGCGGGCAAAGCCCAGCTGTACCGGGCCCCGCACCTGGCCGCAGTTGAGGGCCGCCTTGACAAAAGTGGTCATTACCGCGCCGAAGGTGCGGATATCATAAAAATTCGCGCACATCCAGTCCCGGATCTTCCGGTCCAGATCGGGGTCGGATTTTTTCTTTTCCTTTACGTTCTTTTCCGTGACTTCCAGCTCCGCGTAAGCCTCAGCATCGCTGCGGTTCAACGGCACGCCGTCCTTGACATAGATGCGGTAGCCGGCGGCGTCCTCCTTCACCGTCTCCACATAGTTGCGGATCTTCCGCTTGAGGCATACGTCGGTCACGATACCCAGACCGGTCTCCGGGTCCACCCGGGGCATGTTGCCGGCGTCGGGATCGCCGTTGGGGTTGCCGTTTTCCACGTCGAAGAGAATGACGAATTCATAGCGGTTCTTAATAGGCTCAGACATTTACTTTTCCTCCTTTTTCTCAAAACGGCTCTGGGTCTGGTGGTAGTAGCCCAGCTGGAAGCAGCCCTGTTGGGGCAGGTTCATACGCGGGGGATAACTCTCGCCCAGCTTGGAAAGCAGAGTGGTGATTTGTTTATCATAGTGGGTACGCAGGCCGCCATCCAGCTTTTTCAGGTGTTTCTGGGCCAGATTGACCAGGACCGGAAACACAATGGCGGGGGTCGCCGACGCCGAACTGAAATACTTATCCTTGATGGTGGCGTTGATCCCGGGATTGGCGGCGGACTGGACGGCTTCCAGCACGGAAAAGAGCCGTCCCAGGTTGTAGGGGACGTTGGTGCTGTCGGGATTGAGGGACACGGTCAAAACCTCCTTTGGTACGTCAGGATGTGTATTTTTCAGATAGTAGGCCTTGAGAATGGCGGCCCGGCCACGGGTCATACTGTGTTCCGCCCGGATGCGCAGGGCCACGCCGTTCAACAGAGTGGCTGGGTAGCGGGTATCAGTGAGGACAGCCCGCAGCACCTCGCCGGCCATATTGGGCAAAGGCGTTTTATCCCGGCTGTTTTGATTTACCGTTTCATCCAGCAGTTTCCAGATGGGGATCGTATCAAATTTGTCATAGACCGGTTTGACGATCTCCAGCCGCTGCTGATGGGCCTGGGCATTGCGGAGGAAGGCTCCGAAGGTGTTGTGGAGGAAAAAGCGCACCGAGAGCCGGGCGGAATTGGGAGAGAGTCCCAGGATGTAAAAGTCCATGTGGGGGTCCAGCCGCTCCTCGTCCAAATCCACTGCGTTCCCCATGCACAAGTTTTTCAATGCTCCCTGTAAATCGGTCAGCGTATAGGACGGCTCAGCCCCAAAAAAGGCCCAGCCCATCAGATTCTGATAGGCATCTCCGCCGCATCTGGCCCAGCAGACCACGGTGGCGTCCCCCATCCGGTAGACGTGCTCCCGGTCGGCCAGCAGGTGGTTGAGGGCCGTGGTGTAGGCAAAGGCGGCGTATTTGCCGGTGGGGGCGTTATAATTTTGCTCCTTGCCGTAGGAACAAAATGCGGGTGCATTGAAGGACACCAGCGCCGCGCCGCTGGACTGGGCGCCCTGTACATTTTTAATGGAGGGATGGATGCTCTCCACTGTTCCGCGCTCCCCGGTGACCAGACACACCATCTGGGGCCCATCCTCTGCTGTCCCATAGCGGCTGTCCCAGACTTGCCGGACCAAAGGGTCCTCATGAACAAATCTTCCCTCATACCGAAAGACCAGATTGCCGCCGGATAGAATCGCATCCCAGCAGGGCAACAACGCCGGGTGACTGGCCGCCTGCTCCGGCTGCCATGTCCGGAAAAAAGCCAGCACAGCTTGGGCCACAGGACTGTCCACCCCTTCCAGCAGCTCCTCGTGAAGGGCTTTGCACGCTTGAAAACACTCCAATGTCCGCTGAGGTTTTCCTTTGTTGTCCGCTCCCAGGAAATAGCCGGAATTGTCACAGAGAAAATTGGGCGCGATCCCCACCGTACGTTTCACCGGAGCCGGAAGCATCATGGGGCGGGGCGCCAGCACCGTCTTTTTCCCCTTGGTCTGTTCTGTCTGGACAGATACCACCTGCTCTAGCGTCCCGTCTGCTCCTATGCACAGGGCATGGGAGACTTTGACCTCTCCCCAGCCGGGCGGAGAGATTTCGCCTTTTTCTTCCAAAGTACGGTAGTAATCCGTCAGTGCCTGCAGGATCATCGCCGCACCTCCTCACTGTCCCAGGACGGAACCTCCAGCACCCCGTCCCGGAGAATGCCGCGGAAAAAGAGGGGAGTGATGTTTTCCGGGTCGGTATAGTCCATGTCGTAGAGCATCCAGCCCAGGTCCCGCTCCCCTTTCAGCTCCTCCGGACAGGGCGGGAGTTCCTGACACAGGCGAAACTGAGCGGGAAACTCCCGGCAGCCGAAGCAGGGCTGATGATAAAACTGCCCTTTCTGGATGCGCCGTTTTACAATGTCCTGAAATTTCCCCGAATTGTCCCCCGGCGCGGCCTTTTCTTTCACCACATCAAAATGAGCCTCGATCACATAGCGGACCTCCCGCAGCAGCAGGGCGGCCCGCTGCTGGATGTCCTCCGAGGTGCTGAGATACAGCGCCCCCTTCCCCCGTTCCATGACCGTACGGGCGGTCCTGGCGGAGATCGTGGATTTGACCTCGTTGCGCCGCAGGTTGGTGAAGTGGATGGGAGCACAGACATGGATGCGGTCAATACACCACCGCATACCCGGATGCCAGTAGATGGCCTCAATCAGTCCCCGGGCTGCCGAGGGGGTCATCACATCATAGCTCACTCGTTCCACCTTCATCTCCGGGCGTGTAAAGAGGGCGTAATCTCCCCATACCTCCAGTTTGATGGACATAGGCGTCACTCCTTTCCATTCACTTGTTTTTGCGCATTTTTTGTCATGAGTCAAATATATCACATCTCAAAATACAATTCAATATTTATCTTTTCTAACTCAATAAAATTTTAATTGAGTTTGCCAAGAGGCGCGCCTATGTGTTATACTAGCTCTGTCGCCGCAATGCGTGGATTGAAATATTGAGTTAGAGAAGATCCTGTCAGGGGTAGTGGGGAAGCGTTTCGCTTCCCCACTACCTTTTCCTCAGATAAACAATCCCTTTCCGCTGTCAGCCTCCAGGGAAAGGCCGGTTTCAGCGGCATAAAGGGCCGGATTGCGCAGGATGGCCGCGCCGTTTTCCAGCACCTCCAAATCTCCCGCCGCTTCCAGGGCGGCAAAATGCTGTTCGTAAACGGACACGCCATACTGCCCCAGCTGTCGGAAAAGGATCCGTCCTCCCCCGCCGGCGTACAGCTGCTCGATCAGGCCCGCTCCCTCTCCCCACGGGACATAGACCGTCCGGGTGGGGGTGTCGATGAGGTGGAAGCGCTCCGCCACCGTGCGGAACGGAAAGAACGCCGACTGCTGGAGGGACAGAATCTTTTCCTTATCCTGGGCCTCTTTTCCCTTCAAATCCAACAGCTCTGAAAAATAGCGGTGGACGGCCTCCCGGGAGGTGAGATCAGTATAGCGGGACATGACCGTTTTTCCCGCTCCAATGGCATCGGAAAAGAGTGGAGGCGCCGGTGCTTCTCCTTCAAAAATGTAGACGATGCTCTCCGCCGCCGGGCGTTTTCCCTCCCGGTTGCACCGTCCGGCGGCCTGCAAAATGGAATCCAAACCGGCTGTTTCCCGGAATACCGTCGGGAAGTCCACATCCACGCCGGCCTCAATAAGGGAGGTGGACACCACCCGGCAGGGCAGCCCTTCCTTCAGGCGGCGGCGCATCTCCCGCAGCTGTTCCTTCCGGTGGCTGGGGCACATGAGGGTAGACAGGTGAAAACTGCCTGTGTTATCCAGACGTCCATATACCTCCTGGGCCGCCTTTCTGGTGTTGACGATACACAAAACCTGGCTGTGGGCGTTGAGCTGTGCGGCCAGTGCATCCCAGGTCATCCCGCCGGCCTGCCGGAAGGAGACCCGGCGGAACACCTCCCACCGGCAGATATCGGGCGGGCACAGCTCCCGCATGGAAATATTGGGAAGAAATTCACGAAAAATCGGCTCCAGGGCAGGCTGCGTGGCGGTACAGAGGACAGCGGAAACGTTGTAATGGGCCACCAGTTGGGAAATGGCCCAGACGCAGGGCCGCAGATAGGGCAGGGGGAGCATCTGGGCCTCGTCAAAAATCACCACACTGCCCGCAATGTTGTGGAGCTTGCGGCACTGGGAGGAGCGGCAGGCATATAGCGACTCGAAAAACTGTACCGCTGTGGTCACCACCACCGGCATATCCCAGTTTTCGGTGGCTTTGGCCAGCCGGATGGTGTGGGGCCGGGCCTCTCTCTCCAAATCATAGAGCAGATTGGAGTGGTGCTCCAATACGTTTTCCCTGCCCAGTATTTCCCGGAATACCTCCGCGTTCTGTTCAATGATGGAGGTATAGGGGATCACATAGATCACCCGCCGCAGGCCGTGCTTTTTGGCATGGGCCAGGGCAAAGGCAAGGGAGGCAACGGTCTTTCCCCCGCCGGTGGGCACGGTGAGGGAAAAAAGTCCCGGCGTCCGCCCTTCTCCCTCCTGTATGCACCGCTCCAGAATCTGACAGCGCCGGCGGTTCAGCTCCCCCTTTGGCGGGAACCAGCCGGATATGTAACTTTGCAGCCTGTCCCACAGCGCTTCCATGGAAGTCTCATTACGCTCCCGGCTCCTGCCATCCATAAACGCCTCTGTGTCCAGAAAATCGGCGTCCACCAGGCAGGAGTAGAGCATCCGGGTAAAAAATATCCATTCCGGTCCGGATGGCTTCATAAGAAAGGGGGGAACGCCTGCCTGGGGCAAGGTTATCTCCTGCTCCCAGTCCCCATAGGGTTCCAGGCTCTCTTTCCGTTTGAGACGCCCCCACAGCGTGGCCTGATCCGGCCTGTCTGTCTGACTGCCGCCGTCCGGCAGACCGCCGTGGTGACCTGCCACCGCAAACGCTGCGAAAAGCTGTCTGCGCTCCCAGCACTCCACCGCGCCGGCTGTGGAATGGTCTGCCTGAATCGGGCAGCCACGCAAACGCTTTTGAAATGCGTCGGAGTATTTTCCGATATCATGGGCCAATCCGGCCAGTTCTGCCTGCGCTTCTCCGCCAAAAGGCATCGCAAATCTTTTGGCCAGACCGGCAGTACCTTGTAGATGCGAAAGAATGGTTTGTGACCGCCCGTCATCGGCGACATGGGCCAAACAGGTGAAACCTTCCATAGCAGGTACTCCTTTCAACTCCTATTTCATTCATAGTATAACATAGAACGTGTACCATAAACCGGACCATTCCATGTGATGTACGCGATCAAGATTGCGTCCCTTCTTTCAGCGGGCGAAATCTCCAAAGAGGACTACGACCAGTGGCGCTACCGCTACCCGGAGTTTGACAAGGCCCAGACCTATGTGAAGGCGCCGCCCCAGGACCTCTTTTGACCTGCTCACTTGTAGGCCACGGGAGAGGCCGTTTGTTGCACAGAGTAATAATAAAAAGAAAAAGAGAGCTAACTGACTAATCAAAATCAGTTAGCTCTCTTTTTATGAATAATGAAAAAGTGTTGCCAAATCGTTGCCACGAATGGCCTTAACCCTTCAAAAACCCAGTAAAATCAGGCTTTTCCGGGCCTCTGAAATCATTCCCACTCGCCGAGTTAAATCCATTTCTAAACTTTTTTGTATAGAGGATTTAATTCGTCGTGGTTTTATTTGACGCAGATTATCCTTATCCTAAGGTCTATTCGGACTTTTGCTATCAAAAATCTATCCGGGCCATCCTATCAAGGGTTTTGCTTGAGATAGCTGGTTGGATGGTTTAAGTGTATTATAACATGTATATTGTTTGTTTTCTAGACGCTATTCTAACTTTGACACACCTTCTTCAGGTACTTGAATATTTATTTGAGAAAACAATCTGCTTATCAGCACCTGAGCGTGATATCCACCATCCTTTCCAGTTCCTTCAGTCAATCTATAGTTTTTATTTAAAATATCAAAAATGTTAGTCATTTGAAAACAGGCATGCTTCGGAAAGTTCATTAGATCAAAGATAAACTTATCATCAGACATTTCATAAACAACACCTTCATCAAATACTATTTTGCCGGTTCCGATATCTGGCAGCCCCATAAGATCTGATCGCTTATCACGTTTTACAAAGTAGAGCTTCCATGTTCCATTATAGCTGGTTTCATCTTCATTTCTAATAAAATCTAAAAAGTCAAATTCTTCATCTTGCGTCTCCGGGAGTGATATAAACTTGGCATAAATAGCTTTAATTATCTGATATTTTGTCTGTCTCTGAAAGCCCTTTATGGCCTTTGGATTGCCATCCAAATCAAAAAAACGCAAATACGATTTATCATATTTCCCCAAAAACGTATTACATTTTCGACATAGTGTCCTAGCAGTTCTCCCTTTTGGATATAAAGATTTTGTTAACTGTGTGTCCAAGATATTCCCAGTAATATCTTCAAGTTTTTCACCGACAGCTAACCTTTTTTCGATTTCAGAATGTACTTTTGAGGACCGAAGTGATTCAAACATTTTGATAATATCGAGTGCAACAATATCATCATTACCAGTACTCCGGGCGGGATAATGCTCTTCGCTCATATCACTATCTTTGAATAAAGCGCCACAAAGTTTACACCGGCATTTTTTCTCTTGCAAATCATCCATTGAAACATTTCCCCTTTTGCTTAATTGCTCATAGCCAAAATGTTGCGCTGCGATCTAAAACTGTCTTGCGTTCTTTCCAATCGGGCATAAGCATGGCCAAGAAACTATAAAAATGCTTTGAATGATTTGGGTGGATAAAATGACAGAACTCATGCATTACGACATATTCGATACAGTTTCGGGGGGCTTCCAATAAACGCTTGTTGAGTGTAATAGCCCTCTTTTTTGCCAAGCAAGAGCCCCACCGTGTCTCCATATCACGAATCCGCAATGTTGGCATCGGTACTCCATATTTTTGAAATACAGGATAGATTTCCAGAATGATCTCACTAAAAACAGTTCGACACTGCTCATCCAGGTAACGGGTCACCATCTTTTGCTTTTTTGCAAAGGCTTCCGTGTCTTTCACGCAAAGATGCAGATAAATCCCATCAGAGGAAATTGTGTCTCGCACATTTTCCTCCACTTTCAGGCGGACTCCTCTGCCCAGCAGATAGAAAGTCTCTCCGCTGACATATTGCTTGGGTTGAGGGGCATACTGTGCCATCTCCCGAAACTTTCTTTGTGCTGAGCGGATATAGGCCCCTTTGCTCACTACAAAATCGTCAACCTTCTCAGCTGGGACATCTGGATTAGCTGAAACATAAACCATGCAATCCTTATGAATCCGCAGATTGAGATTTTTTACCGGCTTCTGTTCCAGCAGATAGCGAATCTCATTATTTTCATATAAGACGGTTCTTTCCTGTGCCATTGTTGTCAAAACCTCCGAAGTGCTACTGTTTTGACATTTTCAATGATTTTATCAATGGTGTCAAAAGACAGTTTTAATCCCCGTTCTTTCTCATAGTCATAAAAAAGGTCATCAATATCCTGCGAAATCCGGTCGTGGATTGTTTTGTTGTTAGTCCAGTCCACCTGACTGTGGTTAGCTACAATCTTTGTAATGTCTTCCGCAATCTCTGCAGCAAAATCAGGAGAAACTTCCGCTTCCTTCGCTTCGTCGAATACCGCTGACAGAACACCATAAAACGCCTGGGCATGGACATTATTCTTAATGGATTCCGGATATGTCACGGTGCTTTTTCCGGCATGATAGTCTTCCATGATGGTACGCATCTTTGCCAGATATTCGGCCTCAGAGATCACTTTTTCCTTGTATTGCTCCAATGCGTCCTTGATTCGCTTAGAGAAACTGTCGTAATAGGCAGGATTCTCCTGATACTTTTCGCTGATGCTGCGGGTCAATTTGCTGGTAATAGCATCTGCCTTTGCACGGAGCGAACCTAATTCCTCTAATTCCCGTTCAAAGTCATCTTTGTTCAGAATATCGATGGGGCTGGTGATCTGTTTTAGACCAGCTACGGAGAGGTGTGTATCCAAAAGATTTTGCATCAGCGGCTCATATTCCCGGTTATCAATGGCATCGCAGTAACGGATTTTCACGCTACGGCGTACCTTGGAGAAAAAGATAAAAGTGTTTTGATACTGCTTCAATTCATCTTTCGGAATGGCTGCATACGCCTGTTCCGCATTCAGCACCATATTCAACGCTTTGCCAAAAGCACAGAGGAGATTATAAAAGTTCTCTCGCTTCTTATCGTCAGCAAGAAACACTTCCACTTCTTCGGTGTCGCGTGGATTTTTCAAGTCTGCAAACAATTCTGTCAACCGAGTATAGGCTTCCCGCAGGCCAGCCACAGAGGACATGACATCCACCACGACACCCTTCAGGTCTCCACCGTCAAAGTTCTCCAGCCCGGCACCGCTGTACAGATCCATAGCGGTATCCAGCTTTTCAATCAGTCCTCGGTAATCCACAATCAGGCCGTAGTCTTTGCCTTCATACAGACGATTGGTGCGGGCAATAGCCTGGAGCAGACCGTGTTCTTTCAACTCTTTGTCGATGTAGAGCACCTGGCAGATGGGGGCATCAAAACCGGTAAGCAGCTTACTGCACACAATAAGAATATCGATGTCCCCTGCGCAGAACTGGTTCTTCATTGCCTCTTCGTAGGCATCTGCGTCACCGTAGCGGTTCATCATTTTATTCCAGTAGGTAATGACCTTATCGTCGGCACCCTCGTCTATATCGTCTACACTTTCCCGCAGATCAGGCGGTGAGATCACCACGGCACAGTTCAAATCCCCAAATTGCTCAAAACACTCCAGATACCGAATTGCATCCCGCTTGTAGTTAGTGGCCAGCATAGCCTTAAAGCCGGTATCTTTGTACCCATCAATGAAGTGCTCATTGATATCCAGAGCGATCCGCTTGATACGGGCATCGGTGGAAGTCAGGCGGCGAATACTGCTCCATTTCCGGGAAAGGTCATCCCGCTGCGCTTCCGTGAGCCGTTTGGTGTTCTGTTTGAACCAGAGATCAATATTTGCCTCGTCCACATTCTGTTCCACAAAGCGGCCTTCGTAAATGAGAGGAACAATGGCTCCGTCATCCACACCGTCCTTGATGGTATATTTATGGATCAGCTTTCCGAACTTGGCCATGGTGTTCTTCTCTTTTTTCATCAAAGGCGTTCCGGTAAAGCCGATGTAGCAGGCATTGGGGAATACCGCTCTCATTTTCGTCGCCAGCAGGCCATAGTTGGAGCGATGGCTCTCATCCACCAGCAAGAACACGTCCCGTGAAAAGTTCTTGTGCTCCATTTTCTCAGCGGTGTTGAACTTATTGATAATAGTAGTGACCACATCCGCCTTGCCGCTATTCAGCAGCTCTACCAGATTCCGTCCACTGGTAGCTCTGGCCGGATTGAGGCGGGTGTGAGCAAAGGTGGCGGCAATCTGACGATCCAGTTCCTTGCGGTCAGTGACAACGACTACTTTCGGGTTGCAGTCGGCCAGTTCCATTAAGATATACTTTGCCAGCATAACCATAGTCAGACTTTTTCCGCTGCCCTGGGTGTGCCAGATGACGCCACTTTGACGGTTGCCCTTTTCGTCCGACTGCTGAATGGTCTTGATAATCTTTTTGATGGCGAAATACTGCTGATACCGGCAAATCTTCTTTACATTGGTGTCAAAGAGGACAAAGTACCGGATCAGTTCCATGACCCGTTCTTTGCTGAACAGAGAAATCAAATTCCGATCCTGCTCAGTTGGGGTGCGGTCAGTCACATGCTGGGCCAGTGCCTCTTCCAGGAAAGCGGCATCCTGCTCCTTCCACACATTCCAGAATTTTTTAGGCGTGCCGGTGGTGGCATACTTCACAGCGTTTTTATTGGTCGCCATCACGATCTGAGCAAACTTGTAGAGCTGTGGAATATACTCCTTTTGTTGGTTGCGGATGTTCTGCGCCACAGCCTGTTCTACGCTGATCTGGGGCGTTTTACACTCAATGACAGCGAAGGGAATACCGTTGATAAACAGCACGATATCCGGCCGGGCATTGTGAAGCTTGTCCCGGCTGTCTACTGCAAACTCCTCGGTAACATGGAACAGGTTGTTCTCCGGATGTTCCCAATCAATATACTTCAGATTGAAACTGAGGGTTTTACCCTCACCGACAGTCTCTGGATAGCTTTTGCCCAGCAACAGGGCATCATAGATTTTTTCACTGGAGCGGATCAGGCCGTCAGTTAAAGGCTCGTCCAAATCTTCTATAGCCCGCTCGATGTTGGCGGCGGAGAACTCGTTTTCCGCACCGGCGAAGGCATAGCGGTTGAGCCGCCGCAACTGGCCCCGGAGGATGTCTTTCAGCAGCACATGGTATCGGCTGCCTCTCTGCGCCTCGCAGTCCTCCGGGGATATGTAGGTATAGCCCATGGACCGCAGCAGATCAATGGCCGGCTGCTGGCTGATATTCTTTTCTAAGTACAGAGATTTGTCCATGGTTGGTCTCCTTTCGGAACTATCAGTAAAAGCAGGAATAGCGGGACGGGAAATCCCGCCTCGCTGTATTCTCCATCAGTAAGATTGCATTTCTTCTACAGCTTGAATTTTTTTTAGAATTGCTTGGACAATGATCTCCATGTCACTCCCTGGTCCATAATCCGCTGCTGTAATGAAATTAACTCTCTCAGCTTTTTTCAAAGCTTCAGCAGCATCTTTCCCTTTTTCTTGGTCAAACACAGCAATAGACTGTCCACCATTCGATTTTACGAGTTTCATACAGGGGACATCGGTCAGACCATCTCCGATATAAATCATATTGCGGAAGGGCACACGGCGCTCATTTTCAGGTGTAAAACGATTCAATTTGTCTGCACTTTTACTGTCAATCGTAAGTACTCCTTTATTGATTCGGAACAGGAATTGAGTTTTTGCAGTGTAATTTACGGCAAACTTAGGCCACTGAATGGAACCAGTATAATCATACATAAATTCACACGCATAGATCTTTTTGAAAAAATGTGCAATTTCGGTTCCTTCAATAATTTCTTTGATACCAGAGGAAACGATGTAATGCTCTACTCGTACACCTATCTTTTCTGCATAAGCGTTGATTCGTTCGAACCATGTTTTTACGCCGTCAAAGTATTCAACTTTACTTCCCATTTCCCGAAAAGTATCTCGTGTAATAGTAACTTTCTTTTCCTTTGCTTTTTCAACCATTTTATACATATAGGCTAAGATGTTATCCATTTCCTCAGAGTCAGTCATCGCGTTAACTTCACCCCAAAACATAGAGGAGCTCATACCTAACGCGGGGATGAAAGCATATTCCTGCATGTCTTTTGTACAAAGCGTTTTATCAAAATCATACATAATGGCAACGATAGGCTGTTTCATAGTTACCTCCTTAAACCCTCACAATACCCGTCAGCAAAAGCTGCATCAGGGCTTTTTTCTTTTGTTTTTCCTGTTCAATATCCTGTCGGAGCAGTTCAATTTCCCGGTCAGCGGCAGAAAGGACTTCGGCAATGGCGGTTTGTTCTTTCATATCCGGTGGATAGCAAACCTTGATTTTCTTAAAATTCTCATATTTCAGGTTGCGAGTGTCGTCTACTAAGCCCTGAGAGAAACGATAAAACATGAAAACAATCTCTGGCATTTTGAAAAGATATGCAAAGTATTTTGTATTAATTGATAAACTTGGCTTCAAAATTGTATAGGCCGGACTAACAATACCTTCATAGTTGGAATATGCTGAAACCCCCTGCCACATCCGCATTGTGTTATATCCAATATCCCCAACGCAAACTCTCAAATATTTTGATTTGTCCTCGCTGGAATTGTCTTTCAAATCTAACTCTTTTCTTGGAATGATACCTTGGGTTCCTGTAATGGCCAGCATCTGTAAGCCTTCACAGTTTGTTTCTTTGCGTTCAAGAAACAACTTACCCAAACGATCCGCCTTCCACGCTCCATTAAACCCCGGCAGACGCTTTTTGCCTGTCAAAAGCTGCTGCATGAGATACTTTTTCTGTCGCTGCTTCTCGGCAAGGCGCTTTTCTTTCAGTTCAATCACTCTGTCTTGGGTGGTGAGGATAGCAGCAATTTTTTGTTGGTCTTCAATGGGAGGCAGTACGATTTTACTTTTCAAAAAGCGATCTTGTCCCAGTGTTTTGTTTCGACCTGCTCCTCCAGGAGATGCTGCCTCCAGAATATCGGTTCCCCGCTTTGTCAAAAAATAAGAAATGAGGTAATCGATATCAACTCTATCGTTTACAGGGCGGTACATCGGAAAACGGTGAGATCCAATCATTCCTACTTCAGATTGTGTGGTCTTTCCGATTGCCTGTTCCCATGCGAAAACAATATTCACTATAAAGCAGTCCGGCTCAATCCAAAAGACCGCCTTGTTTCCCAGCGCTGCACCTGTAACGGGTTCTTTATAGAAGAGGCCTTTTCCATGGGAACGGATACCGATTTGCGTGTACAATTCGTTAGGCTTAACCTCCACCGGTCTCTCCACACGGCTGAGGCAATCTCCAAGCATATACACATCCCAATCGCTAGGGAGAATACCTGCTTTTGTTTTTTTATATGCCTCAGGAATTTCACTCTGGTGGATTTGCTCGATACGCTGTTTAATTTCCGGTTTCATACCATCCCCCCTTACTGCGGATTACTTACAAGAATGGTCACGATAGGGCTGGCAATAGCAGCCAGCATTGCTATAACGGCAATGACCATCATCCAGCGATTAAAAATCCTACTACTTTTTAAATCCTCTCTACTTTCTTGATAAGCGCGTTCCTGTGCATCGTACATATCTTTTAGTTTGTTGTAATTATCTGACAACAATTGATTTTGCTGAACCAAGACCTCGATTTGTTTTGCTGCCAGCTCATTTTGTTCCTGGATCTTATGTTTGATATCCCCCATAATGGTATCTTCTGGATCAATCGTCTCCATATGAGGAATCTTATAACCGAGGGACGGAGGATCGATTGGGGGCAAATTGGGCATGTCCAATTTCGGTATTTTGCCCGCCAAATCACTCAAGTTAATATAATCCATTTTTATTGACCACACCTCGTTCTTTCGGCCGCATCATATCTGTGGCCAACTCATCCATGTACTTCTGTTGTCTCCATCAACAAAATTTGTCTACAACCTGCTTCAAATTCCCAAATTTTCTAAAGCCTTCAATAGTTGAACCACAGCAATCACCCATTCTGCATAAGTTCAACTATTTTCCCGGCATGTTTTCTGCAGGACAGGAAGTAAATCCCTGTTATGACAGCACATATAGCCACCAAAGAGCACTTTCCTTCAACCGCAGACAAGATAAGCAGTGACAGAAAAAGGACAACCCCTGTACGGGATAGGGCATATTCTCTGGACAAGGTGTTCATAATGGGATATTCCTTTTTCTTCTGGTTAAATAATGTGTAGTTATCATTAAACGGAATCAGTTTAGTCCTTTTAAGCAAAGGCTCAAGAACAACTGATCCAGTGCGGTTGATAATCAATCCAACTTCGTATGCAACCGCAAATGTACAAATAGTGACTACAATTTCGGGCCCCGCTCCAAGGTTTTCGATTATGTCGCTGTTGAATAATGCAACGGCAGTATCCGGAAAGATGATTAAACATCCGCCGATAAATACCAGACCAGTCAAAAACATATTCAAAATGTTATAGAACGGCACTTTAACTTCCATTAGTACCCTCCTTGATTAAAAGACACAATGCAACTTCCTTTATCTACATCAAAAGAAATCGTACCATCGTTTCGGGTAGTCAATACATACCTATCCTGTCCGTATAAGTGTGCGCCCCGCCCCTTATAAAGTTTAGATGTGTCCCCCTGTGTTCCATGCATAATCGACTTATCTGATACAACTGTCAATTGTGGGTTAACGCAACCAAAAAACTCGGGACAAAACTCGTTAGAGCGTCCGTGATGCGGTGCTAATAGAACTGTGGCGTCTCTTATTTTTTCACAAATATTTTGATAGTTGGTAGTCACCATATCATAAAGAATATTAGCTGGATTGTCTCCAGTAAGTACAAACTTATAGCCGTTATATGACAGAACAATAATGCACGAGAAAGTATTTATATCCTTTTTCGTACACCATCTTTCATCTGGTTCAATAATGTCGAAATGGACTCCACCATTAGTAAAATCATTAGTAGGCACATGCTCTTCAGAAACAGGTTGATTGTACGATCGGTTCATTTGATTTGCACAATCCGCAATTTGTCTGTGGATTGCAGAATCTAACGCAGGCACAATATCAAATGCCGCTTTTGGACGATATAACACTCTGGGTGGAAGTGTTCTGTAAAGTTTAGGCAAATCATAAATGTGATCTTCGTGGGGATGAGTAATAATTAGCTCATCAATGTAGCCACCGTATCCGAAATAATATTTACGGTTAATATAGTCAACAATACTGGAGTCGGACTTAGACCCGACATCAATCAGAATATGTTTACCGTTGGGAGTAATAATATGGCAACAACTCCCATGTTCCACATCATAAAAAATGATTTTCATATAATTTTCTTCCCCTTATAGTCCTAATTCTTCCAAGTACTTTGCCATCTGCGCCTGTACTTCAGCCAGTTCTGCCTCAATATTAGCAATGTTCCGCTGTACCTCTTCAATATCCACCAGTTCTTCTTCCTCAAAGGTATCCACATACCGGGGGATATTCAAGTTGAAGTCGTTCTCCTTGATCTCGTCGAAGGAGGCCACATAGCTATACTTATCCTCGTTCTGTCGTGCTTGATAGGCGTTGACAATGCGGGTGATGTCGCTGTCCCGTAGAATGTTCTGGTTCTTACTCTTTTCGAAGTTCCCGTCCCCAGAGGCGTCGATGAATAGTACATCCCGGCAGGTGCGGTTCTTCTTGAATACCAGGATACAAGCCGGAATACCGGTGCCGTAAAACAGGTTGGCAGGGAGGCCAATGACTGCATCCAGCAGATTCATCTCTACCAGCTGACGGCGAATTTTTCCCTCGCTGGCTCCACGAAACAGAACACCATGAGGCAGCACCACCGCCATGCGGCCGTTTTCCGCATCCAGGCTGGAAAGCATGTGCAACACAAAGGCGTAGTCGCCTTTGGAAGTGGGAGGAACACCCCAATTAAAACGGTGATAAGGGTCCAGTTCAGCGGACATTTTCTTCTTGCCTTTGCTGTCCGCTTCGGCCTCCGAGAGGAATCCGCTGTCCCACTTGTCCAGACTGAACGGCGGATTTGCCACCACCACCTGGAAGCTCATCAAATCATCATCCTCAACATTCTGAGGATTGGAGAGGGTATCGCCCTGCCAAATTCTGGCGTCATCCACACCGTGCAGGAACATATTCATAGTGCAGAGAGCCCAGGTCTGAGCGTTGAGCTCCTGGCCATAGATAGCCACCTTGCCACTGGGTACTTTTTTATAGGCTTTCAGCAACAAACCGCCGCTGCCGCAGGTGGGGTCGTAGATTCGATCGTTCTCCTTGGGCTGCACCAGAGAGGCCACCAGCTCAGAAACCTGGCTTGGCGTGAAAAACTCCCCGCCCTTCTTTCCGGCATCAGAGGCGAACATGGCAATCATGTATTCATAGGCATCTCCGATGATATCGGCGGAACCCAACTGACTGGGCCGCAGATCCAGGCCATTGAAATCCTCCAGCAAGTTGCGCAGGGTAGAGTTCTTCTCTTTGGGTTCACCAAAATCCACTTGGGAGTTGAAATCGATGGCCCGGAATACATTTCGCAGCTTTCCGCTGTTGTGTTCTTCGATGTGGTTCAGTGCCACATTGATTTTCTGGCCGATTTCAGCGTCGTTCCGGTTGGCATAGAGATAGTCGAAGGTGGACTGCTCGTCTATTGCAAAGCGTTCCCGGCTCATGGCCCGTTCCACCCGGCGCATATCCCCGTCATACTGTTTGATATACCATTCGCGTCTCTCTTTGGAAACATCGCTGAGGTACTTTACGAACAACATGGAGAGGATATAGTCTTTATAGCGGGAACTGTCGATCTTGCCGCGGAAACTATCACAGGCGTTCCACAGGACCTGTTCAATATCTTTTCTGGTTGTCATCTTCATTTCCCTTTCTTTGCTCTTTTGTACGCCTGATTCAGTACACCGGCATAATACTTTTCTTTTTCATCTGCCAACATCCTAAGTAATTGGCGCTCTCTTTTGGCCAGCAGATTGAACTGGGCGATTTTACGTTGATCCTCCACGGAAAGAAGGGCCAATTCAAAGTCAGCTAAAAATCTTGCGTTAACTGCGCCAAGCATATTACTGGTTGCATTCTCATAAATTTTTCGTTTTATCTTTTCTGTATTCAGCAACCAAAAAAGATACTCTGGCAACAGGCTCTTATCTTCAACTCGAATCACTACAAAGTTTGAGGAAACCACCATTCCAGATGTAGTTTCATCAATCAGAACTGCTGTATAGGGAGCTGTAAGGCGGACAATGATATCTCCGCTTTGCGAGAGGTATTCTTCTTTCAGCGGTTCTTTTGCTTCATAGATATCGGCCTCTTTCAATTGAATTGTCCCTTCCTGCTGAATACACCGTAGATTAATCAAGGGATATCTATACTCACTTGGCTCTTTGGCCTGTTTCCTCGACAAGACCAAGCCGCTGCGAACACTCGCAAGGTCCTGCAATTTCATCCTTTCACCTCTTTTGTCATGGCCGATAAATAACAGACGCATTCTAAAAAATTTGTTTTTGAACTATTCCCATTATATGCCAGCCAGTCGGATTTGTCAACAATAAAAATTGTCATGGTTCAAAAATAACTTATGCCTAGTGGGATTAACTTTTATCGTTCATATAACTGACGCTTTTTAGGTAGTTGGCGATGTTACCGTTCAAAATCAGCTCGGCATAGGCCAGTGGATCATTGTAGATCAGCCAGTCCAACTCCGACCGCTGGTACATACTGTTCGCTACCTCATTTTCCACGGCGGTGCAGTCGATGGAGAGTAGCGTTCCGTCCTCCAAACACAGCTCCACGCAGGCGGTGTCCATGTTAAACTCACAGGATACAATCTTTCTCATAGTCGTTACCTCCTGATATTTGAATTGTAGACGATTTTGTGCAGCGATACAAGCAGCATTACGACTGTTTTAGTTTCCGGCAAGCAATGCTTGTGGCTATCCATTTGCCACAAACTGCTTGTTGAGGGCAGCGTCCCCAAGCCCCCATTGAACACAGAATTTTATTCTGTGGCTACGCGTTCTGCGAGCGCTTTTTTGTCTACCCCTTTTGCTAATATGATATACCCTAAAATAAAGCTTTCCTTGGAAAATGAGGTGGCAAAATACCACCCCATCCGAAATACCTTTCAGCAAGGAAAATCCTCTATAATAGGCTTTTCAAAGCGGGAATTCCTTGTCCGAAACAGTAGCCACCTATTTCCCTCTGCCAGCAAAAACAGGAGCGTGACACGCTCCTGTCCCTGCCGACAAGGAAAAACTTTTGTGCTAATCGCAACGGTAAAATTAGTCCGAACGGAAACCTATCTCACCACCGAAAATCCGGGAACACTCCACGCTTGTCCAGGTATTCCTTCCGGGCCTGTTCCCGTTCTTCTGCGGTGGGCGCAGTCTTATATTTTGCATACAGCTCATGCCGCACCAGTGCATCCAATTTCTGTTCCAGACCCTGGCGGATTTCTTCGACACAGTCATCATCGTAGGCCAGATGGTACTCCACCAAAGCCACAAAAAGCTCATAGGGAATTTGTACACTTTTTATATCCATTTTCCTCCTGTGACGGTCGTGACGATGGTGACGGTGCTTTACACACCATCAAAATCACCGTCACGACCGTCACCATCGTCACGCTTTTTCCGAAACAGGAGTCAGTTTAATCCTTCGCCCTGCATGGATACGAGAGTTCGTATACTGGATATTATACTCCAACAGCAGACGTCCCGAATTGACATTCAGGTGTTTGGTCAGGGTGTTCGGCAGCATATCGATTTGCAGGAAAGAAACCAGCTCTGTGGGGCTGCCGCTCCAGGGTTCCTTTACCAACTTTGCGATCGCTTCCAGTACCGGGTCCGGCGGCTCTTTATACAGCTCGTTTTCCATGTGTTCCAGGTTCCAGATCTGGGTTTGAGGGTCCTTCTTCAAGTAGAGGATCTGGTCCGGCTGATCTCGTCCCACCACCTTGATGGTAGCGTCCAGTTCCGTGCGTTTTTTCTTCTGCATCAGCAGGGAACCGTCCGCACAGCCCAGCAGCCCGGTGGTGCCGGAAATCGTCTCAAAGGAATCGTCTGCCTGCTGCTTCCGAGTGTGGTGGACAGTCAGCACACAAATACCGTGCTGATCGGCAAACTGTTTGATCCTGCCAATGATCTCGTAGTCACTGGCGTAGCTGTATGCTTCACCACTAACTTCCCGGATCTTCTGCATGGTGTCGATAATAATGAGTTTGGTGTCCGGGTACTCCTGCATGAAGTTTTCCAGCTGTTCGTCCAGCCCGTTCCCAATTTTTCCGGCCGTGGTGGCAAAGTGGAGATTGGGAGTGTCATTCACGCCATACATCATAAACATCCGGCTCTGGATGCGCTGAAAATCATCTTCCAGTGCGAGGTAGAGCACTGTTCCCTGGTGGACTTTATAGCCCCACAAGTCCTGCCCGGTGCTGATATGGTAGGCGATCTGAGCCACCAGAAAGGACTTGCCGATTTTGGGCGCTCCGGCAAGGATATATGCCCCTGCGTAAAGCAGCCCTTCCGCCACCGGCGGCCTGCTCATATAGGCGGTCTGGAATAGCTCCGTCATGGTGAGCGTATGCAGGTATCGAGGGTCTGCCATACGCTGCATCCTTCGGTACACTTCTTCCAGGCTTTCCGGGGAATTTACAATTTCATCGTTGATTTCTTCCCCGGAAGTGGGTATACTATTTTCATAAGATTTGGAGATTGACTGCCCATCATCTGCGCCAACAGATGAGCCTTGGGCGGTCATTTTCTTTTTTTCATCGATCATAGGCGAAATCCTCTTGCATTCCGTTCATAATGGTGGCAATCATACGGATGGTGTCCAGCAGATCGTCGCTCACGTCCTGTCCAGCCTCGATCCGGCGTAGCTCGTCCAGCACAGCGGCCAGCTGGTCCCGCAGGGCCTTGTAGACCCTGGGGTTGCCCTGGACCACCACATCCCGTTCCAGCAGCCGCCGGATGATGTAGTCCTGCTTGGTCAGGCCGGTGAGCTTCACCAGGGTTTCCAGCTGAAGATCTTCCTCCGCCGACACCCGGAAGGCCACCGCCTTGTTTCTCCAGCGGTTGTGGTTGTCATAGTTCTTCTTGGACATTTTCTTATACTCCTTTCTCATTCTTCAGTGAATCCAGCTTGTCGGCCATTTCTACCTGTCGGGTGGGGAACAGATGAGCGTAACGGTAGGTGATGTCGATGCTCTCATGCCCCACACGCTCCGCGATGGCCAGGGCGGTAAAGCCCATGTCGATCAACAAACTGATGTGGCTATGTCTCAAATCGTGTATGCGAATCCTTTTCACCCCTGTTTGCTTACAGCCACGGTCCATTTCCCGGTGAAGATAGCTTTTGCTGATGGGGAACATCCGGCTGTCCGGCTCCACGCCATAGAGCTGCTTAAGGTAGTCCTGAAGCTCGTCACAGAGAAACTGGGGCATCTGAATCACCCGGTTGCTCTTTGGTGTCTTGGGGGTGGTAATGACATCCTGCTTGTTGAGCCGCTGATAGGACTTATTGATGGTGAGGGTGCGCTTCTCAAAATCGAAGTCCGCCGGGGTCAGGGCCAGCAGCTCACCCTCCCGGATACCGCACCAGTAAAGCACCTCAAAGGCGTAGAAGGACAACGGCTTATCCATCATGGCCTCGGAAAACTTAGTGTACTCCTCCCGGGTCCAGAACAGCATTTCCTTCCGCTCCTCCGCCCCCATGTTGCCCGCCTGCCGGGCCGGGTTGATATTCAGACCGTAAAACCGGGCAGCGTGGTTGAAAATGGCGCTGAGCTGATTGTGAACCGTTTTCAGGTAGGTTTTGGACAGAGGTTTGCCGTGACAGTCCCGCATTTCCCGGATCTCATTCTGCCAGCGCATAATGTCCTTGGCCGTGATCTCCGACAGCTTCCGCTTGGCAAAATAGGGTAGGATCTTCTTTTTCATGATGCTCTCCTTGGTAAGCCAGGTATTGAGCTTCAGCTTGGGCTTAATATCCCTCTCATAGAGAGCAACGAAGCTCTCGAAGGTCATGTTCACATCGGCCTGTTTCTCCATCAGGAACTCCCGTTCCCATTCCAGCGCCTCTCGCTTGGTGGCAAACCCCCTTTTGAGCTTCTGCTGGCGCTCACCCTTCCAGTCGGTGTAGCGGAACTGCACATACCAGGTGCCGTTGTCCTTGTTCTTGAACGCTGCCATAATTACTCCCCCTTTCTCGCCGTCTCGGTTCTGGTTCCGTAAAACTTCTCGTGGAAGAACTTGCGGTCGATCCGCCCGGAAATCGTGATGCAGCCGGTTTTCGCCAGTTCTTCGTTCATCTGCCGGATGAGCTTGTAGGCGTAGGGCACGGATACCCCCAGCTCCTCGGCCACTTCATTGACGCGCATAAAAATCTGGTTTGCCATAATAAATACCTTCCTTTCCTTGTTGTTGGTGACTGCTGCTTGCGGATGTTGTGTCTCATAAATGCCTCCTTACTTATGTCCGCCACTTTTTCTCCGTTTCGCAACCAAAAATCTGGCGGGCCATTTGATGGGCTATATTATCTAAGCTTATCCGCTTAGTATCCTTATAATACTATACATATAAGCTTAGTTCAAGCCTTTTAGAAGAAAAATTATTAAATAAATTTGCTTAGATTGTCTTGACAATCCTAAACAAATATGCTATGTTGCATATAAGAACAACCATAGATGGGAGCTGGATGTATGGCGATTGGCGAACGGATTCACTTTTTCCGTCTCCTGCGGGGGATGACACAGAAATATCTCGGTATGGCGCTGGGCTTCCCGGAGAAGTCCGCAGATGTGCGCCTGGCACAGTACGAAACAGGATCAAGAACCCCTAAGGCAGACTTGACTGCTGCCCTGGCGCAGGTACTGGATGTCTCGCCCCATGCACTCTCCGTCCCGGATATAGACTCCTATGTGGGGCTCATGCACACCCTGTTTACCCTGGAGGACAACTACGGTTTGAAGATCACGGAGCAAGATGGTGAGCTTGCCTTGCAGGTAGATTTCCGTAAAAACAAAGATGCTGCCCGGCTGCACGAGATGCTCTGGGCCTGGCGGGAACAGGCCGCCAAGCTGGAGACCGGAGAGATTTCCCAGGAGGACTATGACCGCTGGCGTTACCACTACCCGGAGCACGACAGCAGCCAGATCCACGCCAAGGTGCCGCCGGAGGGGCTGATCTGACCCTCTCACTTGTAGGCCACGGGAGAGGCCGTTTGTTGCGCAAAATCAGAAAATTCAGATAAATGAGAGCAAAATAAAAAAGGTCTAACTGATCAGCAAAAATCAGTTAGACCTTTTCTCTTAGAACAAAAATCCTGCGTATTCGCAAGCCACCCAAAATTCCAAAACAAATCGGTTTTTGATGGGTGCTATCAATCTGCTATCAAATGGGGAATCTGAAAATCAAAAACCCAGTGTTTATGCGGGTTTGCGGACCCTCATATCCACTTTTTGCTTATTCCCACTCGCTCCTGTCAGAAATTTTCTAAACAGATTTGCTTATGGGATTTAGTTCAGGGTATTGGCGTTATTTTCATTATTCAGATAGTAGGGGCTATCTGATTTTTTGTTGCCATGGTGTTGCCAGAAAAAATATGCTTTCTATGTATATAGTTAATATATGCGCCTTTATATAATGAATCATTCATCGCAATTTTCGTCTATATCTTCATTTTGTACAATGTCTGTTTTCAGCCAATCGCTATCAGGGCGTGTCACCAGTCTACTATTATTATATGCAAGATCGAGCGGCAAAATGGTTTGACCTTGGTATGCTCCAGATGTCTGCCGTTCTACCACTAGCGCCAAATCCACATGATCTTCATCTACCAAGGATAGGGGGAGAAGCAAAGAGCCGGTGTTTTTTGTTGGGTAATACATCGGGATAGCCGTTTTATAATTCCACTCCACTCTTTTTAATGCCAAATCTACTGCATCCGAAATGCGATTTTTCAAGCGATTAAGAACTCTTGGTGTGCACTTAATTTTGAAACCTAAAGACACAAAATATGCCTTTCTTGCAGGGTTTTTCACTCCTGTATAATATATATCGTCAATGTTGACACCATCAACACATAAAAAGTCCTCGGAACAATTTTCCCTAAGGAATTCCAAAGGTAACCGTTCAGTGCGTTCAGTTATAATGTGAGTATAGTCACATGACAAATCACCTGTAGTGGTATCGTACAGCATATTTTGTATTTTATTTTCAAAATAATTTGCCCTTTCTGGCAGAGGATTAAACACCTTTATCAGAGTTTTTCCAATATCTTCACCTGCTACAACAAAATCAAGTAGATACCAATAGTATTTTGTATTTTGAGAATTTTTCTTGAACAAGGCATAGATATATTCATATTTTTTATCCACAAGGCCAGTGTTAAAGGCTGCATACTCTTCATTGCGTTCTGTATCCATTCCAATCACAATTTTGTTTTCATAACACAACCGTTTGAAAGTATATGCCAAGTAATTCCTCAAAATTGGAAGGTCATTAGATTCATTCGAAGTTCTTTCTCCATAATACCATTTTTCCTCAAGAGCTAACTTTGATAATTCTTCAATTTTACTTGACGGTATCATGGCCCATTTAAATGAGCCTGTCGAAAAAGTCCAGCGAAAGCTGGGCTTTTTCGTTTAAGAGAGTTAAAATAGGAGTAGGTGGTGAGAGAGATGCTGGAGCGCGGGAAAATGGACCGCAATG